>JANQLT010000172.1 GCA_028280455.1 Kiloniellales bacterium
CACGCAAGACTGCAAGGCCCCTAACCCCAACGATCAAACCGCCAGAGCCAAGAACGCCGCCCGCGCATCCCTTCCGAGATACTCATCAACAATGTCAAATAGCGGGACGGCAAGAAAAGAGCGCCCAGAGGGCGCCGACCTCTTGCCGAGGGCCGGGTGTATACGCCCCCGCCCGCCGGCCGTCAAACCCCTTTTGTCACCTTTTCGTCATCGCCGGGCCGGTTCCTGTGGAAAGATTCATTAATCCACGCCCGGCGTCTCAATTCCCTGAGACAAGCCTTTGCAAAACGTGAACTTTCTATGTCCTTTTCCCGATTGTGAAACCAGGCGACTCGACTATAGTCACGAGTCGCGAATCGTGTCCTCGGCACGCATCCCTCGGCAGGCACGGGTTTTCCGCCGCCTGCCGCAGTGATTCGGGCCCGTGCCAACCGACCCGGCGGGGCAGCCGGGGACCCGAGACCGACGGAGGGGCCCTTGCCATTGGATCTGCAGCTCAAAAGGCGGATCTTCGCCAAGCCCAAGGCGCCTCCCTCCAGCCTGACCTGGACCGTCTGCGGCGTGGCGACCCTGATGCTCTCGGGCGTCGGCATCGCCCTGCTCAGCCCGCCCGCGCCGGCCCGGACGCTGCCGATCGCCGCGCTGCCGTCGGGGCCCCTGGCCGACCTGGAGGCCGACCCCTGGCACGGCCCGCAGATCGCCATGGGCCCGGCCACCCTGGCCCGGGTCGACGTCGAGGCGCCGCCGGTCGCCGACCGTAAGCTCAAAGTGCGCTCCGGCGACACCCTGATGGGCCTGCTGGTCTCCGCCGGCATCGACCAGATCGACGCGCGCGACGCCATCGTCGCCATGCGCGACGTCTTCCAGCCGCGCGACCTGCAGCCCGGCCAGGACCTGCACCTGGCCTTCGCCCCGGAAGACGAGGCCGCCGGCTCCCTGGGCGGCCTGCAGCTCGTCTCGCTGCGCTTCCAGCCCGACCCGGAACGCGACATCAAGATCCAGCGCAAGGCCGAGGGACCCGGCTTCGTCGCCCGGACCATGGTCCGCCCGCTGACGGTGGAGATCCGGCACAGCGACATGGTCATCGAGCGCTCGCTGTTCGAGGCCGGCGCCGGCCACGACGTGCCGCCGCGCATCATGGCCGAGGTCATGCGTGCCTTCAGCCACAGCGTCGATTTCCAGCGCCAGGTGCGCAAGACCGACCAGCTCGAGCTGCTCTACGAAAGCCACCTGGACAGCAACGGCCGCGAGGCCAAGACCGGCGCCCTGCTCTACGCCGCCCTGACCCTCAGCGGCAAGCGGCAGGAGCTCTACCACTTCACCACCAAGTCCGGCCGCGGCGACTACTACGACACCAAGGGGCACTCGATCCGCAAGACCCTGCTGCGCACGCCGGTCGACGGCGCCCGCATGTCCTCGACCTTCGGCATGCGCAAGCACCCGATCCTCGGCTACACGCGCATGCACCGGGGCCTCGACTTCGCGGCACCGCGCGGCACGCCGATCCTCGCCGCCGGCGACGGCGAGGTCGAGCGGATCGGCCGCAACGGCGCCTACGGCAAGTACATCCGCCTGAAGCACAACAAGAGATTCAAGACCGCCTATGCCCATCTCCACAACTACGCCAAGGGCGTCAAGCGCGGGGCAAAGGTCAAGCAGGGCCAGGTGATCGGCTACGTCGGCTCGACCGGCCTCTCGACCGGCCCTCATCTGCACTACGAAGTGCTGCACAAGGGCCGGCAGGTCAATCCGCTGAAGCTCGACCTGCCGGTCGGTCACGAGCTGGCGGGCGCCGAGCTCAAGGCCTTCAAGAAGAACAAGGCGCGCATCGACGAGCTGCGCCGCCGCCGCGCCGCCCCGCAGCTCGTGGCGGCCAACGAGAAGGCCGACTGACGCGCTCTCCGCTGACGCGGAACTACGGCAGCGTCCCGCCGCCGAAGTAAAACGAACCGCCCCCTCACCCGGCTTCGCCTATGTCTCGGCTCCGCCTCGACATGGCTTTGCATCCCTCTCCCTCGTCGGGCTATTGCATTCACACATCTGGGTTGCGGTGTGGTTTGCCAGGTGATTCCTTGGGTCGGTTGGAGCTTGGGAGTTTGAGTGATGTCAGGGATGGGCT
>JANQLT010000173.1 GCA_028280455.1 Kiloniellales bacterium
AGCCCATCCCTGACATCACTCAAACTCCCAAGCTCCAACCGACCCAAGGAATCACCTGGCAAACCACACCGCAACCCAGATGTGTGAATGCAATAGCCCATGAAGGGGGAGGGAGTCGCCATCGGCGCCGCGCGCGCTTTCCCTCCCCCCTTGTGGGGGAGGGTGAGGGTGGGGGGCGTTCCTCGCGTCATGCTCGACCGATCGCTAAGCCGCCTTGCTGTCGACCCGATGCATATGGACATCCTGTTGCGGGAAGGGAATGCTCAGGCCCGCCGCTTCGATTTCCAGCTTCATCTTACGGGTCAGATCCCACTTCACCGCCCAGAAATCGGCGGTCGTGCACCAGCAGCGCAGGTTCAGGTTGACCGCGCTGTCGCCCAGGGACAGCACCATGACCTCGGGGGCGGGATCGGCCAGGATCCGCGAGTCCGCCTCCATCAGCCCCTTGAGGACCTCGAGGCCCTTGTCGAGGTCGTCGCTATAGCCGACGCCGACCGCCAGATCGAGGCGCCGCGTGGGATGGCGCGAGAAGTTGGTGATCGCGCTGGCGGCGATGTCGGCGTTGGGCACGGTCAGGAAGATGCCGTCGAAGGTCTTGAGCTCGGTGTTGAACAGGCCGATCTCCATCACCGTCCCGGCGTTGCCGCCGGCATCGACGAAGTCGCCGACGTTGAAGGGCCGCAGGATCAGCAGCACGATGCCGCCGGCGACGTTGGAGAGCGTGCCCTGCAGGGCCAGGCCGACGCCCAGGCCGATGGTGCCGAGGACCGCCAGGATGCTGGCGATCTGCACGCCGAACTGGCCGAGCACCGCGACCAGGACGATGATCAAGACCAGGTAGCGGGCCAGGTTGGCCAGGAAGCGGCTGACCGTGTGATCGACGCCGTCCAAGCGGTCGAGCTGGCGCTGCAGGACGCGCTTGACCCAGCCGGCGATCGTCCAGCCGATGAACAGCAGCAGGATGGCGCCGACCAGATTGAGGCCGTAGTCGACGGCCAGCGCGCCATAGACTTCTACCCACTTTTGCGGATCCAGTTCCTCCAAGGCTCCCTCCTCAGGCATATGCACTAGGGCTTCTTATAGGGCCCCGCCGCGCCGGGCCAAACCCCGAAGCGCCGGCCTTTTCCTTTGCCGTCCCAGGGCAAAGCGGGTAGTAAGCCGCCGCGGCGGTTCGGGGACCGCCGCTGCCGATGGCCATCCAAGAGCCCTCTGCCCATGACCGAGCTTGGCGAGAAAGCCCTGTTGCCGGCGGGGCTGCGCGACGTCCTGGCGCCCGAGGCGGCCCACGAGGCCGCCGTGGTCGAGCGCCTGATCGGCGCTTTCGCCGGGCGCGGCTACGAGCGGGTCAAGCCGCCGCTGCTGGAATTCGAGGAAGGCCTGCTGTCGGGCGCCGGCGCGGCCCTGGCCCAGGACACCTTCCGGCTGATGGACCCGGCCAGCCACCGCATGATGGCGCTGCGGGCCGACACCACGCCCCAGGTGGCGCGGATCGCCGCCTCGCGCCTGGCCGAGGCGCCGCGGCCCCTGCGGCTCTGCTACGGCGGCCAGGTGCTGCGGGTGCGCGGCGGCCAGCTCCGGCCGGAGCGGCAGTTCGGCCAGGTCGGCGCCGAGCTGATCGGCAGCGACCTGCCCGAGGCCGACGCCGAGGTGGCGCTGCTGGCCGCCGAGTCGCTGCTCGAGCTGGGCGTCGAGACCCTGTCGCTCGATCTGACCCAGCCGCTGCTGGCCAAGGCGGTGGCCGAGGGCTTCGGATTCGCGCCGGCGCGCTGGAGCGCCCTGCGCGCCGCCCTGGACCGCAAGGACGCCGCCGCCGTCGCCCAGGAGGCCCAGGAGGCAGAGAAAGCCGCGCCGCTGTTCCTGGCCATGCTGGAAGCCGCAGGCCCGGCCGACCGGGCCCTGGAGCGCCTGGCCGGGCTCGAGCTGCCGGCGCAGGCCGGTGCCGAGCTGGCCGCCCTCGAGCGGGTCGTCGGCCTGCTGCGGGCCGCCGCGCCGGCCCTGGCGATCACCGTCGATCCGGTCGAGCATCGCGGCTTCGAGTACCAGACCGGCGTCTGCTTCACCCTCTTCGCCGGCGGCGTGCGCGGCGAGCTGGGCCGCGGCGGCCGCTACCTCAGCGCCTTCCCCGGCGCGCCCGCCGAGGCCGCGACCGGCTTCTCGATCTACATGGACAGCCTGCTGCGCGCCCTGCCGCCGGCTCGGGCGCCGGCCCGGCTCTATCTGCCGGCCGGCAGCGACCCGGCGGTTGCCAAGGCCCTGCGGGCCGAGGGCTGGGTTACAATCGCCGGCCTCGACCCGGCCGCCGCGCCCGACTCGGAGGCGCGCCGGCTAGGCTGCGGCCACCTGCTGCGCGACGGCAGAGTCGAAGCACTGGAGGACTGAGGCGATGGCCAACGTCGCGGTGGTCGGCGCCCAATGGGGCGACGAGGGCAAGGGCAAGATCGTCGACTGGCTGTCGGAGCGCGCCGACGTGGTTGTGCGCTTTCAAGGCGGCCACAACGCCGGCCACACGCTGGTGGTCGGCGACGTCACCTACAAGCTGTCGCTGCTGCCGTCCGGCGTCGTGCGGTCGGGCAAGCTCTCGATGATCGGCAACGGCGTCGTGGTCGACCCCTGGGCGCTGGTCGACGAGATCGAGCGGCTGAACGGCCTCGGCCTGGCGATCACGCCGGACAGCCTGAAGATCGCCGACAACGCGACCTTGATCCTGCCGCTGCACGTCGAGCTGGACCAGGCGCGCGAAGTGGCGCGCGGCGAGCAGAAGATCGGCACCACCGGCCGCGGCATCGGCCCGGCCTACGAGGACAAGGTCGGCCGCCGGGCGGTCAGGCTCTGCGACCTGGCGAACCGGGACACCCTGGGGAGACGGGTCGACTCGCTGCTGCTGCATCACGATGCCTTGCGCCGGGGCCTGGGCGAGCCGCCGATCGACCGCGAGGCGCTGATCGAGGCTTTGCTGGCGATCGCGCCCAAGGTGCTGCCCTATGCCGACTGCGTCTGGCAGCAGCTCGACGTGGCGCGCCAGATCGGCCGGCGCGTGCTCTACGAGGGTGCCCAGGGCATCATGCTCGACGTCGACCACGGCACCTATCCCTACGTCACCTCCTCGAACACCGTCGCCGGGCAGGCCGCCGCCGGCAGCGGCACCGGCCCGCGTTCGCTCGACACGGTCCTGGGCATCGCCAAGGCCTACACCACGCGGGTCGGCTCCGGGCCTTTCCCGACGGAGCTGGAGGACGAGATCGGCCAGCTTCTCGGCGAGCGCGGCCACGAGTTCGGCACGGTCACCGGCCGGCGCCGGCGCTGCGGCTGGTTCGATGCCGTGCTGGTGCGGCAGGCCGTCAAGGTCGCCGGCATCGACGGCATCGCCTTCACCAAGCTCGACGTGCTCGACGGCTTGGAGGAGCTCAAGATCTGCACCGGCTATCGCATCGACGGCCGCGACCTCGACTACCTGCCGGCGGACGACGGTCAGCAGGCCCGCGCCGAGCCGCGCTACGAGTCCGTCGAGGGCTGGCAGGAGAGCACAAGGGGTGCCCGCTCCTGGGCCGACCTGCCGGCCGCCGCCGTCAAATACGTGCGCCGCGTCGAAGAGCTGATCGGCGCCCCGGTGCACCTGCTCTCCACCAGCCCGGAGCGCGACGACACGATCTTGGTGCGCGATCCCTTTGCGGGTTAGCGCCCTACCGGCTTAGGTGGCATCGCCGGCCCGCTGCCAAAGGGAAACGACCTGCCCCCTCACCCAGCTTCGGCTAGGCTCGGCTGCGCCTCGCTAAGCCTACGCATCGCTCTCCCCCGACGGGGGAGAGGGCGTGGAGGCTTAGCGAAGCCGAAGGCTGAGCTTAGCCGGAGCCGGGTGAGGGGGCGGTTCGTTTC
>JANQLT010000223.1 GCA_028280455.1 Kiloniellales bacterium
CTGGCGCCCGCGCAGCCAGCCCTCGGGGCCGAGGTGCTCGAAGAAGGGGTGGAGCCCGGCCGGCCAGTCGTGACGATCCTGGCTGCGCGGCAGGGCGCAGGCGATGTCCGCGCGGAACTCCGGCAGGTATTCAAAAGTCGTCCCCCCGCCCGGGGTCTCCCTGAGGATGCCCGCGAGCCGGTCCTTGAGGTAGATATGGGCAAAGCGAAGGTTGGCCATCTGACAAATGATCCTTTATCGGGCTTTAGTAGAATTACGAGTCCGATAAATGGCAGTTTATCATATATGAAATTATGACCGAAAAAGCAATTAACTTTTATCAAAACCATCTGATCTATTGTCTTGATAAACTATCGATTATCAAAATGTAGCTCCAGCCATGCCGGTCACGAGACCGGCCCCTCACCCCTTGATGGTCGCGAAGGCTTCGAGGGCTCGGGCCCGGGCCGCGGCGTGCTCGACCATGGGCTTGGGATAGGTCCGGCCGAGCGCGATCCCGGCGGCGCGCAGCACCTCCTCGCCCGCGGCCCAGGGCTTGTGCAGGCAGGAATCCGGCAGCCCGGACAGCTCCGGCACCCAGCGCCGGACATAGGTGCCCTGGGGGTCGAACTTCTCGCCCTGGAGGACGGGATTGAAGATGCGGAAATAGGGCGCGGCGTCGGCGCCGCAGCCGGCGACCCACTGCCAGCTCGCCGCGTTGTTCGCCAGGTCGGCGTCGACCAGCGTGTCCCAGAACCAGGCCTCGCCGGCCTGCCAGGGAATCAGCAGGTGCTTGACCAGGAAGGAGGCGACGACCATGCGCACGCGGTTGTGCATCCAGCCCGTGTGCCAGAGCTGGCGCATGCCGGCGTCGACGATCGGGTAGCCGGTCAGCCCGCGCTGCCAGGCCGCCAGGTGTTCCGGGTTCTCGGCCCAGGGGAAGCGCGCGAACGCGGGCCGGAAGGGCGCCTCCGGCAGCTCCGGCCAGTGGAACAGCAGGTGGCTCGAGAACTCGCGCCAGACCAGCTCGCGCAGGAAGGAGCGGATCCCCGCGTCGCCCCGGCGGCCGTTCGTCTCCAGGGCGCGCTGGGCGCGTTGCCAGCAGAGGCGTGGGCTCAGCTCGCCGAAGTGGAGATGCGGCGAGAGCCGCGAGGTGCCCTCCCGGTCCGGCCGATCCCGTTCCTCGCCGTAGGCCGCGACCGGTCCCTCGAGGAAGGACTCGAGCCGTTGCAGCGCGCCGGCCTCGCCAGGCGTCCAGGTCTCGCGCAGGCCACCGGCCCAGTCGGGCGTCCGCGGCAGGAGGCCCCAGTCGTCGAGCGCGTCGCCGGCCGGCAGGGCGTCCGGTCTCGGCAGCTCTTTCGGCAGCGGCCGCGGCGCGCTGCCGAGGTCGATCGCCTCCAGGCAGGCTTTGTAGAAGGGCGTGAAGACCTTGTAGGGCCGGCCGTCCTTGGTCGCGACGGCCTCCGGCTCGATCAGCAGGCTGCCGGCATAGCGCTTGACCTCGATGCCGCGGGCCGTGAGGCCCGTGGCCAGCGCCGTCTCCAGCGCCCGGGCGTGGGGCTCGTAGCGGCGCGAGAAGGCGACCGAGCCGGCGCCGCTCTCATCGATCAGGCTGTCGAGGACGGCCTGCGTGGGGCCGCGCCTGAGGATCAGGTCGCTGCCGCGCGCCCGCAGCGCCTGCCGCAAGGCATCCAGGCTATGGTGCAGCCACCAGCGCGAGGCGCGGCCCGAGGCCCAGGCGCCCGGCGTCTCGTCGTCCAGGATGTAGAGCGGCAGGACCGGCCGGCCGCTCGCCAGGGCGGCGGCCAAGGCCCGGTTGTCCTCCAGGCGCAGGTCTTGCTGGAACCAGCAGATGACGGGCGGCGACATGCGTCGGGTCAATCCAGGCCGGCGATCGGGACAGCGGGCCGGCCCGGCCGCCGCGCCTTCCGGGCCGCTACCCGGTCGGGCTCAGTCGGTGCAGGCCCAGACCGCGATCTCGCAGGCGTCGCCCCAATCGTCGAAGCAGGCATCCAGGGCATTTTCCTCGGCGAGCCACTGGTCGTCGCCGTTGCCCCAGTACCAAGTGCTTTGGTCCAGGCTGAGAGCGATGGCGCCGCAGGAGTCATAGAAGGTGAAACCCTCCGAGCAGCCGCCCTGGCAGTTGGCCATCGCGGCGATCTCGGCCTGCGTTTCGCTGAAAGCGTTCACCGCCCAGCCGTAGGCGCCATTGGGCCCGACCACGACGGCGCCCCAAAGGACATCCTGAGCGGCCGCTCCCTGGCCGAGACCAAAGAGGCAGGCCGCGGTCAGCATGCCGATCAACCTGGCTTTCATCTTCCCCCCTCTCGTGCCGCGTGTCGCGCAAACGGATCCCCCTGAATCTCGTGCCCCGGAGTCCAGGTCTTTACGTTGGCGGATCCTTCCTGGATCAATGGGCGCTCGACGCCTTGGCCGCCTACGGCAGCGCGCCGATGATCTCGCGCATCTGTCCTTCGTCGAAGGCCCGCATGGTCGTCGTGCGGACGTTGCCGCCACTGCCGATGGCCAGGACGAACTTGGCGGCCGTCTCGTCGTCGGCGAACTCGGTGATCGCCACTAGGTCGTAGGCGCCCATGGTCAGGAAGAGCTGCGGCATCTTGCCGCCCAGCCTTTCGGCCAGCGCCCGGACGGCATTCACGCGATTGGGCGAGTCCTTGATCGCCTTGATGCCCTGCTCGGTGTAGTTCACCAGGGAAATGTAGGTCGCCATTGCCCATCTCCTCCCAAGGTCGCTTCTCGTGGCGGGAGGGTACGACAAGCCCGCTGCGGGCGGTAGGGCCCATCGTGGCTAGCGGCGCCGGCGCCCGCTAACACCAAAGCTCGATGAGCTCGGCTCATCGAGCTTTGGCAAGCGCGACCGCGCGTCCGCAGCGAAGCGAGGAAAGCCCGCGTGGCGTCTGAACGCCGTACAGCCTGTGATGAGTTCCACTCATCGCAG
>JANQLT010000041.1 GCA_028280455.1 Kiloniellales bacterium
TTCGCTAAGCCTCCACGGCCCTCTCCCCCGACGGGGGAGAGGGATGCGCAGGCTTGGCGAGGCGCAGCCGAGCCTAGCCGGAGCTGGGTGAGGGGGCGGGTCGTTTCGTTGCCGAAGGCAACAGCGCTACCGGGCTAGCGGAGCGGTGCCGATGCCGCGCAAGCAGGGAACGTGTCAGCCTTCGTGCGGCACCGCCAGGTGGCGGAACTCGCTCACCAGATCCGCGTAGACCTGGCGCTTGAAGGGCACGATCAGCTCGGGCAGGCGCTCGATCTCGACCCAGCGCCATTCCTCGAACTCGGGCTTGGGCTGCTCGATGTCGATCTCGCTCTCCGCGCCGAGGAAGCGGTGGGCGAACCACTTCTGCTCCTGGCCGCGGTAGCGCCCGCCCCAGACCTTGGGGATCAGATGATCCGGCAGGTCGTAGCGGTACCAGTCGCGGCTTTCGCCGAGCGGCGCGACCGAGCGCACGCCCGTTTCCTCTTGCAGCTCGCGCAGCGCGGCTGCGTCCGGCGCCTCGCCCTTGTCGATGCCGCCCTGGGGCATCTGCCAGGCCTCGGTGACCGTGTCGATCCGCTTGGCGACGAAGACCAGGCCGCGCCGGTCGATCAGCATGACCCCGACGCAGGGCCGGTAGGGCAGCGCCTCGATCCGCTTGCGCTTCATGGCGCGGCGTCTATTGCTCGGCGGAGAGCTGCGGCGGCCGTCCCGCGCCGACCAGGGCGGTGATCGGCACCAGGGCGAAGCCGCGGGCGGCCAGGCCGGCGGACCAGTCGCGCACCCGCTCGATGGTCACCGGGTAGGGCTGGCCGATCGCGGTGGCGAAGCCGTTCTCGACCGCCAGGCGCTCGACCTCGGCCAGCCGGGCGTTGATGGCGATGCGGCTCGCCTGGTCGGAGTCCAGGATCCGGTTCGCCGCCACGTAGGGCAGGTTGGTGTGGCGCGACAGCAGCTCGACGACGCTGCGGTTCGTCGAGCGGTTGTCGAGATAGAGCAGGCCCCGCTCGTTGAGCGTGGTGATGACCGGCAGCATGTGGGCATCGGAGGCCGTGAAGCGCGAGCCCATGGCCGCGGCGACACCGACGGCCGCCTGGCCGCGGCCCAGGATCCAGTCGAGCCGCTCCTGGTTCTCCGCCTCGCTCAGGCCGGTGAGCAGCGCCTTCGGCCCGGGGTCGTCGTTGGGGAAGCTGCTGGGCTCCATCGGCAGGTCGAGCAGCACCTCGTGGCTCTTGGCCCGGGCGCGCGAGATCCAATGCTGCAGCCGTCGCGAATAGGGCGTGAAGGAGAGCGTGACGCGCGCGGGGAGCTGCTGGATCGCCGCCTCGGTCGAGGCCGCGGAGAGGCCCAGGCCGGCGATCACCACGGCGATGCGCGGCAGGCCGGCCGGCGTGTCGACCTTCTCGCCGTGACGCCGCCAGGCCGGCTGCGCCGGGTCGCTGTCCTCGGGCTCCACCGCCAAGGTCAGGCTGGCGGCCTCGGTCTCCGCCTTGGCGGGCGCGGGGCCGGGAGCCGCCTGCTCCGGCAGTGCCGCGACCTGGCTCTCGGCTTCGGCGCTCGGCTGAGCGGCGGCGACTTGCGCCTCGGTGCCGCTGGGCTCGACGGTCGACACACTGCCTTCGGTCGCCGGGCCCTCGGCCACTTCGGCCTCCGGGGCCGCGTTCTCCGGCGGGGCGGCCTCGGCTTGCTGCTCGGCCCTGTCGGAGGCGGGCGCCGGCTGCGCGGGCATGACGGTGATTTCCGTGGCCGCGATCTCGGCGTTCGGCTCGGGAACGCTTGGGTCAGGACCGGTCGCGTCAGGCGCCTCCGCTTCGCCCTGGTCCGCGGGCGGCGGCGCTTCGTCCGGTGGCCTGTAGTCCGCCTCGACGCGGGCGACGTCGAGGGTCTCGGCGGTCAGCGCCATGATGAAGGCCGGGCGCGGCTCGCCCGACGCCGAGACGTAGCCCAGGGCCCCGGCGAAAAGCACGAGGATGAGGCCCCACGCGAAGAGCAGCGCCCCGACCTTCAGGATCGTCTGTCGCCCCACCTCGGGCAATGGCGCCTCCGCCTGCCGCGACGGTCGCCTCTCTGGCCGCTAGTTGACCATCCGCTCGTTGAACAGCGCCAAGCCGCGCAAGAGATCGAGGGCGCGCTGGAGCTGGTAGTCGGCCGGCGTGTCGTTGGCGGTATTGCCGTCGGCGCCCGCCGAGTCCGCGTCGTCGCCCGTGCCCGGGCCGTTGTCGAGGGCACCGCGCAGGTCGGCTTCGCGCCGCTGGCCGCGGCTCTCGATGGTCTCGATGCGCGCCGGCTCGACCAGGATGTCGGGGTCGATGCCCTTGGCCTGGATCGAGCGGCCGGAGGGCGTGTAGTAGCGCGCCGTGGTCAGGCGCATGGCGCCGTGGCCGGACAGCGGGATGATGGTCTGCACCGAGCCTTTGCCGAAGGAGGGCGTGCCCATGATGATGGCCCGGCGATGGTCCTGCAGGGCGCCGGCGACGATCTCCGAGGCCGAGGCCGAGCCGCCGTTGATCAGCACGACCAGGGGCAAGCCCTCGGCGATGTCGCCCTGGCGGGCGTTGAAGCGCTGGGAATCGTCGGTGTCGCGCCCGCGGGTGGAGACGATCTCGCCCTGGTGCAGGAAGGCGTCGGAGACGCCGATTGCCTCGTCGAGCAGGCCGCCGGGGTTGTTGCGCAGGTCGAGGATGTAGCCCCGCGGCTTCTCGCCGATCTCCGAGTTGATCTTCTCGATCTCGCGCTCGATGCCGGGCGTGGTCTGCTCGTTGAAGGTGGTGACGCGCAGGTAGCCGACATCGCCCTCGACGCGGCTGCGCACCGACTTGATCTTGATGATGTCGCGGGTGATGGCGATCTCGAGCGGATCCTCGCCCTCGCGCCGGATGGTCAGGATGATGTCGCTGCTGACCGGGCCGCGCATCTTCTTGACGGCGTCCGACAAGGTCATGCCGAGCACCGGGTCGCCGTCGAGGTGGGTGATCAGGTCGCCGGCCTTGACCCCGGCCCGGAAGGCCGGCGTGTCGTCGATCGGCGAGACCACCTTGACGAAGCCGTTCTCCATCGTGACCTCGATGCCGAGGCCGCCGAACTCGCCCTTGGTCTGCACGCGCATGTCCGTGAAGGACTCGGCGTTGAGGTAGCTGGAGTGCGGGTCGAGGTCGGCCAGCATGCCGCGGATCGCCGCTTCGATCAGCTCCTCGTCGGTGACCTGCTCGACGTAGTCCGCGCGGACCCGCTCGAAGACGTCGCCGAAGAGCTTGAGCTGACGATAGGTATCCGACTTGTCGTCCTGCGCGATCGTGGTCGCGACCGGAACGGCAAGGAGAACGACGGCAGCCGCCGCCAGGTGTCTTAGCCTGAGCATCAACCTTGTACCTTGTTGCCAGTTGCCGCCAACCAGGGCAGCGGATTGATCGGTTGACCGGTCTGCCTCAGCTCCATGTAGAGCCTTGGTCGAGACTCCGGAATCGACGCCATGATTCCGACCGGCTCACCGGCGAGCACCCATTGACCGACGACGGCGTGGATCTGATCCAGCCCAGCCAGGAGTGTATGATATCGTCCGCCGTGCTCGATGATCAAGATGAGGCCATAGCGCCGGAAAGGTCCGGCGTAGGCAACGCGCCCGTCGAAGGGCGCGATCACTTGCGAGGCGGCGCGGGTTTCGATGGTGAGGCCTTTCGAGGCGTCCGGCTCGCCGTCGATATACTCACCGAATTGTGCGATCAACTTGCCGCGGGCCGGCAGCAGCAGGGCCGCCTTGTTCGGCGCATCCGGGAAGCTGCGGACGTTGTCCGGCTTGGCCAGCTTGATCGCCGGCAGGTCCGACAGCCGGGTCTGCTTCAGCTCCTCGCGGCGCCGGGCGGCGAAGCTGCGCGCGGCTGACTGCCGCTTGGCCCGTGCGCTCCGCTTGGCCTCCTGAACCGCGTCGCGGACCGCCTGCTCCTTGGCGGCCTGCACCGCGGCGCGATGGGCCTCGCGCTCGGCTTCCTCCTCGGCCTCCCGGGCGGCCCGCGCCTCGGCCTCGCGCTGCAGGCGGACCAGGAGGTCGCGCATGTCCTCGGCCTCGGCGCCGAGCTTGCGCGCCTTGTCCAGCATGGCGATGCCCTCGTCGAGGGCGCTGCGCTCCAGGTCCTTCTTGCGATCGATCAGGGAGGCGAGCTGGCCGCGCCGCTGCTGCAGAGTCTTGGAGGCCGACTGCAGGCTGACGCGCTCTTCGCTGATCTGCTCGCGCAGGGCGATGATCTGCTGGATCTCGTCGCGCAGATAGTCGGCGCGATCCTCGATGGCCGGCACGGCGATGCTCAGCAGCAGGGCGCTGCGCACGGTGTCGATCGGCGAGCCGGGCCGGGCGATCAGGGCTTCCGGCGGCTGCGCGGCCAGGCGCTGCAGGGCCGAGAGCGTGCCGACCAGCGTGCTGTGCTGATCGCGGATCTCCTGCCGGCGCTGGGCTTCCTCCTGCTCCAGCGCGACCAGCCGGTCCTCGATCTCGGTCAGCCGCTCTTCCGTGTCCTGGGTCTGGCGCGCCGAGGCGATCATCTCGACCTTGAGGGCGAGGATCTCGTTGCGGATGGACTCGGCCTTGCGCTCCAGGGCCTCGGCCTGTGCCTGGCTCTCCTGGCGGGCCTTCTCGATCTGCTCCAGCTTCTGCTCGTCTTGCGCGGCGCTCGCCGGCGCCGTACCGGCGGCAAGGAACAGCATCGCCAGCGCGAGGCCGGCCCCTAAGGCCGCCGTCGTCGTCCGGCGGGCACTGCTGCCGGGTCCGCTCATGCCGCGGCCGTCGGTTGCAACGCGGTGTCGGGCTCGAGCAGGCTGCGGCCGGTCATGGCCGCCGGCTGCGGCAAGCCCATCAGGGCCAGAACGGTCGGCGCGATGTCGGCCAGGCGGCCGTCGCTCAGCCCGAGCGCGCCGCCGCTGGCACCGGCCAGCATGAGCGGCACGCGGTTCATGGTGTGCGCCGTGTGCGGCTGGCCGCTGTCGGCATCGACCATCAGCTCGGCGTTGCCGTGGTCGGCGGTGATCAGCAGGCTGCCGCCGGCTTTCTCGACCGCGGTCAGGAGCTGGCCGACGCAGCTATCGACCGTCTGCGCGGCCTGGATCGCCGCCCCCAGATCGCCGCTGTGGCCGACCATGTCGCCGTTGGCGTAGTTGACCACGATGAGGTCGTAGGCGCCGCTGCCGACCGCCGTGACCAGCGCGTCGGTGACCTCGTAGGCGGACATCTCCGGCTTGAGGTCGTAGGTCGAGACCTGGGGCGAGGGGATCAGGATGCGCTCCTCGCCCTGGTAGACCGCCTCGCGGCCGCCGTTGAGGAAGAAGGTGACGTGGGCGTACTTCTCGGTCTCGGCGATGCGGAGCTGCCGCAGGCCCGCCGCGGCCACCGTCTCGCCCAGGGTCTGCTCGATCTTGACCGGCGGGAAGAGCGTCTCCAGGAAGGCGTTCAGCGCGCCCGAATACTCGACCAGGCCGAGCGCGGCGGCGAAGGCCGGACGCCGGGGCCGCTCGAAAGCGTCGAAGCCGGGATCGAGCAGGGACTGCAGGATCTCCCGGGCGCGGTCGGCCCTGAAGTTGAGCATCATCAGGCCGTCGCCGTCCGTCATTCCGGCGTAGTCGCCGACGATGCTCGGCTCCACGAACTCGTCGCCCTGGCCCCTGTCGTAGCTCTCGCGCACGGCGGCCGCCGGATCCTCGACGGAATGGCCCTCGGCCGTCACCAGCGCCCGATAGGCGCGCTCGACCCGGGGCCAGCGCTGGTCGCGGTCCATGGCGTAGTAGCGGCCGGTGACCGTCCGCACGGCCGCCTCCGGCGCCTCGGCCTGGAAGGCGGCGAGGGCCTCGAGGGCGCTGCGCGGCGGCGTGTCGCGGCCGTCCAGGAAGGCATGCACGGCGACCGGCAGGCCCGCCGCGGCGAGCTGCCGGGCGTAGGCGGCGATGTGCCGCTGGTGGGAATGCACGCCCCCGGGCGACAGCAGGCCGAGCAGGTGCGCCGTCCCGCCGCTGGCCTCGAGGCGCTCGATGAAGCGGCCGAGGGCCGGCGCCTGGGCGAAGCTGCCGTCGGCCAGCGCCTGGTCGATGCGCGGCAGGTCCTGCAGGACCACGCGCCCGGCGCCGATGTTCATGTGGCCGACCTCGGAGTTGCCCATCTGCCCGTCCGGCAGGCCCACTTCGTGCGCCGAGGCGTCGATCAGGGCATGCGGCGAGTCCGCCCAGAGCCGGTCCAGCACGGGCGTCTCGGCCTGGCAGATCGCGTTGTCCTCGCAGGCCTCGCGATGGCCCCAACCGTCCAGTATGCAGAGCACGACGGGCTTCGGTCTCGAGCTTTGGCTCATGTCCACCGTTATAAGCCTATCAAATGGTTAACGACAGGTTTTTGGCGGCGACAAAGGTTAACCGGGCACCATCTACAGTCCTCTTTGCGGCCCTTTTGCGGCCCCCTTCAGCCCCGGTGATAGGGGTGCCCGGCGAGGATCGACTGGGCCCGGTAGAGCTGCTCGGCCAGCAGGCCGCGGACCAGCAGGTGCGGCCAGGTCAGGCTGCCCAGGGCGAGCACCAGGTCGGCGCGCTCGAGCAGGCTCGGGGCCAGGCCCTCGGCGCCGCCGATGGCGAAGGCCAGGTCCTGCAGGCCGTCGTCGCGGGCGGCCCGCAGCCGCTCGGCGAAGGCCTCGCTGGTCAGGTTGCGGCCGCCGGCGTCGAGCGCCCAGAGCCGGGCGCCGGCCGGCAGCACGCCGAGCAGCAGCTCGGCCTCGCGGGCCTTGAGCGCCTCGGGCCCGAGCGGCCGGCGTTCCTCGACCTCCTTGACGGCAATCTTGCCGAGGCCGTGCTCGGTGATCCGCCGGGCATAGTGCTCGAAGAGGTCGCGTTCCGGGCCCGGGCGGGCGCGGCCGACGACCGCGAGGGTGATGCGCATGGCGGTCCGTCAGGGACCGGGGCCCGCTCTCAGGCCCGGTCCCTCATCCGGCAGCGGGGCGGCCCTAGCCGCCGACGGCTGGCTGTTGCGGGGCCGGCAGCGCGCTGCCCCACATCTTCTCCAGATTGTAGAAAGCACGGACCTCCGGGCGAAAGAGATGCACGATGACGTCCCCGCTGTCGATCAGCACCCAATCGCAACGCTGAGCGCCCTCGACCGCCGGGGTCTCGGGCATCACCGGCTTCAACCGCTCCACCAGGTGCTCCGCCATGGCGCCGACCTGCCTCTGCGAGCGGCCGCTGGCGATCACCATGTAGTCTGCGATGTCGGATTTGCCGGCGAGATCGATGACGACAATGTCTTCGGCTTTGTCGTCGTCGAGTGAGGTCTGTACGAGGTCCACCAGGCGCTGACTCGCCGCGAGCCCTGGCGCTACCGTCTCGGCCCCGAACGCGGAGACGTCGGCGGCCATTCGGTCCTGTACTATGGCTACACCTCTTCCTTCAATTGCAGCCCTTCCTCCGGTTCCTTCGCCGCGTCCGCGCAGGACACGCGCGAAGACCGGATCTCCGTGGCCGACCTGTGGTTCAAGGGTTGCCGCA
The DNA here is from genome assembly GCA_028280455.1 of Kiloniellales bacterium. Classification (GTDB taxonomy): domain Bacteria; phylum Pseudomonadota; class Alphaproteobacteria; order Kiloniellales; family JAKSDN01; genus JANQLT01. The sequence goes on from JANQLT010000041.1 coordinate 7,501, forward strand.
AGAACACCCAGGCCGGCGCTTCCATCGTCGCCAGGAGCCTGGCCGATCGCTCGGGTATTCGCGCCCGGGCCAATCGCCGGGCCGCCTTGGCGGCACACGCCCGTACAGAATAGGTAGGCCGGTCGAATACCGCAACGGGCACGGCGTTAACGATTTGTGGCCAACGCTCCCAGGCGGCGATCTGCAGCAGGTTGTCGGCGCCCATCAGCCAGACGAAGCGGACGCCCGGGAAGTGCCGGCGGATGGCCGCCAGGCTGTCCGCCGTGTAGCGGGTGCCGAGCCGGGTCTCCAGGTCGCAGGGCCGGATCCGGTTGTTGAGCGCGATGTTCCGGGCACTTGCCAGCCGCGCCGCCAGGGGGGCCATGTCGTCGGCGGTCTTCAGCGGGTTCTGCGGCGAGACCAGCCACCAGACCTCGTCCAGGTCGAGGCGCTTCAGGGCCTCGCGGCTGAGCTGCAGATGGCCTTCGTGGGCCGGGTTGAAGGAGCCGCCGAGCAGGCCGACGCGCGCGCCGCGCGGCGGCAGCCGGCCGCCCAGGGCGGCGGCCAGCGCGCGGCGGGTGACGAAGCCGGGCGCGGTCAGGGCCGGGTCTGGCCCTGCCCGCGGACGACGTACTTGGTGCTGGTCAGCTGCTCGGCGCCGACCGGGCCGCGGGCATGCAGCTTGCCGGTGGAGATGCCGATCTCGGCGCCCATGCCGAACTCGCCGCCGTCGGCGAACTGGGTCGAGGCGTTGTGCATGACGATGCCGGCATCGACATGGGACAGGAAGCGCTCGGCGGCGGCCTGGTCGTCGGTGACGATCGACTCGGTGTGGTGCGAGCCGTAGTGGTTGATGTGGGCGACCGCTTCGTCGACGCCCTCGACGACCCGGATCGAGAGGATCGGCGCCAGGTGCTCGGTCCACCAGTCCTGCTCGCTGGCCGGCGCCACGCGGCCGTCGAGGGCCTGCGCCTCGGCGTCGCCGCGCAGCTCGCAGCCGCCCGCGACCAGGTCCTCGATGATCGCCGGCAGGTGGCTGGCGGCGACCGGCCGGTCGACCAGCAGGGTCTCGGTGGCGCCGCAGATGCCGGTGCGCCGCAGCTTGGCGTTGACCACGATGGCTTTCGCCATGGCCGGGTCGGCGGCCCGGTCGACGTAGGTGTGGCAGAGGCCCTCGAGGTGGGCCAGGACCGGGATCCGGCTCTCGGCATAGATCCGCTCGATCAGGCCCTTGCCGCCGCGCGGCACGATCACGTCGACGAAATCGTTCATCTGCAGCAGCAGCCCGACGGCGGCGCGGTCGCTGGTCGGCAGGCGCTGGATGGCCGCCGGCGGCAGGCCGGCCTCGGCCAGGCCCGTCTGCAGGCAGTCGAGGATCGCGCCCGAGGAATGGAAGCTCTCCGAGCCGCCGCGCAGGATCGCGGCGTTGCCCGCCTTGAGGCAGAGCCCGCCGGCGTCGGCCGTCACGTTGGGCCGGCTTTCGTAGATGATGCCGACGACACCGAGCGGCACCGAAATCCGGGCGATGCGCAGGCCGTTGGGCCGTTCCCATTCCGCGAGCGTACGGCCGACCGGGTCCGGCGCCTCGGCGATCGCCTCGAGCCCGGCCGCCATGGACTCGACGCGGTCCTCGTTCAGCGCCAGGCGGTCGAGCATGGCCGGGGTCAGGCCCTTGTCGCCGGCCGCCGCCATGTCGCGGGCGTTGGCCGCGAGGATGTCGGCCTGCTGCGCGCGGATCGCCGCGGCGGCGGCGCGCAGCGCGGCGGCCTTGGTCTCGGCGTCGGCCAGCCCGAGGCCATGCGCGGCCTGCTTGGCGGCGCGGCCCAAGGCGGTCATCTCGGCCTTCAGGTCCTGGCCCTGCTCGGCCAGACGTACGGCTGTCTCCGCATTCATCGGCTGCTCTCCGGTTCCCGTACCTCTTCGCTCTTGGCCGCGGTCAGCACCAGATCGTCGCGATGGATCAGCTCTTCGCGGCCACGGTAGCCGAGCCTCGCCTCGATGTCTCGGCTCTTGTGGCCCATGATCCGGCGGGCGTCGGCGGCGTTGTAGGCGACCAGCCCGCGGGCCAGCTCGCGCCCCTCCGGGTCCTCGACGACCACCGCGTCGCCGCGCTCGAAGCTGCCCTCGACCCGTACGACGCCGGCCGGCAGCAGGCTCTTGCCGGCCCGCAGCGCCGCCAGCGCGCCGGCGTCGACGGCCAGCCGGCCGCGCGGCTGCAGGGCGCCCGCGATCCAGCGCTTGCGCGCCGTACGCGGCTCGACGTCGGCGAGGAACCAGGTGGCCCGGGCGCCGGCCTCGACGGCGGCCAGCGGGTTCATCCCGCGGCCGTCGGCGATCAGCATCTGGCAGCCGCCCTGCAGGACGATGCGCGCCGCGGCCAGCTTGGTGACCATGCCGCCGGAGGAGTAGCCGGTCGGCGCCTCGCCCGCCATGGCCTCGATCTCCGGCGTCAGCCGCTCGACCAGGGGCAGGTGGCGGGCCGCCGGGTCGCGGCGCGGGTCGGCCGTGTAGAGCCCGTCGATGTCCGACAGCAGGATCATCAGGTCGGCGTTCATCATGACTGCAACCCGGGCGGCCAGGCGGTCGTTGTCGCCGAAGCGGATCTCGCTGGTCGCCACGGTGTCGTTCTCGTTGATCACCGGCAGCGCGCCGAGGCGCAGCAGGGTGCCGAGGGTGCTGCGGGCGTTGAGGTGGCGCCGCCGCTCCTCGGTGTCGCCGAGGGTCAGCAGTACCTGGGCCACGGTGATGTCGTGCCGGGCCAGCGCCTCTTCGTAGGCGTGGGCCAGGCGGATCTGGCCGGTCGCGGCGGCGGCCTGGCTCTCCTCCAGCTTGATGCCCTGGCGGGTCAGGCCGAGGTGGCGGCGGCCGACGGCGATGGCCCCGGAGGAGACGACGATGACCTCCTTGCCGGAGGCCTTGAGCCCTGCCAGGTCCTCGACCAGGGCGGCCAGCCACTGCCGGTGGATGGCGCCGCTCTCCTGGTCGACCAGGAGCGCCGAGCCGATCTTGACGACGATCCGCTTGGCGGCGGCGATGTCGGGCCGGCGCGCGCTCATGGCTGCCAGCCCGCCTCGGCGTCTGCCGTCTCGGCGGTCTCGCCGCGCCGCGCGGCGCGGGCGGCGCGCACCGAGTCCAGCAGTCGGCCGAGCAGCGGCGTCAGGCCCTTGCCGCTGACGCCGGAGACCGTCAGGACCGCCTGGCCCGTCGCCGCCGCCAGGGCCGCTCGGCGCCGCGCCAGGGTCTCCGGGTCGAGCGCGTCGATCTTGTTGAGCGCGACCAGCTCCGGCTTCTCGGCCAGGCCGTGGCCGTAGGCCTCCAGCTCGTTGCGCACGGTGCGGTAGGCCTCGGCGACCGCGTCGTCCTCGGCCGTGCCGTCGACCAGGTGCAGCAGGATGCTGCAGCGCTCGATGTGGCCGAGGAAGCGGTGGCCGAGGCCGGCGCCCTCGTGGGCGCCCTCGATCAGGCCCGGGATGTCGGCCAGCACGAAGGTCTCCTCGTCGAGCGAGACCACGCCGAGGTTCGGGTGCAGGGTGGTGAAGGGGTAGGCGGCGATCTTCGGCTTGGCGCGCGAGACCGCGGCGAGGAAGGTCGACTTGCCGGCGTTGGGCAGGCCGACCAGCCCGGCGTCGGCCAGCAGCTTGAGGCGCAGCCAGAGCCAGCGCTCCTCGCCCGGCCAGCCCTCGTCGGCGCGGCGCGGGGCCTGGTTGGTCGCGGTCTTGAAGTGCGTGTTGCCGAAGCCGCCGTCGCCGCCCTTGGCCAGCAGGCCGCGCTGGCCGGCCTCGGTCAGGTCGAGGATCACCTGGCTCTTGGTCTCGTCGAGGATCTGCGTGCCGACCGGCACCCGCACGACCAGGGTCTCGCCGCCGGCGCCGGTCTTCTGCCGGCCCTCGCCGTGGTGGCCGCGGCCGGCCTTGAAGTGCTGGCGGTAGCGGAAGTCGATCAGGGTGTTCAGGCTCTCGACCGCCTCGGCCACCACGTCGCCGCCGCGCCCGCCGTCGCCGCCGTCCGGGCCGCCGCGCGGGATGTACTTCTCGCGCCGGAAGGAGACGGCACCGCCGCCGCCGTCGCCGCTCTTCACGAAGATCTTGGCCTCGTCGAGGAACTTCATGACGCCATCGCCGTAAAGCCGGCATCTTCGCGCAGCTGTACCATGCGCTGCGTGGTCACGGCGCAGTCGCGCGCCAGCGACCAAGACTCCTCATGGCCGGCCGGACGGAAGCCGCACTTCTCGAGGATTCTTTTCGAGGCGGGGTTGTCGAGAAAGTGGTGTGATGTCAGTTGCCGCGCGCCCAGGGTCTCGAAACCGAAAGCCACGATGGCGCGAGCCGCCTCGCTCATCAGGCCGCGGCCCCACCAAGGCTCGCCCAGCCAATAGCCCAGCTCGAACTCGCCCGGCGCCTCGTCCTGCTCCAGGCTGATCGCGCCGACCACCTCGCCCGTCAGCTCGAGGCCGAAGTGGAAGCCGCGGCCGGCCGCGCGATCGGCCTCTTCGTCCGCGATCCACTGCTCGGCGAGGCCGTCGGGATAGGGGTGGGGCACCTGGGTCAGCATGCGCGCGACCTCCCAGTTGCCGGCAAGCCTACGCACGGTTCCGGCGTCCGCCAATGTGAACGGCCGCAGAGTCAGGCGTTCGGTCTTCAAGGTCGCTGTCATCGGATCACGTCCCATACGAAAGCAAAAAGGGAGATGGCGGCCCATCTCCCTGTCTGCGTTCGATCCGATGTCGATGGGCGCCACCGTCGGTGGCTCGCCCACCGAGGTTATTCTGCGGGGCTCGGCGACGGCTGCTCGGCCTCGTCCACCGAGACGAAGGTCCGGCCGCCGGACTTGGTCTGGAAGCTGACCGCGCCCTCGATCTTGGCGAAGATCGTGTGGTCCTTGCCCATGCCGACGTTGCGGCCCGGGTGAAACTTGGTGCCGCGCTGGCGCACGATGATGTTGCCGGGCACGACGATCTCGCCGCCGAACTTCTTGACGCCGAGGCGCCGGCCGGCGCTGTCGCGTCCGTTGCGTGAGCTGCCGCCCGCCTTTTTGTGTGCCATGGCGTCCTACTCCTCGCTCTTCGCCGCTTCGGCCAGGGCCGTGGCCTGGCCGACCCAGTCGTCGCGCTCGATGCGGCCCTTGAAGTTCAGGTGGTCGTCGACCCAGGCGACGTTCTCGGGCGTGAAGGCGGCGATCTGGTGATAGTGGTAGATGCCGAGCGCGTTGAGCTTTTCCTCGAGCTTGGGGCCGACGCCGCCGATCTGCTTGAGGTCGTCGGCCTCGCCCTGCGGGCCGTCGAGCGCCTCGGGGGCCACGCCCTCGATCGCGGGCGCCTCGGCTGCATCCTCCGCCTCGGCTTCCGCCGGTGCGGGCGCGGCCTCGGCCGGCTTCGGCTCGGCGGCCTTCTTGGGGCTCGGCGCCTTGCCGTCGGTCAGGATCTCGGTGATCCGCAGCACCGTCTGGTCCTGGCGGTGGCCCTTGCGCCGGCGATAGCCCTTGCGGCGCTTCTTCTTGAAGACGATGACCTTCTCGCCGCGGCTCTGCTCGACGATCTCGGCGGCCACGGTGGCGCCGTCGACCGTCGGGCTGCCGACGCTGGCGCTGGCGCCCTCGCCGACCATGAGAACCTCGTCCAGGGCGACGCTCTCGCCGGGCTCGCCGGGCAGGCGCTCGACCGTCAGGAGCTCGCCCTCGGCGACCCGGTACTGCTTGCCGCCCGTCTTGATGACTGCGTACATGATCTCTCTCTGGCCCTTCGGCGGTCTCGCCCTTTGTGCCCGGCTATCGGCGCCCGCAGCGGCCCGCTTGGGCGCGACATTTGGACCGGGCAAAAACGATTGGGCCGCGGAAGTTCCGTCCCGCGACCGGGCCGGACTATAGCGTCGGCCGGCCCCCTGTCAAATGCTTTCCCCGGCCAGTTTCGGGCCGGATTTCCGGGCTTTTCGACCGCTCGGCCGGGCTCAGCCCGCCGCCGCGCCGCGGCCCGCCGGCGCTCCCTCCTCGAGCCGCAGCAGCGCCGTCGCCGGCGCCTCTTCCTCGATGCCGAGGGCGCTCAGGCGGCCGGTCGCCGGCTCCGCCACCATGGCCAGGCGCGTCGTGGGATTGAGGATCGGCGGCAGCAGCCAGCCGAAGCCCTCTGCCGTGTCCTGGCGGCGTTCCGCCATCAGGGCGGCGCGCTGCTCGCTGCCGCTGCCGCGGGCGAAGCCGGCGCCGGGCGCGCTCTGCCAGTGGTTGGTGGCTACGGTCGGGGCCTCGCGGGTGAAGGCTTGCTCCGGCAGGCGCTCGATGACGCAGCCCTCGCCCGCTTCCCGGCCGCAGAGCACGAAGATCGCCGGCACGGCGATCGGCGTCTCGCTGAGCAGCCGGCGGGCGCTGGCGTAGTCCGGGCAGGTCTCGAAGGCCTGGCGCAGCAGGTGGGCCGGCGGCAGGGCGCGGCGGCGCCAAACCGCGACCCGCTCGCCCAGCCAGTCGAGGGCGAAGAGCCCGGTCTTCCGCAGCAGCGGCGCCTGGTTGAAGCAGGCGGCGAAGCGGCCGGGCGCGAAGGCCTGGACCACGCCGACGAAGCCCGGCCAGGTCAGGTTGATCCAGCGGCCGGCCGGCGAGTCCTGGGCGGCCGCCACCAGATGGGCGCCGAGCCCGTCGAAGGGCCAGTCCAGCACCCGCAGGAAGCGCGCCCGGCCCGCCGCCGCGTCGAGCGCCGTGGTGCAGCCCCATTCGTAGCTGACGTTGAGGAAGCCGACGCCGCGCCCGGCCACGGCGGCGTCGATGGCCCGGATCTCCGCCAGGTAGGGGTTGTCGCTGGTCTCCAGCCAGCGCCAGGAGAGCCTCTCGCCGAGGGCGATCATCGGGCCCGGGTAGTGCCGCCGGCCGTTGGCCAGCAGGGCCTCGGCGCGCGCCCGCTCGGCCTCGAAGAGGGCCACGGGCCCCGCCGTGCCGAGCTCGTGCTGCGGGATCGCCGGCAGGGCCGCCGCGTTGCTCAGGTCCATGGCGGCGAGCTTAGGCCAGGCCGGCCAGCTTGCCTACCGGGCGGGGCCTACCAGGGCAGGGCGCGGGCCAGGTGGCGCGGCAGGCGCGGCCAGCGCGGGTCCAGGCCGCGTATCAGGAACCAGTGCTGCACCAGATAGGCGCCGGCGATGGAGAAGAAGGCGGCGGCCACGATGTCGCTGACGAAGTGCTTGTGGAGCACGACCCGGGAGATGCCGACCAGGGCGGCGATGACGAAGAGCGGCCAGGTCGAGCGGCCGAAGATGATGTAGAGCGCCGCCGCGACCGTGAAGGCCGTGGTGGTGTGGCCCGAAGGGAAGGAGAGCGAGCCCATGTCGGCGGTGAAGGTGAAGAAACCGTAGCTCGGCTCCTCCTTCCAGAGGAACTTCGGGCGCAGCCGGCCGAAGAAGAGCTTCAGGAGCAGCACGCCGAGGCCGGTCACCGTCATGACGCTGAGGTAGTAGATGGCGGCGATCTTGATCCGCCGGCAGAAGGCGTGGCCTTCCACCGAGGTGAAGAAGGCCGGCATCATCAGGCCGGCGAGCAGGGCGAAGACGCCGCCGGCCCAATAGGCCTCGCCGCGCCCCAGATCGGTGATCGGCCGGAAGGCGCGGCCGAGCCAGTCCGGCACGTTCTGGTTCAGGTAGAGGGCCAAGGGGTGGTCGATCCAGAGGTCGAGGATCACCACGGCGACGACCGTGGCCAAGGTCGCCTGGGTCCAGGCCCGCCGCCCGTCGCGCCAGAGGGCGCTGCCGAGCCGATCGGCTAGCGACCCGCCGTTCGCCGCCGCCAGCCCGGGGCCGGCGGACTCGCCCGCGGCGACCTCCTGGCGTCTCGCCCCGGGCAGCATCACCGAGAGACCGGCCCATAGCGTGGATGCCTTCACAGCGTCCCCATCCCTTGCTGCCGAGCCTGTCGCCGACCCCTCGAACTGCGGCGAAATCCGGCGCGATTTCATAGCCCTAGTGATCGGCCGTCAAGCGGAACCGGCGTGCCAAAGCCCGGCCTCGGGGCGGGGTCATTGCCTTGCAGGCGCCGGGCCCGATGCGCTAGTTTCCGCGCCCAGCCGGGGCCTTCGGCCCCGCGCCCCGACCTATCGAGCCAGCCAGCGGAGAGGTGCCGGAGTGGTCGAACGGGGCGGTCTCGAAAACCGTTGTACTGGTGACAGTACCGAGGGTTCGAATCCCTCCCTCTCCGCCACCCTACGCCTTCGGCTTCGGGTGGCAGGCCACCTTGGTGGACTGCCGCACGAAGGCGATCTAGGCGTAGGAGTGTCCTCTGGAGCCTTGGCGAAGGAGGACGGGTTCGAAGCTTCTCCCTCGCTCCCCGCCATCTGCCGCCGATTGTGCGACGTTGTCGCGGCCGGGGCCGATCGCGGCTTCGCGGGCCTTGCTGCCGTGCTTCCAACATCCGCCGTCATGACGGCTCCTTGTCCAGGCCGGGTGCGGGCATCGGGGCTGGTTTGTGGACCGCCACGCCGATCATCACCAGGACGACGCCGAGCACGTCGATCGCGCTGGGAATCTGGCGCAGGACGACGACACCGATGATCGTCGCCGTGGCAGGCAGCAGGGCCAGGAAAAAGGCGAAACTCGCGCGCGGCAGGCGGGACATGGCGAGTTGATCGCAGACGTATGGGATCACCGACGAACAGATACCCACGCCGATCCCGGCCGCCACCAGCAAGGGCGCGCCGAAAGCCTCAAGCGCTTGCATGAACCCGATGGGCATGACGAAGACGAAGGCAGCCGTCATCGCCGCACCGAGACGCTCGACGCCACCGGATGCGCCACCCTCGGAGATCTTGTGGCCGAGAATGATGTAGAGGACGAACAAGGCTCCGTTCGCGAAGGCCCAGAACAGCCCCACAAGGTCTGACGTCAGCGCATCGCCGTCAGCGGCCAAGAGCGACGGCACGTCGATCAGCAACGCAACGCCGGCGATCGTCACAATGAAGGCCAGGTAGTTTCGACCGCTGCGCAGACCCCAGAGCGCGACGCCGATAGTCCCGACGAACTCGATGGCGGCGACCAGAGCAATGGGTAGCCGGTCGAGGGCGAGGTAGAAGGCGCTGTTCATCACCGCCAGGCAGGCGCCGAGGGCCAGCAACAGGACCCGTTCACCGTTCGTTGAACGCTTGAAGGTCCGCCAGGGTTTGGTGATGGGCGCAAAGACGAGCGCCGCAGAGGCGATGCGGAACCAGGCCACGCCGAGCACGCCTACGACCGGGAATAGCAGGACTGCGAAGGCAGGCCCCAAGTAGTGGAACACGGCCGAGACGCCGAACCAGGCCTGCGGCGGAACGGCCTCCGAGACGCGGGACATGGCGCCGGAGGCAAGTGATCGCGTGGGCTGCGGGACTTGATCTGCCATGCCCCCATGATGCAAGGTGCACCGAGGGATTTATATGGAGATCAGATATGTCAGAGACCGATTTCGATATCGAATTGAAGGAAAAAGGAACCAATGATCTTCGATTCGGAAAAACGAACTTGGACGGGATCGATGCTGCGATTCTTCGTGAGCTGTGCGCCGATGCCCGCATCCCCCGCGCGGAGCTGTCCCGCCGCGTGGGCTTGTCGGCGCCGAGCGTCGCGGATCGTGTGCGGCGCCTCGAGGATACCGGCGTCATCACGGGCTATGGCGCGCGCATCGACCCCGCCCGCCTGGGCTACGGCCTGACGATCCTGATCCGGGCGCGGCCATTGCCCGGCAAAATGAACAACATGATCGCGGCGATACGCGAGACGCCGCAGATCGTTGCCTGCGACCGTGTGTCGGGAGAGGATTGCTTCGTTGCGCGGGCGCACGTCCGCGATGTCGCGGAGATGGAGGCGGTCATCGACCGTATCGTGCCCTATGGCGCAACGAACTCATCCATCGTGCAGTCATCGCCGGTCCAAGAGCGGTTGGTCGAGCTTTGATGCCTAACGCCCTGCCCGCCAACCTACGCCTTCGGCTTCGGATGGCAGGCCACCCGGGACCGCAATCTGGGCGAAGGCCTGTCCGTCGAAGCCCCCTGTCATCCGACGCCTTGGCGAAGGATGATGCTGCAGCCGTTTCCTGACTGACATGGAGCTTGAGGATGTCCCATATCGAGGTGATCGCGCTTGCTGGTTTTGCCGTTGCCGCCGTCGCCATGCTGCTGGTCACCCAGACCAAGGAACGGGTTTCCTATCCGGCTTGGCTGATCCCGCTGGCGGTGGTGGTTCCCTTTGCGGCCTGGACCGGCTTCGCCATCGCCGACGAGGGGCTACCCGGCTTGTCTTCGATGCTCGTGGGCTCGCCCTGGGGGCTTCAGGTCTGGCTCGACCGCCTGATGGGCGTGACCGCCGCCTTCTTCCTACTGCAGAACCGGGCGCGGGCGGCCGGCATGAAATCGGAGGTCTGGGTGCTCGTCGTCATCTTCACCGGCAGCATCGGGCTGTTCCTGATGCTCGCGCGGACCGTCTACATCGAGCGTCAGATGGCGGACTGAACGCGGCGGGGCGGTGACGGCGGATGGACGACCTCGAGCTTCTGATCGATCTGCATCGCGACGGCGAGCGGCAGGGGCCGGGCGGTGCCGATGAGACGCGCCTGGCCATCGCCTTGTCGGGGCTGGCCGGCGCGAAAGGCCTGAAGGTCGCCGACATCGGCTGCGGCAGCGGCGCCTCGACCCTGGTGCTGGCCCAAGAGCTCGACGCCTCCATAACCGCCGTCGATCTCCTGCCGGACTTTCTCGCCCGGCTCGAGAAGAGTGCGGAACGGATGGGGCTCGCCGGGCGGATCGAGACGCTGGCCACCTCGATGGAGGCGCTGCCTTTCGAGGACCAGTCCCTCGACGCGATCTGGTCCGAAGGCGCGATCTACAACATGGGCTTCGAGACGGGGATCAGGGCTTGGCGGCGCTTTCTCAAGCCTGAGGGCATCCTGGCGGTGTCGGAGCTGACCTGGCTGACCCACGCGCGCCCCGCCCCGCTGGAGCGGCATTGGACGCAGGAGTATGCCGAGGTCGGCACGGCATCGGCGAAGATCGCGGTGCTGGAAGCAAACGGCTATTCGCTGCTCGGCTACTTCGCGCTCCCGAAACGCTGCTGGACGGACAGCTACTATCGCCCGCTGCAGGAGCGCTTCGCCGCTTTCCTATCGCGGCACGGCCATTCGGCCGCGGCGCAGGCCATCGTGGAGTCCGAGGCGAAGGAGATCGCGCTCTACGAGCGCTATTCGGACTTCGTCGGCTACGGCTACTACGTGGCGAGAAGGACGCCGGACTGAGATGTTGGAGCGGCGGCTGACCGGCCGGTCACTCGTACCGCCCCCTGTCCGAGGGGAATTCGTGGAACTGCCGCCTGTACTGCTGAGCCAGCCGGCTGAGGTGCCAGATCCCGAACTCGCTGGCGATGTCGCCGATCGAGCGCTTCCGGTTGGCGGGCGCCAAGAGCGCCGAGCGGAAACGGTTCAGCAGGATCACGCGCTGGTAGAGGGCCGGGCTTTGCCCGAAGACCGACCTGAACGAGGTCTCGATCGTGCGCCGTGACACGCCGTGGCTGTTCGCCAGATCGCCTATGGACAGGGTCTTCTCGCTCTGCGCGCGCATGGCGTCGCGAACGGCCGTGGCCAGCAGGACCGAGCCGCTTTCCTGGCTGCCGAAGTCCAGCGGCTTCAGGTGGTCGTGAATCAGCCCCACCGAGATCGTCGCGAGGGACAAGCGGAAGGCCGTCAGAAGCTGCTCTCTCTCCTCGCCGGGCGGCAGGGCCACCGTCGCCAGGACCTGATTGACGATCTGGCGCAGCACCTTAACGGTCACCGGCTTGTCGACCAGGGTGGTCGGCAGCCCGGTCGTCTGCAGCGGCGAGGCCTCCGGGAACTCGACCTTCAGAGCGTCGGCGACGTAGCGCGTCGGGAAAGCCAGCGCACAGAAGGCCGACCCCGTGGCGGAACGCAGATCGTAGTCTCCGTTGGGCGGGCAGAGGATGATCGTCGAGGAATCGAATTCCCTGCCGCCCAGCTTGGAGTGCCCCGATTCGTTGAAGAAGAAGATGACGCAGAATTTCCCGGGGACCGTGCAGCCCCACTGGTCCAGCGTCTGATTGAAGAACTCGATCAGGATCGAGCAGCCCGCGCCCAGATCGAGCTTGCGGGTCAGCCCCGTGTAGCGTCCGGCGCTGATCTGGTGATAGGTCTGCTCGAAGGCGTCCAGGTCCTTCGCGTGCCGATCCAGGTCCGCGTGCTGCTTGCCGCCGAAACCCAGGTCGATTTCGCAAAACGGATACTCGGGCCGAGACCTTTCCATGGGAGCCCCATCAGACGCGATCGGGTCTGCGCAAAGCGGATAACACTCGTGTCTTAGGCAAGCTTAGCATGCCCGACGAGCGGGGCTCAAAACCGGCAGGCGCGCCCCGGCATCTCTTGCTTTGGCGGATAGGGGGCTCTCCAGATGATGCGACACAAAGTAGCGGGACTCTGTGCCTTGGTCCTGGGCGCGCTGGCCTTCGCGGCGCCGGCGCCGGCGGAGACGGTGCGGGTCAGCGACGACCTGATCATCTACTATGAAACCGCCGGTAGCGGCGACACGACCGTCCTCTTCGTGCCCGGCCTGGGCATGAGCACGCGGGTCTTCGAGCGTCAGCTAGAGGCCTTCGAGGGCTCGACGGACTACACCTTCGTCACCTATGACCCGCGGGGCCAGGGGCTCAGCTCCAAGACCATCGAGGGCAACTACTACGAACAGCACGGCCGCGATCTCGATGCCTTCATCAAGGCGCTGAAGCTCGACAACATCGTGCTCGGCGGCTGGTCCTACGGCGGTCTCGATGTCCTGGCCTATGTCGACCAGTTCGGCTTCGACGGCCTCAAGGGCTTCGTCATGATCGACGCCACGCCGAAATCGCGCGGCCACGACAACGCGACCGAGTTCGTCTGGTACCGCTACGACGACGCCGACGGCTTCGAAGCCTATTTCACCAAGGGGCCGTTGCAGGACTACGACGCGCTGGCCGTGGGCTTCGCGGATTGGATGCTGGCGGACAAGTCCGAGGCGAACATGCAGTTCGCCATAGACATCATCAAGCAGACCCCGGCGCCGGTCATGTCGCTGCTGAACGCGACCGGCGCGCTCACCGACTATACCGAGACCCTCGTGGCCATGGATGGCAAGCTGCCGCTGCTCTTCGTCGTCCGCAAGGACTGGGGCGAGGTCGTGACCGGCTGGGTGAAGGAGAACACCCCGAGCGCCAGGGTCTCCGCCTCGATGGTCTCCCACCTGGGTTTCTGGGAAGAGCCGGCGGTCTTCAACGCGGAGCTCGACAGCTTCCTGGAGAGCATCGAGGAATAGCCGACGTCGACCGGCCGGGTCGCGGCCCGCGGCCTCGATCCGGCGCGGTCTATCGCGCAAGCAGGTCCGGCCAGGCCTCGACCCAGCAGCAGTCGTGGTCGAAGTCGGGCAGCAGGACCAGGCGGCTGTTCGAGCGGTCGGCCATGCGGGCGAGGTAGGACTCGACGATCCGGGGCGGCACGACGTCGTCGTCGCCGCCTCGCCGCGTCGCGTCCCCCGCCGAAATTCACCAAGGTCGGTCACCACTGACCGCCGGCACAGGGTCTTCCGGCCCGTCGGAACGCGCCGTCAGTCGGAAGTGATCAGCCGCGTGGTCATGGTGTAGGGCGCGGGCGCGGCGGCGTCGTTCTTGCCGTCGCGGACCTCGAGGAAGAAGCGGCCGGTGCTCGGCAGGTCGAACTGGGCCAGGGTCTCGGCGCCGGGCGCCGAGGGGTAGACCCAGCTCGTCAGGGCCGCCTTGTTGGCGTCCCAGAGCCTGAGCGCGATATCGAGCGTCTTCGGCACGTCGGTGATCTTGATCTCCAAGCGGCCCTGGCGCTTGGCCTCGAAGAGGTACCAGTCGACCTCGCCCTTGGGCAGCAGGCTGGCGGTCACCGTGGCGTCGGTCGGCACCGGCTTGGCGGCGGCGAAGCTGTCGTTCGGCTCGAAGCCGTCGCCGGTCGGCGTGAACCTGGTCGCCAGCGTGTAGGGCTCGATGGCGCGGGAGTCGTTGCCGCCGTCGCGGATCTCCAGGCAGTAGCGGCCGGGGGCGGCCAGGTCGTAGGTGGCTTCGAGCGGGCCGCCGACCGCCAGCGGCTTGAACCAGCTCGTCAGGGCGCTGACGTCGGCGCTCCAGAGCCGGGCGGAGATGTCCAGCGTCGCCGGCGGGTTCGGCGAGAGGATGTCGAGGCGGCCCTGGTCCTTGGCGACGAAGCAGTACCAGTCGACGTCGCCCTTCGGCAGGATGTTGGCGACGTAGGACTCGTTGAGCGCGATCTCCGCCGCCTTGCCGATGCTGTCGTTCGGCTCCATCAGGTCTTTGCTGGCGATGAACTGCGGCGTCATGGTGTAGGGGTCGATGGCGCGGGCGTCGTTCTTGCCGTCGCGCACTTCCAGGCAGTGGCGTCCGGGATACTTGAGATCGAACCGGGCGGTGGTGTCGGCGCCGGCCTTCAGCGGATAGAACCAGCTCGAGAGCGCGCTCTTGTCGGCGTTGAAGACCCTGACGGCCATGTCCAGGGCCGGCGGCGTGTCGGTGAAAGTCGCGGTCAGCTCGCCCTGGTGCGGCGCGGTGAAGCAGTACCAGTCGGCCTCGCCCTTGGGTAGGATGTTGGCCTGGTAGGTCCGGTTGAGCTCGACCGAGGCGGCGTCGCCGAAGCTGTCGTTCGGCTCCGCCCAGTCGGCGGTGGCGGCGAAGGTCAGGCGCATGGAATAGGGCGCGGGCGTGGCCTGGTCGTTCTTGCCGTCGCGCACCTCGAGGATGTAGCGCCCGGCCGCCGGCAGGTCGACGATGTTGACGTTGTCGGCGCCCGGCGCGGGCGCGTAGAGCCAGCTCGTGAGGGCGGCGTAGTCGGCGTTGAAGACCCGGAAGGCCATGTCGAGCTCGGCCGGCGGATCGGCGAAGAGCACCAGCAGCTCGCCCTGGTGGCCGACCTCGATGGCGTACCAGTCGACGTCGCCCTTGGGCACGATCGCGCCCTTGGTCTCGGTGTGCGCCGCCACCAGGTTGGCCTGGCCGAACTTGTCGTTCGGCTCCTGCTCGTCCTTGACCAGCGCGACGCGCCGGCTCGGCCTGGCCGCCTGCAAGCCTTCGGCGGCGGCGGCCCGCACGCCGGCCTTGCGCAGCCAGCGGGCCGCCTCGCGCGGGTCGGGCCGCTCGCCCAGGCCGATCTCGTAGAGGCGCGCGATGCGGGCCTGGGCGATGCGGTTGTTGCGCGCCGCGGCGCGCCGATACCACTCGAAGGCCTGCCGGCGGTCCTGGGCGACGCCCTTGCCGTCGCGATAGGCGTCGCCGAGGTTGATCTGCGCCTCGACGTGGCCCTGCAGCGCGGCGCGCTCGAACCAGGAGACCGCGGCGCCGGTGTCCGGCGCGCTCTCCGAGCCCTCGGCCAGCCCCTCGGCGTAGAGCAGGCCCAGGTTGTTCTGGGCATCGGCGTCGCCCGCCGCGGCGGCCAGCTTGTACCACTTGGCGGCCTTGGCGGGATCGGCCTCCAGGCCCTCGCCGCTCTGGTAGAGCCAGCCCAGCATGCGCTGCGCGTCGCTGTTGCCGCGGTCGGCCGCCCGCCGGTAGGTCTCGGCCGCCGCGGCCGGGTCCGGGGCGGCGCCCTTCTCGCCGAAGTAGAGGGTCTCGGCCTTGCGGGTCAGCGCCTCGGCGCGCTCGACGTCCTCGGCCGTCCGCTCGCTCGACAGCCGCTTGATCTTGTTCTCCGCCAGGCGCCGGAACTTGCCTTCGGGGAAGGCCTCCAGGTAGGCCTCGAAGTCGGCCGGATCGCTGCTGTCCTGGATCGACTGCCAGAAGGTCAGCTCCATGGCGCCGCCCCCCGCACCGCCGTCGCCGCCGCCGCCCTCGACGCCGGTGCCGCTGCGCGTGCCGCCGTCCTGGCGCTCGGCGCCCGCGGGGGCCTGGCTCGGCGTCCGGCCGGGCAGCAGGAAGACGAAGTCGCCCTGGTCGTAGCGCCGGTCGCGCAGCTTGCCGCTGCGCGGCGTCTGCCGGCCGTCCGAGAGGTTGGTGACCCGGGTCTCGAGATGCAGGCTGAGCTCGGTGCCGGTCAGGTAGCCGTCGCCGTTGGCGTCGGCGTCCTCCTCGCCAAGCAGGGCGTCGATGAAGATCGCCCGGAAGGTGCCGTCGTCGGAGACCTCCTGGTCGGCGTCGCCGGAGGTCAGGAACTGGCGGACCGGGCGGACCGTCGCCTGGGTGACCGCGGCCGGCGGTCGCGAGCGGTTGGCGGTGAAGACCGTGCCCGAGAAGCAGCTATCGAAGACCGCCATGCTGTGCTTGGCGTTGGCCAGGCGCACCAGGCTGCCGAAGTCGCGCATCGGGTAGGCGGAGAGCAGGAAGTCGCCGCTGCCGGGCGCCGGCGCGTCGGCCGGCACGAGGTAGCCCTCGTCGTTCTCGGTATGGCCGTGGCCGGCGAACCAGAGGAACAGCCGGGCGTCCTTGTCGCGGCCCTGGATCGCGAAGAAGCGGCGCAACTGGTCGCGGAGCTGATCGCCGGTCACGTCGGTCAGCAAGGTGACCTCGAAGCCGCGCTCTTCCAGCGCCGCGGCGACGGCCTCCGCGTCCTTGACGGCATTGGAGAGCCGCGGCCAGCCGTTGGTGTAGTTGTCGATGCCGATGACCAGGGCGCGGCTCGCGCCGTAGAGCTTCCAGCGTGAGCTGGACTCGCTGCCGTCGCTGTTGCGCTCGACGACGTCGACGAAGACTCCGGACGCCGACGCCCAAACGGGCGCCAGCGGCGCGACGAGCAACGCCACAGCGAACAGCAGCCCGATCAGCCACGCGGTCGGTTGCGTGCAACCGCCGCGGTGTTTCGAGTGCAATGCTTCCCCCACGCCTCGCACCCCCGAGCCCTTCTAGGCCCTTGTAGGCCTATCGACGTCACCTAGGTCGACCGTACAGGGACCTATGACCTAGCGTCTTGAAATCCTTTGCCGAATCGGCGGCCGCTCACCGCCGGCCCCGGCGCCGGAGCGCCCCGAGTATAGACAAGCCGGCGCAGCGCACCAAGGCGGCCTTGCCCGCCCGAATAGTGGCAGGGCGATGACAAGACGCTGTGAGATCTCTCACTTCACGCTCAAGCCACCCTGAAGTAAGATCCTGCGCAAAGGCTCGGGCATCGGACGACGCCTCGGCCGATAAGCGTGGCGCCAATCGCCAAGTAGGTGAGACGGCGGGCGGCCAGAGCGACTTCGGGGAGAAGACAATGCGATTTGCTTCTTTTGTGCGCCCGCTGGGCGTCGCTTTTGCTTTTTTGATCGGCCTGACGATCGCCGGCGCCGGGCTGCAGGCGGCCGACGCGCTCGGGCCGGAGAAGTGCGAGAAGTGCCACAAGCCGGAGATCGCGGTCTGGCAGGGCACGAAGCACGCCAAGTCCTTCAAGACGGCCCACAAGTCGGACAAGGCCAAGGCGATTCTCAAGGCGGTCGGCGAGAAGCGCATGCGCCGCGCGAGTCTCTGCCAGACCTGCCACTACACGGTGATCGGCGGCAAGGCCAAGGAGGGTCCCTCCTGCGAGTCCTGCCACGGCGCGGCCTCGGGCTGGTTCGAGATCCACAACAACTACGGCGAAGGCGTCAAGCGGGAGGACGAGCCGGCCGATCACAAGGCCAAGCGCATCGCCGATTCGACGGCCGCCGGCATGATCTGGCCGAGCATGACCTACGACGTCGCCGCCAACTGCATGTCCTGTCACGGCATGACCCAGGCGGGCCTGGACGGCGGCACCATCGCCAAGATGATCGACGCCGGACACCCGATCAATCCGGGCTTCGAGCTGGTCACCTATTCGCAGGGCAGCGTGAAGCACCGCTTCTACCCGCCCGACGTCAAGACCAATGCCGACATGACGCCGGCCGAGCTGTCCCGCTTCTTCATCGCCGGCCATGCCGCCTCGATCGTGGCGGCCACCGAGGCGCTGAAGAAGTCGGACCATCCGAAGTACGTCGAGGCGCAGAACGCCCGGATCGCCGCCGCCAAGGCGGCGCTCGACGCGATCAAGGGCAGCGTGCCAGAGGCCGGTACGCTGGCCGGCAGCCCGAGCGAGGCGAACGCGCGCAAGCTGGTCTCGGCGATCGCGGGCAAGGACCTGTCCGGCGCCGTCGGGGGCATGCTGCCGGCGAAGGGGTCCTACAAGTAGGAAGACCGCCTCGGCCGGCGCCTTGAGCCGGCCTCGGGGCGGAGCCGGCGGCCCCATTCCAGGAGGGGCCGGAGCGCCGGCGGCGAGAGGGGGCGAGTGATGGCGGAAGTCGCGACGCTCGTGCGGCCGCAGCGTTGGGACGCGCCTTTCGGTCCGGAGATGACCGATGGCGACGTCGAGATGCTGCTCGCGCGCCCCGAGTTCGGCGACATCGACCGCGACCGCTTCCCGGCCAGCACGCCGCTCGACGGCATCCTGCGCAACGACACCCGCCTGGTGCGCACGCAACCGGGCGACATCGTCCTGCGCTCGGGCGACTACGGCAACTCGGCCTTCCTGATCCTCGACGGCGATCTGCGGGTCGTGCTGGCGCCGGACCTGCCGAGCCGTCTGCTCGGCCGGCAGCAGACCCGCAAGAAGGGCTTCTTCGAGGCGCTGGCGCAGCTCTGGACGAACCGCTGGGTGCCGGAGGTGCGCAACGTCGCCAACTACACCAACCGCGGGCTGCGGGCGGCCGAGAAGCTGGAGGACTCGCGCGTCTTCCTGCAGGACATCCCGGTCGTCCTGGACAAGCACAGGACCGCCAAGATCTCCGCCGGCACGCTGTTCGGCGAGCTAGCCGCCCTGGGCCGCGTGCCGCGCACAGCCTCGGTCTTTTCGGAGAGCGACGCGCTGCTGCTCGAGATCCGCTGGCAGGGCCTGCGCGAGCTGCGCAAGTACGCGCCGGCCTGGCGCGCGCAGATCGACGAGAGCTACCGCGACAACGCGCTCAACGCGCACCTGCGCTCGACGCCGCTCTTCGCCGACGTCGACTTCGCGGTCGTGCAGGACATCGCCAAGGAAGTGCTGTTCGAGACCTACGGCAGCTTCGACTGGCACGTCACCTACAAGAAGGAGCGGCAGCGCGGCGCCGAGCAGAGCAGCGGCACGGTGATCTGCCAGGAAGGCGACTATCCGGACGGCGTGCTGCTGATCCGTGCCGGCTTCGCGCGCGTCTCGACGCGCTACGGCAGCGGCCAGCGCAACCTGACCTACCTCGGTGCCGGCGACGTCTTCGGGCTCGACGAGCTCTACGAGGGCTTCAAGAGCGGCGAGACCAAGCCCCTGCAGACCAGCCTGACCGCGCTCGGCTACGTCGATCTGCTACGGGTGCCGGCGCCGGTCCTGGAGCAGCACGTCTTCCCGAGCATGAAGCCGCCCAAGGTGCGCCTGGCCGATCTCGCCGGGCGCCTCGCGGCCGACGACGGCCTCTTCGAGTGGGCGGTCGACGAGCGCTTCGTCAACGCCACCATGGCGATGCTGATCGACATGGACCGCTGCGTGCGCTGCGACGACTGCGTGCGGGCCTGCGCCTCGACCCACGGCGGCAACCCGCGCTTCATCCGGCACGGCCAGACCTTCGACCACTGGATGGTCGCCAATGCCTGCATGCACTGCGCCGACCCGGTCTGCATGATCGGCTGCCCGACCGGCGCCATCCACCGCGACACCGGCACCGGCACGGTGGTGGTCAACGACGACACCTGCATCGGCTGCGGCACCTGCGCCAACTCCTGTCCCTACGAGAACATCCGCCTGGTCGAGATCAACGACCAGAGCGGCCGGCCGCTGGTCGATCCGGACCACGGCCGGCCGATCTTCAAGGCGACCAAGTGCGACCTCTGCGTCGGCAATCCCGGCGGCCCGGCCTGCGTGCGCGCCTGCCCGCATGACGCCCTGCGGCGGGTCGATTTCCGCTACGCCGATCCCTTCGCGGAGGCCAGCGCATGAGAGTCCTGTCGCGTGCCGGGGCGCTGCTGCTGCTGCTCGCCGCGGCCGCCTTCGCGGCGCTCTGGATCGCCGCTCGGCAGGTCTGGCTTGAGCTGGGCGATCCGGCCCTGCTGACCGGCTACTGCCTGCTGGCGGTCATGCTGCTGCTGGCGCTCTTCACGGCGCGCAAGCGGCTCTCCATGGTGCCGCTCGGCCGGGCC
This sequence comes from Kiloniellales bacterium, assembly GCA_028280455.1. Classification (GTDB taxonomy): domain Bacteria; phylum Pseudomonadota; class Alphaproteobacteria; order Kiloniellales; family JAKSDN01; genus JANQLT01. The sequence goes on from JANQLT010000041.1 coordinate 27,567, forward strand.
AGCGTCTGGCTGACCCTTCATGTCGTCGGCGGGCTCCTGGCCGTGGCGCTCTACTGGCTGCATGTCGGCGCCTTCTGGCCGACCGGCGGCTACGAGATCGTGCTCGCCCTGCTGTTCTACTTGGTCGTGGTCAGCGGCGCGGTCGGCTTCGTCATCCAGCGCGTCTGCCCGACCCGCCTGACCCGCAGCGGCGAGGAAGTGATCTACGAGCGGATCCCCGCCGAGCTGTCGCGGCTGCGCGACCGGGCGGAGGCGGTGATCCTGGCCTGCGCCGAGAAGAGCGGCAGCGACACGCTCGCGCGGCACTACGACGAAGTGCTGCACTGGTACTTCCAGAAGCCGCGCTTCTTCTTCGGCAACGTCTTCGGCAGCCTGCAGAGCAAGCACTGGCTGGAGAACCAGTCGCGCGCCCTGGCGCGCTACCTGAACGCCTCGGAGCGGGACTTCCAGAGGGAGCTCTACGAGCTGGCCGAGGCGAAATCGGAGATGGACAGCCAGTACGCGCTGCAGAGCCTCATGAAGTGGTGGCTGTTCTGCCACGTGCCGCCGAGCGCCGCCCTGCTGGTCTTCGCCGTTTGGCACCTCATCGTCGTCAACCTCTATGCGATCTGATGGACGCTGACCGCTTCGGACACCAGGTAAGCCGCTACGAGCGGCCGAACTTCCCCTATCGCTGCGGCCGGGCGGCGATCTGGGGCCGTCCTTGCGCGCGCGGTCCCTTGAACGACGGCAAGTGCGGCGGCGTCAGCGAATGCGAGCCCTACTTCAACGGCCAGGGCTACGAGTGCCGGCGCAGCCCGGCCGCCGGCGGGCCCTGTCGGCAGGGACCGCTGCCCGACGGCCGTTGCTCGATCCAGCGGCCGGCCTGCGCGCCGCGCCGGACGCTGCGCTCGCAGCGGCGGCGGGCGACCTATCTGGCGGCGCTGATCTCCCTGGTGGCCCTGATCGGCTTCGCCGGGGCCCAGAACCCGCTGAGCACCATCGTCGCCGACCTGATGGCGCCGGCGGTCTCCAGCGAAGGCGACAGGGCGGCGGATGGCGCGGGCGACGGCGGCGGGCCGCCGGTGGTGCGGCACGCCCGCTTCAGCCTGCTGAACCCGGGCGCGCTGACCGGCGCCCATGCCCGCTTCACCGAGGAGCGCGGCTGCGCGAGCTGCCACGGCGACGTCGGCGCGGGCCCGGCGCAGTGGCTGACCGGCGTCCTCACCGCGCACGACATGTCCGAGGCCTGCAGCCAGTGCCACCTCTTTTCCGGCCCGCCCGACAGCCCGCACAACCTGGCGCTGGCGGATGCCGGCGGTGCGGAGCCGCTGCGATGCAGCTTCTGCCACAGCGAGCACAAGGGCGCGGAGGCCGACATCGCGGCCATGCCCGATGCCCGCTGCCATAGCTGCCACGAGGCGGCGCTGCAGTTCTCCAGCTTCTCGCGCGATCACCCGGCCTTCGGCGCCAACTATCCCTACCGCGGGCCGACGGCGATCAAGTACGACCACAACCGGCACCGGGGCATCCACTTCCTGGACGCGCGCTATCAGGAGCGCGCGCCGGCCGGCTGCCATAGCTGCCACGACATGGACCGCGCGGGCCTGAAGGTGCCGATCGGCAGCTACGAGGCCATGTGCGTCGATTGCCACGGCGAGCAGATCGGCAGCCAGGCCCTGACCCTGGTCACCTGGCCCTACGGCGAGACCGACCCGCTGACCTTCCCCGAGCTGGATCCCGACAGCGAGGCGCCGCCGGCCGAGGAGGTCGGCGTCTCCGCCGAGGACCTGATCGCCGCCTGCGGCAGCGACAGCGATGCCCTGGCCGCGCTGCAGGAGCGCCTCGACGCCGCCGCCGAGCCCCCCGCCGAGCCCCCCGCCGAGCCCGACGCCGAGCCGGGCGTCGAGACGGCGGAGGACGGCGAGGAAGAGGAAGAAGAGGAGGAGTTCTTCGGCGAGTCCGAGGAGGATCCCGGCGCCATGGACGCCTTCCTGCTCGACATCGATCCGACGGACGACGTCGAGTACTGGGCGCCCTACCGAAGCTTGATGCTGCGCATGGCGGTGCAGGGCAAGGCGCCGCTCGAGGAGCTGCTCGATGCCCGCCTCGGCGAGGGCGCCGGCAAGCTGCACCTGGCCTCGCTCGACCAGGGCTTCGTGAAGGCTTTCGGCTGTGCCTGGGCGGCCAACGAGGAGTTCGAGCCGGAGGACGACGACGAGGCGGAGGAGGGGGCGGCAGGCGCGGCCGCCTGGAGTAGCAACGGCTTCAATCTGGAATACCGGGCCGCCCACGGCGATCCCGTCCTGCGCGACTGGCTGACCCGGCTGATGGGCGCCGACCCCGCCCTGGAGGCGCTCGACGAGGAGCTGAGGGAGGAGATCCGGGCGATCTTCCTGCCCGAGACCGGCGACGGGGTTGGTAGCTGCACGAGCTGTCATTGGCTCGACGGCAGCGCTTTCGAGGGCGGCGGCGAGGCCCCGGCGTCGGGCCTCGTCTGGAAGGACAGGCCGAGCGACCGGGGCCCCGTGCTTTACGACCATGTCCCGCACATCAACCTCCTGGGCCGCGGCACTTGGTGCCTCAATTGCCACCAGCTAGACAAGGAGGCCCCCTACGGGGCAAACTTCAAGGCTGAGGCGGGGGCCAGCTATGTCAGCAATTTCAAGCCGATCGATGTCGGCACCTGTGCGGATTGTCACCGCGCCGAGGAAGGCGTGCGACAAGACTGCCTGACTTGTCACGAATACCACCATGATCCCTCGATTCGAGAGCGGATGCAGAGCCATGAAGCCAAATCACAGCCCGACAACTAGGCGCCTGCTATCGGCGCTGACCGCGCTGCTGTTCGCCGCCGGGGTGGCGACCGCCGAGGCGGACGAGCACGGCGGCGACGCAGCGGCCATGGCCGACGAGATGCACGCCAAGCTGCTGTCGGAGGAGTCCTATCCGAGCGCGTCGCAGTGCAAGGAATGTCACGAGCGGATCTACTGGGAGTGGGCCTCGTCGAACCACGCCTACTCCTCGATCTCGCCGATGTTCCACAAGTTCGAGCAGACCATCAACACGCTCTCCTCGGGCACCATCGGCTCCTTCTGCGTGCGCTGCCACCAGCAGGTCGGCACCCAGCGCGGCGAGCTGCGCCACCAGCCGCTGTGGGAGCGCAGCCAGGTCGCCCGCGAAGGCGTCACCTGCATCACCTGCCACCGGGTCGCCGAGGAGTATGGCAAGGTCAACGGCGAGCGCCTGATCGTGCCAGGCGACATCCACGAGCCGGTCACGGGCAGCGGCGTCGGCGGCCTGATCGACGAGATCCTGCGGGAGCCCGAGGCCTACAAGGTCGACCCGGTCGGCGATACGCCGCGCTCGACGCAGATCCACGACGGCATCCGGCCCTTCGACCAGATCACCAAGTCGGAGTTCTGCGTCTCCTGCCACCAGGTGGCGGTGCATCCCGGCATCAAGCTGGAGATCGTCTGGGACCAGTACCGCGACTCGCCGGCCCTGCGCGCCGGCGTGACCTGCCAGGAATGCCACATGGGCCAGGTCCCCGGCCGGGCCGAGGGCTACACCACCGCGCCCGCCGCGATCTTGCCCGACGGCACCGAGATCAATCCCGATCGGACCAGCCACAACCACGCCTTCTACGGGCCCGGCTATCCCATCGCCCATCCCGGCATCTTCCCGCACAACCCGGACGCCGAGGACTGGGCCATCGAGGAATGGCTGCAGTTCGACTGGCGCACCGGCTGGGGCTGCCTGCTCTGGGAGGAGACCCTGGAGGAGGAAGGCTGGGTCGACGCCCGCTGGCGCTCCGGCGAGGGTTGCGAGGTCCTGGAGGAGACCATCGAAGAGGCCGATCTCGATGCCGTGCCGGAAGACCAGCGCCTCGTGCCCGAGTTCCCGGAGGTCTGGGAAGACGGCCTGGACCGCGAGGACGCCCGCGAGGTCATCGAGGCGAACCTGATCCGGCTGGAAGAGAAGCGCGACCTGCGCCAGCAGGTCATGGACAACGGCTCGAAGATCGACGGGCCTTTCTTCGACAGCCCGCCGGCGCTCGGCGAGAGCCTGAGCTTCTCCTACAAGGTGACCAACACCAACTCGGGCCACAACCTGCCCTCGGGCTCGCTGGGCGCCCAGCCGGAGATCTGGATGAACGTGGCGCTGACCGATCCGGACGGCATCACGGTCTGGGAATCGGGCTACGTCGACAGCCACGGCGACATGGCCGACCTGCACTCGCTCGACGTCGCCGCCGGCACCATCGAGCACGACGACCAGCTCTTCAATCTGCAGACCAAGTTCCTGACCACCAACGTCAAGGGCACGGACCGCGAGATGTACCTGCCGGTCAACTTCGACATCGACCAGATACCCTTCATCCGGCCGGCCAACGTACCGACCACCGTGCTCAACCATCCGCCTTTCATTCGCATGGAGAGCCGCAGCATTCCGCCGCTCGGCCATCGTTTCGCGAACTACAGCGTGCCGTCCTCCGCCATGAGCAAGCCCGGCACCTACAAGCTCTCGGTCCGTATGCGCAGCCGGGCCGAGCCGATCTATTTTATGAAGTTCGTCGGCGCTACACCGGAAATGGAAGAAGCCATGAACCAGTGGATGATCGATATGCATCCCTATGCCGTCGAGTTCGAGGTGAAGTGATGACCGGCGCGACGGGCCGCATCGGGAGGCGCCGGGGGGCAGCCTTCGCGGCCTGCACAAGCCTAGCTCTGCTGGCCGGCTCGGGGGCCGTCCAGGCAACGGATATCGAGACGGCCGACGCAAGCCGGGCCGCGGACAACCTGCAGCTCGCCGAGGCGGCCCGCTTCTCGGCCGGCATGGTCTATCTGGCGGCGGCCATCAAGCCGGAGATGTCGCCCGAGGCCAAGCCCACCGAGTTCGACCGCGGCGTCTTCAAGAGCGATCCGACCTACGAGGACAAGCCCTACGACGCGGAAGGCCAGATCGAGATCTACGGCGGCAAGTTCGACATCGACGAGCCGCGCCCGGTGCTGGAGATCGGCCGGCCGCTCTATCGGGAAGGCCCCTTCGGCCAGGGCACGGACATCGTCGGCGAGAAGAACCTCTTCTTCGAGCACCTGCAGATTTACGGCGACTGGCGCAACGCGATCGCCTTCAACGACAACGGCGAGGTCGAGAAGGCCGTCGCCGCCACCCGGCTCAATCTCGATGTCGATCTCAAGCTGACCGCCACCGAGCGCATTCACGGCTTCTTCCGGCCGCTCGACCACGACGGCGACTTCACGCGCGTCGAGTTCGCCGGCGACGACACGCCGCAGTATTTCGGGCGGCTCGACCTCTACCCGGAGACTCTCTTCTTCGAAGGCGACGTCGGCGCCATCTGGGCCGGCATCACCGACGAGTACAACACGCTCGACCTGCCCATCGCCTTCGGCAAGGTCCCGATGATCGTGCAGAACGGCATCTGGCTGGAGGACGCCTTCCTCGGCGGCGCCTTCTCGCTGCCGGCGCTGAACAGCCCGGCCCTCGACATCTCCAACTTCGACGTCACCTTCTTCGCCGGTGGTGAAGACGTGAGCACGCCGGCGATCCGCGACGCCGATGGCGACGTGGCGGAGGACGATGCGGCGGTCTTCGGCGTCGTCACCTTCGCCGAGATGTTCGAGGGCTATCTCGAGGCCGGCTACGGCTACGTCGATGGCCGCGGTGTCCACTTCGACAAGAGCTATCACACCGTCACCGCGGCCTTCACCCGGCGCTACGGCGGCTGGCTGTCGAACAGCGTCAGGGCGATCGGCAACTTCGGCCAGGACCCCCGGGGCATGGACGAGACCGCGGACGGCTTCATCTTCCTGGTCGAGAACTCCTTGATCACCAGCCTGCCGCTGACCCTGGTGCCTTACCTCAATGCCTGGGTCGGCTACGACCGTCCGGCGCCGCTGGCCGACAACGACGGCCTGCTCAAGAACACCGGCATCAACTTCGAGACCGACGGCTTGACCGGCTTCCCCAAGCTCGACGACAGCGGCCAGGACACCTTCGGCGCCGCGCTCGGCGTCGAGTACCTCTTCGACCTCGATCAGCAGATCGTCGTCGAGGTGGCGGGCCTGGGCATCATCGGCGACGAGAACGAGCCCGGCCGGCCGGCGCCCGGCAACCAGATGGCGTTCGGCCTGCGCTATCAGCTACCGCTGGACAACCAGTGGATCTTCCGGGCCGACGCCATGTACGGCATGCTGGATGAGGCCGAGGACATTGCCGGCGCGAGGGTCGAGATCCGGGTCAAGTTCTGATGGAGCTGGGCGCCTACGACGTCGTCCATCTCTCAGCCCTGGCGGTCCTCGGCGCCACCGGTCTCTACCTGCTGCTCCTGCTGTTCGGCAGCCTGCGGGCCTCGGCCGTTGTGGCCCGCACGGGCGAGGCGGAGCGGGCCCTGTTCCGGGCGCGGACCGAGGAGATCCTGGCCCGGACCCGCGCCGAGCAGGAGCGCAACGAGCTTTCCTGGAACGGCTTCCGCAAGTTCGAGATCGCCGAGAAGCGGGAGGAGGTGCCGGGCGTCTGCTCCTTCTATCTCCAGCCCCATGACAAGCGCCCCTTGCCGCCCTTCATGCCGGGGCAGTTCCTGACCTTCAAGCTCGACATCCCCGGCCAGCAGAAGGACGTGATCCGCTGCTACTCCCTGTCGGACGCGCCCAATCCCGATTACTTCCGGGTGACGATCAAGAAGGTGCCGCCGCCGCGCGACAAGCCGGAGGCGCCCTGGGGCTTGTCTTCGTCCTTCTTCCACGAGCAGCTCGAGCAGGGCGACATCCTCGACGTCAAGGCGCCCTCGGGCCACTTCTTCCTCGACACCGCGACCCAGACGCCGATCGTCCTGATCGGCGGCGGCGTCGGCATCACGCCGGTGCTCTCCATGCTCAACGCCGTGACCAACGCCGCCTCGAAGCGCGAGGTCTGGTTCTTCCTCGGCGTGCGCAACAAGACCGAGCACCCCATGAAGGAGCACCTCGAGACCCTGGCGCGCGAGCACGAGAACGTGCACCTGAACATCTGCTACAGCGACCCGACCGAGGACTGCAAGGAAGGCGTCGACTATCAGCACAAGGGCCACGTCAGCGTCGATCTCTTCAAGAAGCAGCTCAAATCCAACAACTACGAGTTCTACTTCTGCGGCCCGCCGCCGATGATGAACGCGCTCGACGAGCACCTGAAGGAGTGGGGCGTTCCGGAGGCCCGGATCAACTACGAGGCCTTCGGCCCGGCCACGGTCAAGAAGCTCAAGGAGCCGGCGCCGGGCGAGGCCGCCGGCAGCGACATCCAGGTCACCTTCACGCGCTCCAACAAGACGGTCGGCTGGAATCCCGCCGTCGGTTCCCTGCTCGACTTCGCCGAGGACAACGGCGTGACCATCGACTTCGGCTGTCGCGCCGGCAACTGCGGCACCTGCAAGACCGCGATCCAGGGCGGCGAGGTCGAGTACCTCGGGCCGCCCGGGGAGATGCCGGAGCAGGGCTCTTGCCTGGTTTGCCTTTGCGTGCCAAAGACGAACCTCGAGCTGGACGCCTAGCACCACACCAAGCGAGACACGTCATGGACAGCCTGAAGCCGGCCCGACCCGCTCCTGCCGCCGGGACGCGCGGCTTCGCGCTCGCCGTCGCGGGCACGCTCGCCCTGACCGCTTTCGCCGGCGGTCTCGGCGCGGCGACGCAGGAGGATCGGGCGGCCGAGCCCGCCGCCATCGTCGAGGACATCGACGCCGCGAGCGTCACCGACGTCGCCTTCATGGACTTCCTCTACGAGGGCATGGAGATCAAGCTGCAGGAGAACGAGACCTTGACGCTCTCCTACCTGACCTCCTGCCGGATCGAGGAAATCACCGGCGCCGCCGTGCGGATCGGCCGGGCCAGGAGCGAGGCCAGCGGGCCGGTCCCCATGGTGGTGACCATGGTCGACTGCGACGGCGGCGGCATCCAGCCGACGGAGCGTCAAGGCGAGGGCGGCGCCGTCACGGTGTTCCGGGATGTTGGCAAGGAATCGCCGGTCCGAGTCAACTCGACGACGCCGCTCTTCGCCTTCGACGAGCCCGTCGAGGAGCTGCTCATCGAGCGCGTCGACCGCGAGGCCGAGTCGCTGAAGATCGCCGTCGGCGGCACCAGGTTGGACCTGGCGAAGGAGAACCTGGCCTTGGACAAGGGTGCCATCTACCGGGCGACGGCCGCCGGTCGGTCGGTCCTGCTCAGGGTCGGGTCCAATGCGTCGCGACACGACAACTCCCTGGTGGAAAGGCTGATCGCCTTTTGACCCTCGCGAGCGCGGTGCGCCGGCAATGAAGATCCAGGACTTCGGCGTCGCCATCGCCGTGCCGGTGATCGTGGCGCTGGTGCTTTCGCTGTCGCTCTTCGACCGCATGCGCGGGCTGTCGATCGACCTGCTGTTCGCTCTGCGTAACAGCGCCATGCCGTCGGCGGCGCGCTCGATAAACGACAAGGTCGCCGTCATCGCCATCGACGAGGCGACCTACTATGCCGATGTCGAGCCTTTCCGCGGACGCCCGAGGGTCTTCTGGACCCAGCCGCTGGCCGACGTCTTGAAGTCGGTGGTCACCGCCGACGCGGCCGTCGTCGGCTTCGACCTGATCCTGCCGACCTCGATCCGCGGCATCGCCAAGGACAGCGCGCCGGAAAACAACTTCATCGCCGCGCTGCTTCTGGCCCGCAAGGCGAACAAGATCGTCCTCGGCTCGGTCTCCTTCGGCGAGCGCTCTATCGTGCCGCACCAGTCCTATCAGACCCGCGTCCGCGGCAAGGAGAACATCCGCAGCCTGAACGTGGTGCTCGATCCCGACGGCGTGATCCGCTTCGTGCCCCTGCAGGCGCGGGGCGAAGAGCCGGAGAGCCTCGTCTCCACCATGTCCCTGGAGCTGGCCAAGCGCTACCTCGGCGTCGAGACCCGCGTGGACGGGCAGGGCAATCTGTGGCTCGGCGACTATCGGGTGCCGGCCAGCCCGGATCCCGGCCTGACGCTCGACGACGACGGGCGCTCCCTGGTGCTGCGCAACGACCTGCTGGTCGACCTCTACCGCGGCCCGACGTCTTTTCAGACGCACTCGCTCGTCGACCTCTTCCTCTGCTCGCAGCGCGAGGACGGCGCGGCCTACTTCGAGCGCCATTTCGCCGGCAAGATCGTCCTGCTCGGCCTGACCACGGACGTCGAGGACCGCAAGCTGACCGCCGTGCGCTACGGCCAGAGCCGGGAGCAGGCGGTGCCGGTCGAGCCCTGCGCGGTCGAGCCCGCGGCGCCGGGCGACGAGAAGCCGCGCACGCTGATTCCCGGCGTCTATCTGCATGCCGCCGCGATCAGCAACCTGGTGGACCGCAAGGTGCTGCGCCTGATGGAGGTCCGCGAGCAGACCATGCTGACCGGGGCCTTCGCCTTCGTGGTCGGCCTGACCGCCATGAAGCTCAGCTCCGCCTTCGCGGCGGCGAGCTTCGTCGCGAGCGCCCTGGCCTGGGTCGGGCTGGCCGTGACGCTCATCGTGGCCGGGCTGGTCGTGCCGCTGCTGCACCCCATCGTCGCCTCCGGAGTCACGCTGGCGGCCCTGATGGGCTACCGCTTCGCCGTCACCGACCGCACCGAGCGGCACATCCGCCAGGCCTTCGGCCGGGTCCTGGCGCCGTCCCTGGTCGAGCGCATGGTGGAGCAGAATCTGATGCCGACCCAGGGCGGCGAGCTGCGCGAGATCACGGTCTGGGTCTCCGACCTGCAGAACTACACGACCATCTCCGAGATCCTCTCGCCGCCCGACCTGGTTGACTTCCTGAACGAGGTCTACACGGTGATGAGCGACACCGTGGAGGAGCACGAGGGCTTCGTCGCGCAGTTCGTCGGCGATGCCGTGGTCGCCGGCTTCAACGTGCCGCTCGACGACCCGGCGCACGCCCGCCACGGCATCATGGCCGCCATGGCCTGCTGCGAGCGGGTGGCGGCGCTGAACCGCGAGATGGACCTGCCGGAGGGCTTCGATCTGCGCATCCGCGTCGGCGTCAGCACCGGCAACCTGCTGGCCGGCTACATCGGCTCCAAGCGCCGGCTCAGCTACACCATCGTCGGCGACGACATCAACCTGGCCTCGCGCCTGGAGGGCGTGAACAAGATCTTCGGCTCGACCATCCTGGTGAACGAGGAGACCGCGACGCTCTGCGGCCCCTCGATCGCCTTCCGCGAGGTCGACATCGTCCGGGTCAAGGGCCGCGACGCGCCGGTGCGCATCTTCGAGCCCCTGGGCCCGAGCGACGCCATCGACGCCGAGACCGCAGCCCTGGCCGAGCGCTACGCCGAAGGCCTCGCCGCCTACCGCGACCGCCGCTTCGAGGCGGCGGCGGCGATCTTCCAATCGCTCGCCGAGCACGACCCGGTCGCCGCCAGCTTCGCGCCGCGCGCGCGGGACTACGCCAAGGCGCCGCCGCCGGACGACTGGGACGGCGTGCTCAACCTGCTGAGCAAGTAGGCGCGGTCGCGCTTGCCAAAGCTCGAAGAGCCGAGCTCATCGAGCTTTGGTATCAGTCCTTGTGGCCGTGGGTATAGACGTTGCTCGGCGGGACGACGGTGTTTCGGGGCGGGTAGCCGGCGGGCGGCTCGCTCGGCTCGCCGTGGCCGCCGCCGCCGGAGGTCGCGCCGTGGATGGCCATGATGCCGAGGCCGATGCCGAGCAGGGCGCCGACGGCGGCCGGGTCGGGGCCGGGGCCGGCGGTCCGGGTCGGCACGTTGGTGCGGTAGCCGCCGGTCGGCTCGCCGATGCCGGGATCGCGCGGCGGCGGCAGGTCGGTGGTGGTGCTGCGGCCGGTGGGGTCGATGCCCATGGTCTGGCCCCGGTTGAGGGCGCGCGGCTCGGCGCCGCCCAGGGGCTCGACGAAGACCGAGCCGTCGTTGACATGGACGATGGTCGCGCCGTTGGGCGCCACGGCGACCACGAAGTCGGTGCCGCGGGCGCCGATCAGGGCGGTCGGCGAGCGGACCTTGTAGTTGTCGCCCTTGACCTTTCCTGTAATGAAGCGCGCCACACCGCGGCCGATGCTGGCGGTGACCTTGCCGCTGCCGCTGCCCGGGTCGTAGACGAACTCGTCGAGCCGCACCTGGCTCTCGGAGCCCAGGCGGATCTGGCCGTCGTCCAGCAGGCGCACGTGGAGCGCGCCGCTCGGCACGGTCTCCAGCAGCTCCTGGGAATAGACCGCCTCGCGGATGTGCAGGTCGTCGCGCTCGAGCCCCAATGGTGTCTGATAGGCCCAGACCGCGACATGCTCGGCGCCGCCGACCTGCACCACCGGCAGGGACGGCGGCGGCGTCGTCGCGGGCGAGGAGACCGGCACGATGGTGGCGCCCTGGCCGCCTTCCTGCAGGCTCCAGACGCCGTCGTCGTTGCGGCAGCCGGTGCCCGTCACCCGTTCGCGGACGATGGAGTTGCGGACCACGGTGCGCTCGTAGTCGCGGCAGGGCGTGCCGCCGCGGAAGAAGGTGCGCTTGACCGTGATCGTGCCGCCGTTGCCGGTGGCCGCATTGGTCCAGGGCACGGTGGCGCCGGTCTTCTGGAGCTCCAGGGCGTCGTTGACCGCCTCGGCGATGGTCGGCAGGTCCTCGATGTTGCCGGCCGCGCGCGCCGTGCCGGCGAGCGGGGCCGCCGCCATCGCCGCGAGCGCCAGAAGGCCGAGAAGCCGCTTCATCGAACGACGTCCTGTTTCACGCCGGAGACCCCGCGGTTGCCGCTGCACCTTCCTAGCCCTCCGCTCGCCTGGAGGCTGTGGGGAAACGCACGCCGGACCGAGGCTCTCATCCTGCGACTCCCGCGCCGGGCCTAGTCGTGATGGCCCTTGCCCGGCGGCCCGCCGGGCGCGCCGCCGCGCGCGCCGCCGCGTCGCGATCCGAAGCCCGGCGTGGCGGAGCGGGTCCGGAAGCTGCCGCCGGAGGCCTCCTCGATGCCCGGATCGAAGGGCCGCGACACGGCCGTCGTCGTGCCGGTGCCGCCGGGGTTCACGCCGAGGGACTGGCCGGCGTTGACGATCTGCGGCGGGGCGCCGCCGAGCGGCGTCACCTCGACCGAGCCCTCGATGACGTGGACCACGGTCGCCCCCGTCGCGGCGACGCCGACCACGAAGTCGGTGCCGCGCGCGCCGATCAGGGCGGTCGGCGAGCGGACCTGGAAATCGTCGCCCTTGACCCGGCCGGTGATGAAGCGGGCCACGCCGCGGCCGATGCTCGCGGTGACCTTGCCCGCGCCGGTCGAGGGATCGAAGACGAACTCGTCGAGCCTGACGGCGGCGTTGGCGCCGAGCCGGACCTTGCCGCCGTCCAGGAGATCGACGTGCAGGGCGCCGTCCTTGGGGAAGGTCTCCAGCACCTCTTGCGAATAGACGTCGTCGCGCACGAAGAGGTCGCCGCGCGAGCGGCCGGGCGGCGTGCGGTAGGCCCAGACGTTGACGTAGTAGGTGTCGCCGGCGCGCACACGGGCGGTGCTGGTCGGCGGCAGGACGACGGGTCTCAGGTTGGCCTGCTGCGGCGCGCCGCCCGAGGCCGCCGCGCTGGCCGCCGGCTGGTTGCCCTCCTGCAGGTTCCAGATCCCGCTGTTGTTGCGGCAGCCGGTGCCCTTGACGGTGACGACGACCCGGCCGCCCTGCTCCAGGGTTCTCTCGTACTCGCGGCAGGGCGTGCCGCCCCGGAAGAAGGTGCGCAGCACCGTGATGCTGCCCTTGTTGCCCGACTGGGCGCTGTTCCAGGGCACGGTCGCGCCGGTCTTCTGATACTCCAGCGCGGCGTTCACCGCCTCGGCGATGATCGGCAAGTCCCGGGCGTCGTCGGCGCCCCTGGCCGGCAGGGCCGCAACGATCAGCAAAGCGCCGAGGAGCGCGCCGAGAATTGAGCGCGACATCATCCGTCGAATCCCAATGGCAGAGATTATAGAGACTCTGAACGATTCTTGCAGCCGTCCCGGCACGTCGGCGGCCCAGCGGTCAGCCGGCGCGCTCCGGGCCGGCCGAGGGCAGCTTGTGCTCCTCGGTGAAGACGCCGGCGTAGAGGTTGGCGATCCACTGCTTGCCGTCCTGGGTCAATCTCAGGTAGCGCAGGCCGTCCTGGATGTAGGGATAGACCGCGTTCCAATAGAAGGTCGGGTAGTCGGCGCGCAGGTCGGCCGGCGACTTGAAGCCGAGGCGCTCGTTGGTGCCGGTCTCCTCGAACTCGGCGTAGAGCGCGGCGATCTTCCGGGTGTGGTTCGGGTCGGCCAACTGGCCGATCAGATCGGCCGCCCGGACCAGGCCGGGGAAGCTGTCCGTCGTTCCGTAGTCGCCGTCGTTGGGCACCGGGAAGCGGGTGTGCTCGATGTTCTTGCAGACCGCTTCCGGGTCGATGATCTTGTTGCCCGCGAAGCGCTCGCGCACGAACTGCTTGCCGCGCTCGACATGATGGGGCGTCAGCGCGGCATCGGTGCTGCCCGGCGGCAGGGCGATCTTCTCGGCGCCGGGCGCGGCGAAGTAGCGGCCCTCGCCGTCGTCCTCGCAGACGTTGCGGACGTAGCCGATGTCGTGGCAGAGCAGCGCGGTGATGAAGTGCAGCCACTCGCGCGGCGGCACGCCGCCGTGGCGGAGCTGCCGGCCGCGGATGATCTCCTGGCCGACCAGGGTGACCATCACCGTGTGATTGACGTCGTGGTAGGGCGCGTCGCTGTTGGCGATGTTCTCCAGCGCCATGCGGCCGACGAACTCGATGACCCCGGGGAAGTCCGGCTCCAGGTTCGAATAGACCCGCAGGTAGCCGTCCTTCAGGCGGTCGACGAAGTCGTCGATGATCAGTTTCGTCGGGTTGAACATGCCCCTGCTCCCGTCGCCCCTGCTTTCGTCGCCCCTGCCTCCTTGGACAGAGCCTCCGACGGCCCGCGGTTTCCGAGGTCTCCGGTCCGCTTGTTCGGGCCTCCTCAGACTGGAGGATAGGGCGCCCGCGGGTCAATGGCCGCCGCGTCGCCGCCCGGCGGATGCCGAGGGCTTGCCACGGGCCGCGCGAGGCTGCGCTGGCGGCGGGGATGTGCTCCAATGATCCATTGCCTCTAGACCGGCTCTCGACGGGGGACGATGAGACGCTGGCTCCATGTCATCATTCCGCTTGCGCTGCTCGCCGGCGCCCTGGTCCTGCGCGCCGCCGAGCCGGCCTTCATCGAGGACCTGCGGCTGCTGACCTTCGACAGCTATCAGCGACTGAAGCCCCGCACCTATCGGCCGATGCCGGTGCGGATCGTCGATATCGACGACGAGTCGCTGAAGCGGCTCGGCCAATGGCCCTGGCCGCGCAAGCAGGTCGCCGCGCTGATCGACCGGCTGGCCGGCCATGGCGCGGCGGTGATCGCGCTCGACATCGTCTTCGCCGAGCCCGACCGCAACGCGCCCCGCGCCTTCCTGGAGATCTGGCCCGAGCTGGAGCTGCTGGCCGGCGTCAAGGAAGCCCATGAGAGCCTGCCGGATCCCGACAGCCTGCTGGCGGCCTCGGTGGCCCGGGCCAACCTGGTCACCGGCTTCGCGCTGACCGGCCGCGCCAACGAGGTCCGGCCCGCGCTCAAGGCCGGCCTGGTCTACACCGGCGAGGACGCCGTCGGCTTCCTGCCGGCCTTCGGGGGCGCGGTGGTCAACCTGCCGGCCATCGAAGGCGCCGCCGCCGGCAACGGCAGCCTCAACCTGGTCGCCGAGCGCGACAATATCGCCCGGCGCATCCCGCTGCTGACGCGCGTCGAGGACGAGGTCTATCCCTCCCTGGCGATGGAAGCGCTGCGCATCCTGCAGGGCGTCTCGAGCTATGTCGTCAAGTCGACCGGCGGTGCCGGCCAGACCGGCTTCGGCGAGAACACCGGGATCAACCACGTCAAGGTCGGCCGCTTCATCGCCGAGACCGATGCCCACGGCCGGGTCTGGAACTACGACAGCGGCCTCGTGACCGAGCGCTTCATCCCGGCCTGGCGGGTGCTCGAGCCGGACTTCGCCCGCCACGAGGTCGAGGGCAACCTGATCATCCTCGGCATCAGCGCCGCCGGCCTGAAGGACATCCGCGCGACGCCGCTCAATGCCGAGGCGCCCGGCGTCGAGCTGCATGCCCAGGTCATCGAGCAGCTCCTGACCGGCGAGTTCCTGCGCCGGCCCGACTGGGCCTTCGGCGCCGAGATGGCCTACCTGACGGGTTTCGGGCTGCTGCTGATCGTGTTCCTGCCGCTCTGGGGGCCGCTGGCCTGCGCGTTCCTGAGCCTGCTCGGCATCGCCGCGGCCCTGGGCTTCTCCTGGTTCGCCTTCGACCAGCAGCTCCGGCTCTTCGATCCGATCTACCCGGCCCTGGTGGTGCTGCTGATCTACCTGTCGGACTCCCTGGTGATCTACCTGCGCACCGAGGCGGAGCGCCGGCATGTCCGCGCCGCCTTCTCGCACTACCTGGCGCCGGCCGTGGTCGAGCGCCTGGCCGAGGAGCGGCGCATGCCCGAGCAGGGCGGCGAGCTGCGCGAGATGACGGTCTGGATCTCCGACCTGGCGAACTACTCGACGCTTTCCGAGAAGCTCGACGCGCCGGAGGTCGTGGCCTTTCTCAACCAGGTCTACACGGTGATGAGCGACACCGTGGAGGAGCACGAGGGCTTCGTCGCGCAGTTCGTCGGCGATGCCGTGGTCGCCGCCTTCGGCGCGCCGCTCGACGATCCCGACCACGCCAAGCACGCGGTGGAGTCGGCCATGGCCTGCCAGAAGCGGGTCGCGGACCTCGGCACGCGCATGGTGCTGCCGCCGGGCATGAAGCTGGGCATCCGCATCGGCATCAGCACCGGGCCCCTGGTGGTCGGCAACATCGGCTCCAAGCGCCGGCTCAGCTACTCCATCGTCGGCGACGACATCAACCTCTCCTCGCGCCTCGAGGGCGTGAACAAGGTCTACGGCTCGACCATCCTGGTGAACGAGGTCACCCGCCGGCTCTGCCCGGACGAGCTGGTCTTTCGCGAGGTCGACGTGGTGCGGGTCAAGGGCCGCGACACGCCGGTGCGGATCTTCGAGCCGATCGGCCGGGACGACGAGCTCTCGGAGAGCCGGCGCGCGGACGTCGATGCCTTCGCGGCAGCCCTCGAGGCCTACCGCGCCCGGCGCTTCGAGGCCGCCCTCGAGGCCTTCGAGGCCCTGGCCGAGCGCGATCCGGTGGCCGCCCGCTACGTCGAGCGGAGCCGCGCCCTGATGGCCGAGCCGCCGCCGGCGGACTGGGACGGCGTCTTCGAGATGCTCACCAAGTAGCTCTGATCCTGGAGCGCTACCGGATCGAGCGGCAGTGCCGGGTGGTTGCCAGAGGCCAACGAACCACCCCCTCACCCGGCTCTGGCTAAGCTCAGCCTTCGGCCTCGCTAAGCCTCCACAGCCCTCTCCCCCGTCGGGGGAGAGGGACGCGCAGGCTTGG
>JANQLT010000043.1 GCA_028280455.1 Kiloniellales bacterium
AAACGAACCGCCCCCTCACCCGGCTCCGGCTAAGCTCAGCCTTCGGCTTCGCTAAGCCTCCACAGCCCTCTCCCCCGACGGGGGAGAGGGATGCGCAGGCTTGGTGAGGCGGAGCCGAGCCTAGCCGGAGCCGGGTGAGGGGGTAGGTCGTTTCCCTTTGGCAGCGGGCCGGCGATGCTACCCAATCCGGTAGCGCTCTATGAAGCACGAGCCTTTCGCCTCAACAGCGCTTCCCGACGCGTGATGTAGAGGCCGGCGGCGCAGATGATCGCCGCGCCCAGCCAGACGAGCGCGTCCGGCTGATCCTCGAACAGCATCCAGCCCAGCAGGCCGGTCCAGATCAGGGCCGTGTAGTCGAAGGGCGCGATGACCGAGGCCGGCGCATGGCGGTAGGCCGAGATCATGAAGTTCGCGCCGATGCCGCCGAGGATGCCGAGCGCCAGGAAGACCAGGAGATGGTCGCCGGCCGGCGGCACCCAGACGAAGCCGAGAAAGGGCAGCGAGGCGAGGGCGGCGCCCAGGGTCGAGTAGGCGAGCATCGCGGTGTTGGTCTCGCTGCGCGCCATCCAGCGGGTCAGCAGCATGGCCAGGGCGAAGCAGAGGGCCGAGCCGAGGACCAGCAGGCTCTCCGGCCGGAAGGCCTCGGTGCCCGGCCGCAGCACGATCAGGGCGCCGGCGAAGCCGACCAGTACGGCCGCCCAGCGCCGCAGCCCGACCGACTCGCCGAGGAGCGGGCCGGACAGGGCGGTGACGAAGATCGGCGCCGTGAAGGTGATGGTCACCGCCTCGGCCAGGGGCAGGTAGCGCAGGCCGGCGAAGAAGCTGGAGAGGGCGCCGAACATCAGGCCGGCGCGCAGCACGTGGGCCAGCGGCCGCTGGCTCCGCAGCGACGGCAGCCCGTTGTGCCAGATGAAGGCGGCGACCGGCAGCAGCCCGAAGAGGTAGCGGAAGAAGACGATCTGGAAGGCCTGGTAGCCGGCATGGCCCAGCCACTTGGCCATGGCGTCGCAGATCGACAGCAGGAAGATGGCCACGACGATGCAGGCGATGCCGCGCCCGACGCCGGACTCCTCACCGCCTTCGCTCAAGCCCTGGCCTGCCGTCATGCCGCCTCCGGGTCCGCCGCCCGGGCCCGGCCGCGGCCGCCGCCCTGGGAATGGAGCGCGAGCTTAGGGCCTCGGCCGGCCGGTGGCCAGGCGTGCACGGCTGGCGGTCCGTCCGCGCGCCGTGCTATGGCCTTGCCTTCCGAAAAAACGTTGTCGCCACCGGGGAGGTCCGAAGACATGGCAAGCAGACGCAAGGTCATCATCACCTGCGCCGTTACCGGCTCGATTCACACGCCCTCCATGTCGCCCCATCTGCCGGTGACGCCCGACGAGATCGCCGAGGCGGCGATCGCCGCGGCCGAGGCCGGCGCCGCCGTGCTGCACCTGCATGCCCGCATGCCCGAGGACGGCCGGCCGACGCAAGACCCGGAGATCTATCGGCAGTTCCTGCCGCGCATCAAGCAGTCGACCAAGGCGGTGGTGAACGTCACCACCGGCGGCGGCTTGGGCATGAGCGTCGAGGAGCGTCTGCAGCCGGCCTTGCAGTGCGCGCCGGAGGTGGCCTCGCTCAACATGGGCTCGATCAACTTCGGGCTCTACCCGATGCTCGGCCGCTTCAAGGACTTCAAGCACGACTGGGAGCGGGCTCATCTCGAAAAGACCCGCGACTTCGTGTTCAAGAACACCTTCGCCGACATCGAGTACATCCTGACCTCCTGCAGCGACAACGGCACGCGCTTCGAGTTCGAGTGCTACGACATCGGCCATCTCTACAACCTGGCGCACTTCCTCGACCGCAAGCTGGTCACGCCGCCGCTCTTCGTGCAGAGCGTCTTCGGCATCCTCGGCGGCATCGGCACCCATGCCGAAGACCTGATGCACATGAAGCGGACGGCCGACCGCCTGTTCGGCGCGGACTATCGCTGGTCGATCCTCGGCGCCGGGCGCTTCCAGATCCCGCTGGCCACCATGGGCGCCTCGATGGGCGCCAACGTCCGCGTCGGCCTGGAGGACAATCTCTGGGCCGGCCCCGGCCAGCTCGCCGAGTCCAACGCCCAACAGGTCCGCACGATCCGCAAGGTCCTGGAGGGCCTGTCCCTCGACGTCGCGACGCCCGACGAGGCCCGCGAGATGCTCTCGCTCAAGGGCGGCGATCAGGTCGGGTTTTGAAACCGAGCTGCGATGAGATCCACTCATCGCAGCTTGGCAAGCGCGACTGCGCGCCCGCAGCGAAGCGAGGAAAGCCCGCGTGGCGCTTGAACGCAATACGGGCTGCAATGAGTCACCTCATTGCAGCCCGGAGAAACGAGATCAGTCGACTGCGCCGATGAAGGGCAGGGCGCGGTAGCGCTCGGCGTAGTCGATGCCGTAGCCGGCGATGAAGCGGTCGCCGACGGTGAAGCCGACGAAGTCGACCGTGGTCTCGACCTCGCGCCGGCTCGGCTTGTCGATCAGCGCGCAGGTCTTGAGCCGATCGAGCTCGCGCTGGCGCAGCAGGGTCTGGGCGTAGGCGACCGAGCGGCCGGTGTCGACGATGTCGTCGACCAGCAGCACCGTCTGGCCGGAGAGGTCCATCGGGATGTCGCCGATGACGTGGACCTCGCCGGAGCTGACCTTGCCGAGCCCGTAGCTGCTGAGCCGGATGAACTCGACGCGGGGCGCGGCCCCGGCGCGGTGCAGGGCGCGCATCAGGTCCGCGACGAAGACGAAGGCGCCCTTGAGCAGGCCGACCACGACGAAGTCCTCGCCCAGGTCGGCGACGATCTCGCGCGCCAGCGCCTCGACCCGCTCGGCGACCGCCGCCTCGCTGTGCAGCACGGCGATGTCCGCTTGCTCGATCTCCGCCATGGCGCCCGCTCCCCCTTGTGCCCTCTGCAGGCAAGCCAAGCACGAGCGACCGCCCGCTGTCACCCGGCCCCCTGTCACCCGGCCTGCGCGGCCGCAGCCACGATCCAGTCGCGGAAGGCGCGCAGCGCCGGGTTCTCGAGGGCCTCCGGCGCGTAGGCCAGGAAGTAGCCGTAGTCGTCGAGCGCCACCGCCGAGGTCCGGACCAGGCGGCCCTCGTCCAGCTCGGCCTCGACCAGGCTGTCGTTCAGCGCCAGCCCCTGGCCGTCGATCACCGCCTGCACCCGGACGTTGGGGTCCGGGATGACCAGGGCGTCGCGGACCTCCCGATAGGGCAGGCCGGCCGCGGCATGCCAGTCCCGCCAGGCCCGGCTGCCGTCGCGGTCGTGCAGCAGCGGCACGTCGGCCAAGTCCGCGCCGACGAGGCGCCGGGCGAGCGCGGCCCCGGCGGTGGGGAAGGCGGGGCAGGGGAACAGCGGCTCGATCGTCAGGTCGCGCCAATCGCCGCGCCCCCAGCGGATCGCCAGGTCGATGCCGTGCGGCTCGAGCTCGATCAGGTCGACCAGGGGCTGCAGGCGCAGGGCGACCTTCGGGTGCTCGGCCATGAAGGTCATCAGCCGCGGCGACAGCCAGCGCGAGGCGAAGTAGGTCGAGAGGCCGACG
The DNA here is from genome assembly GCA_028280455.1 of Kiloniellales bacterium. Lineage (GTDB taxonomy): Bacteria > Pseudomonadota > Alphaproteobacteria > Kiloniellales > JAKSDN01 > JANQLT01. The sequence continues at coordinate 3,555 of JANQLT010000043.1, forward strand.
GTGATGCGCGGCGGCTCGCGCTCCCGCAGGCTCTCGATCTGCCGCTCCAGGTCGCGGAAGGCGCCGTCGGTCGCCTGCCGGAGCCGCTCGCCCTTCTCGGTCAGGGCGACGCCGCGGTGCCGCCGCTCGAAGACCGCGAAGCCGAGCTGCGCCTCGAGGCGGCGGACCTGGTGGCTGACCGCGCCCTTGGTCAGGTTCAGGGCCTCGGCCGCCGCGGTCAGGCTGCCGTGGCGGGCGGCGACGTCGAACAGCTTCAAGCTGTCGTAGGCTCGGAAGGGCATGATCTCGGTCTAAAGATTCTAGACGCAGAGTGCAAAGAAATTGCGTTGTGCGGCGATTTTCATCCTGATTTTCTAGCTTCCAGCTTCGCCTGGATTCAATTTTTTTAGTCGGAGGGCTGGTTCTGCTCGAGCTTCGCTCAGCGTCCCGCAAGGCCGCGGGCCCGGCCGCCGGCACGCGGCGGGGCGGCCGTGCCCGGCGGCTTGCCAAGCGGGCCGCGGCGCGCCCGGCGCCGCCGGTCATGCGGCGCGCCATCCCGGCCTACGATCTGCTCGACGAGGCCGCCCTGGCGCGCATCGAGCGCCAGGCCGACTGGATTCTCGACGAGATCGGCATCGAGTTCCGCGACGACCCGGAGGCGCTGTCGCTGTTCGAGGCGGCGGGCGCGCGGGTCGCGGGCGAGCGGGTGCGCTTCGAGCCGGGCCTGGCGCGCGCGCTCTGCGCCAGCGCGCCGAAGCAGTTCCGCATGGAAGGCCGCGACCCGGCCAGCGCGGTCACCCTCGGCGGCGACCATGTCGTGCTCATGCCGGCCTACGGCCCGCCCTTCGTGACCGACCGGGAGCGCGGGCGCCGCTACGCGACCATCGAGGACTTCCGCAACTTCGTGAAGCTGACCTATGCCTCGCCCTGGCTGAACCACGGCGGCGGCACGCTCTGCGAGCCGGTCGACCTGCCGGTCAACAAGCGCCACCTCGACATGGTCTATGCCCACCTGCGGCATTCGACCAAGCCCTTCATGGGCGCGGTGACGGCGCCGGAGCGGGCCGAGGACTCGATCGCCATGGCGCGCCTGGCGTTCGGCGCCGAGGCGCTGGAGACGCGCTGCGTCATCCAGGGCAACGTCAACGTCAACTCGCCCCTGGTCTACGACTCGGTCATGACCGGCGCCCTCAAGGCCTACGCGCGGGCCAGGCAGAGCGTGGTGATCTCGCCCTTCATCCTCGGCGGCGCCATGGGCCCCGTCACCCAGCCGGCGCTGCTCGCCCAGTCCCATGCCGAGGCCATGGCCGGCATCGCGCTCAGCCAGCTCGTGCGCAAGGGCGCGCCGGTGGTCTACGGCAACTTCCTGACCACCATGGACCTGAAGAGCGGCGCGCCGACCTTCGGCACGCCGGAGGCGCTGCTCTCGACCTTCGCCATCGCCCAGCTCTGCCGCCGGCTCTGCCTGCCGCTGCGCTGCGGCGGCCAGCTCACCGCGTCCAAGCTGGCCGACGGCCAGGCCATGCAGGAATCCGCCACGAGCATGCTGGCCGGTGTGCTGGCCGGCAGCAACTTCGTGTTCCATGCCGCCGGCTGGCTCGAGGGCGGCCTGACCATCGGCTACGAGAAGTTCGTCATGGACCTCGACCACTGCGGCATGATGCTGCGCCTGATGGCCGGCCTGACCGTCGACGAGGACGCGCTGGCCGCCGAGGCCTACCGCGAGGCCGGGCCAGGCCAGGCCTTTCTCGGCACGGCCCACACCTTGGCCCACGTCGAGACCGCCAACTACCAGTCCAGCCTGGCCGACACCGCCTCCTTCGAGCAATGGAGCGAACTGGGCCGCCAGGACATGGAGCAGCGCGCCACGCGGCTCTGGCAGGAGATGCTGGCCGGGAGCCAGGCGCCGCCGCTCGACGCCGGCGTCGAGGAGGCGCTGCAGGACTTCATGGCCCGCCGCAAGGCGGCCCTGCCCGACCGGTGGCACTGAGCCGGGCGGCACGAGATCTGCGACCGCGAACAATCTGCCGGAGGGGAACATGACGGACTCGACACGCGAATCGGCTCTAGCCTCCCGCCATCGAGCGCTCGGCTCGGGCCTCGAGGACTGGAACGGCATGGGCACGGCCTGGACCTACAGCAGCGACCCGAACGACGAGCACGACGCGGTTCGCGAGGCGGCCGGCCTGTTCGACATGTCGCCCTTGAAGAAGGTCTTGGTGCGCGGCCCCGGGGCGGCGGCGGTGGTCGACCATGTCATCACCCGCGACACCCGCAGGATCGGCCCGGGCCGGTCGGCCTACGGCGCGGTCCTGACCGAGCGCGGCACGCTCTGCGACGACGCCATCCTGGCGAACCTGGGCGAGGACACCTGGCTCCTGGTGCACGGCTCCGGCGAGAGCCTGGAGCGGCTGCGGGAATCGGCGAACGGCAAGGATGTCAGCATCGAGCTGGACGACGACCTGCATGACATTTCCCTGCAGGGACCCAAGGCGCTCGCCCTGCTCGACGCCCACACGCCGATGGACTTGGCGGCCTTGCCCTACTTCCACCACCAGGCGACGGAGCTCTTCGGCCACCCCTGCCGGCTGTCCAGGACCGGCTACTCCGGCGAGCGGGGCTACGAGATCTTCGCCGGGGCCGACGCAATCGGTGACATCTGGGACCAGATCCTCGGCCACGGCCCCGCCGAGGGCGTCATGGCCTGCTCCTTCACCGCGCTCGACAAGGTGCGGATCGAGGCCGCGCTGCTGTTCTACGGCTACGACATGACCGACGAGCACACGCCCTGGGAGGTCGGCCTCGGCTTCACGGTCAGCCACGGCAAGGGCGATTTCCGCGGCAAGCAGGCCCTGTTCGGGGCCGAGGGCAAGGAGCGCTTCCTGGGCGCCGGCATCGTCGTCGAGTCCGGCGATGCCCTGGCCGGCGGCGAGAAGCTGATGGCCGACGGCGAGGAGGTCGGCGTGGTCAACAGCCCGGCCTGGTCGCACCGCCTGGGCCGGTCTCTGGCGCTGGTCCACGTCCGCCCCGACAAGGCCGCGCCGGGCACCGCGCTGGAGGTCGTCGGCGAGGACTCGCGCTGCGCCGCCCAGGTCGCGGCGACGCCCTACTACGATCCGCAGAAGACCCGGACTCACGCCTGAGGTCGAGGTCGAGTCCGGCATCGGAGGCGCTACCGGCTCGGTTCCAAAGGCAAACGAACCGCCCCCTCACCCGGCTCCGGCTAAGCTCAGCCTTCGGCTTCGCTAAGCCTCCACGGCCCTCTCCCCCGACGGGGGAGAGGGATGCGCAGGCTTGG
>JANQLT010000055.1 GCA_028280455.1 Kiloniellales bacterium
CGACCTGATGCACCGGGGCGAGTCGATCCGCGCCGCCGTGACCTACTAGAACGTTTTCCGATCGGACGGCACCGGCCCGCTCCCCGTCCCGGCCACCCACGGCAGTATCCTATTGGGTGGCCGGGAGGGGGAGCGGGCCGGTGCCGTCCGATCGGAAAACGTTCTAGTAGGTCACGACGGCGCGGATCGACTCGCCCCGGTGCATCAGGTCGAAGCCCTCGTTGATCTGGTCGAGCGGCATGACGTGGGTGATCAGGTCGTCGATGTTGATCTTGCCGTCCATGTACCAGTCGACGATCTTGGGCACGTCGGTGCGGCCCTTGGCCCCGCCGAAGGCCGTGCCGCGCCAGACCCGGCCGGTGACGAGCTGGAACGGCCGGGTCGAGATCTCCTGGCCGGCGCCGGCCACGCCGATGATGGTCGACTCGCCCCAGCCCTTGTGACAGCACTCCAGCGCCTGGCGCATGGTCTGCACGTTGCCGATGCACTCGAAGGAGTGGTCGGCGCCGCCCTTGGTCAGGTCGACTAGGTAGGGCACCAGGTCGCCTTCGACCTCCTTCGGGTTGACGAAGTGCGTCATGCCGAACTTCTCGCCGATCTCCTTGCGCGCCGGATTGATGTCGACGCCGACGATCATGTCGGCACCGACCAGGCGCGCACCCTGTATGACGTTGAGGCCGATGCCGCCGAGCCCGAACACGATGACGTTGTCGCCGGCCTGCACCTTGGCGGTGTTCATCACGGCGCCGACGCCGGTGGTCACGCCGCAGCCGATGTAGCAGATCTTCTCGAAGGGCGCGTCCTCGCGCACCTTGGCGACGGCGATCTCGGGCAGCACCGTGTAGTTCGCGAAGGTCGAGGTGCCCATGTAGTGGTAGAGCACCTCGTTGCCGAGCTTGAAGCGGCTGGTGCCGTCCGGCATCAGCCCTTGGCCCTGCGTCGTGCGGATCGCCTGGCAGAGGTTGGTCTTGCCGCTGGTGCAGTACTCGCACTGCCGGCACTCGGGCGTGTAGAGCGGGATCACGTGGTCGCCCTTGGCGACGCTGGTCACGCCCGGCCCGGTGTCGACCACGACGCCCGCGCCCTCGTGGCCGAGGATCGAGGGGAAGAGGCCCTCGGGATCGCCGCCGGAGCGGGTGAACTCGTCCGTGTGACAGATGCCGGTCGCCTTGACCTCGACCAGAACCTCGCCCTCCCTCGGGCCGTCGAGCTGGACGGTCTCGATCGACAGCGGCTTGCCGGCCTCGAAGGCGACGGCGGCGCGAACATCCATGGTCTGATCCCCCCTTTGGCTGCCCTCTGTAGCTGCCCTGATGTTAGGTCTTTGAGCCGCCCCGCGGCGGAGTCGGCAGCGCTAGTTTAGCCCCGATGGGCCGCCAGGAAAGCGGCGAATGGGCCCCCCTGGGACCGTCCTGGGGCGGTTCCCGCCTCAGGCCCAGCCGCCGGCGATGGGCACCACGTGGCCGGTGACGAAGCCGCACTTGTCGGAGGCGAAGAAGGCGATGGTCTCGGCGACCTCCTCGGGCCGGCCGAGGCGCTTGGCCGGGATGTTGCCGAGCATCTTCGCCATGGCTTTCTCGTTGGCCAGCAGCTCCGGCGGGAAGTAGGTCGGGTTCTCGATGTAGTTGGGCGCGATGGCGTTGATCTGGATGTTGAAGGGCGCCAGCTCCAGGGACAGCGACTTGACCATCGCGTTACCGCCGCCGCGCGCGGTGGCGTACATCGAGTAGTTGGCGAGGCCGCGCAGCGGCGCCGCCGAGGTGACCATGACGATCTTGCCGGACCCCGCCGTCTTCATGGCCGGCACCGCCCGGCCGATCAGCCGGTAGGGCCAGGCGATCAGCGCTTCCAGGGCCCGGCGCATCTCGTCGGGCTCTGATTCCTCGACCGGCGCGCGCACGGCCGGGTAGGCGTCGTTGCTGATCAGCGCGTCGATCCGGCCGTGCGCGGCCAGGACCTCGTCGATCAGCTCTTCCGGCTCGCTGGACTCGGCGAGCGTCACGCCGGGGCCCGGCTCGCCCTGGTGGCAGACCACCGTCGCGCCGTAGCCGGCCAGCACGGCGGCCGTCGAGGGACCGACGAAGTGCTTGGCCTGGGTGATCACCACGACGCGCTCATCCAGCATGCTCAGGTTCCTCGGCAGGGGGGGGCAGGGGGGCAAAGGGGAGGCCGGTGTCGGCTCAGGCATCGCCGTCGCCGCTCGAGGCCAGCTTCTCCCGGCGCCAGGCGATCAGCCTCTCGTTGAAGGCGTCGAAGAAGCAGACCTCGTTGCCGCGCCGCTCGGTCTCGATGTCCTCGATGACGCCGAGCGCCCGCTCTTCCTGTCCGGACCGCACCAGGGCGTCGGCGAAGACGCCGTAGGCGTAGGGCAGGAGCTGGCGTGAGCCGGTCGAGCGGTAGGCCTTCAGGCCCTTCTCCATGCGCGCCAGGTCGTCCTCCTCGCCGCGGCCGGTGACCAGGTTGCCGTAGCCCAGGTTGATGTTGGCCCAGGACACCCAGTAGTCGAAGGAGTTCTTCTCGGACAGCGACAGGCATCGCGATGCCCGCTCGATCGCGTCCTCGTGGTCGCCGGTGCAGATGAACACCGATGACGCGAAGCCCTCGACATAGGCCCGGGTGAACTCGTCCTTGGCGGAGGAGATCATCTCGCCCGCCTTGTCGAGACAGGCGCGGGCCTGCTCGCCCTCGCCGGTCAGGGCGTGCGCCCAGGCGGAGAAGGCATAGCCGACGGCGACCGGGTTCGCGGGATAGTAGGCCAGCAGGCTCTCGCGGATCTCGTCGCTGTAGAGTGCCGTCATCTGCTCGAAGAGCTGCCGCGAGGTCGGGAACTCGGCGATCAGGAAGCGCAGGATGCCGGAGACCCGCAAGCTCAGGATGCGCAAGGTCGGGTCGCCGGTGCGCTCGGCGGTGGCCTGCATCTGCGCGGCGTAGTCGAGCGCCTTCGAGACCTCGCCGCGGATGCCGTGCACCGAGCAGAGGCCGTGGTAGACGTTGAACAGCCCGGGCTCGTCCGGGCGCGCGGACTGCAGCTCGAGCAGCCGCTTGAGGTTCTTCTCCGTCTCCTCCGCCGCCCAGCCGCGCAGCGCCTCTAGCGGCGCCGTCAGGGCGCTGCGCAGCCGGATCTCCGTGGTCTCCGCCTCCTCCTCCGGCAGGGCCGGAACCTGTCGCAGGGCTTCCTCGAGCTGGGACAGGGCCTCGTCGTTGGCGAAGCGCGCCGAGGCGTGGGCGGCGGCGAGCTCCCAGTGCGCGATCGAGCGGCGCGGATCGCGGGCCAGGCCGAAGTGGCGGGCGATCACCTCGTGGGGGATCAGGTCGTTGCTGGACTGCTCTTCGGCCAGCCGCTCGGCGACCCGGCGGTGGATCTGCCGCCGCTCCGACCCGAGGAGCGATTCGTAGGCGGCCTCCCTGATCAGGGCGTGCCGGAAGGAGAGGCTCGGCAGGTCGGTCTCGCCGGCTTCGGCCAGGATCTGCGACTGGATCAGGGTCTCGATCTTGCGCTCGAAGTCGGCCGGCTGGTCGTCGACGACGCTGCGCAGAACATGAGGGTGGACGACCTGGCCGAGCACCGAGGCGCACTGCGCGACGCGCTTGGCGTCGCCGAGCTGCTCCAGGTGGTAGGTCATCAGCTCTTGCAGGGTCGGCGGGATCGGCTCCGAGGCAGCACCGCCGCGTCGCTGGAAGTCGCCGCCGTAGGCGATGTAGTGCTCGACGAAGAGCGGGTTGCCGCCGGTCAGCTCGAACAGCCGCTTGGCCTCCTGCTCGGAGATCTCGGCATCGCCGCTGAGCTGGTCGACGAACTCCTTGACCTGTGCAGGGTGCAGCGGGTTGAGCACGAGGGAGGTGATGTCGTCTCGCCCGGAGAAGGAATGCGCACCCTCCGGGCGCTGCGCGCAGACCAGCAGGATCGGCGCGTTCCGGCAGCGCAGGGATAGCTGACGGACGATCTCCATGGTCGAGGCGTCGGCCCAGTGCAGGTCCTCGAAGGCCAGGACGATGGCGCCCATCTCGGCGCAGGCCAGGAAGTACTCGACGAGGAAGTCGCTGATCCGCTTGCGCACCAGGGCCGGGACCGCGGGGTCCGGGTCGCCGTTGTCGAAGGCGACCGGCACGGCGTTCAGCAGCCACAGCAGCGCTTGCTCGTTGGCCTGGGACGACAGGCCCATGCCTTCGAGGTGGGCGCCGATGCGCTGGTGCAGCGGCGGCATGTTCGTCGCGGCGCCACTGCCCAGGAGATGGCCGGCAAAGAACTCGCGGAAGGGGAAGAGGGCGGACTCGGCCGTGTCCGGCGTGCAGCGGATGTCGAACCAGGAGTCCGCCTGGATGGCCTTCCGCCGCTTGAGCTCCTGCATCAGGCGGGACTTGCCGATGCCGGCCTCGCCGACCAGCAGGACGCATTGGCCCATGCCCTGCTGCGCCATCTCCCAGCGGTCGGCGACGAAGCCCAGCTCGCCCTGCCGGGCGACGATGGGCGGCGGCTCGGCCTCGGGCCGGCCGCTCTGGGTCTTCTCGCCGACGACCTCGTAGATCGCGAAGTCCTGGGCGACGTTGCCGATGGCCACGAAGCGCGGCGGCTTCAGCTCGTAGGAGCGCCGGATTCGGCCTTCGACCTCGGAGGTCACCACGACGGTGTTGTTCTCGGCGAAGTCCTGCGCCTTCTTGGCGACGTTGACCGACATGCCTTCCGGGAGCTGCGGCGCGCCGGCACTGTCCTTGGGCACCATGACCGGGCCGCTGTGCACGGAGATCCGCGCGCTGAGCCGCCGCTCGGCGCCGGAGGGCATGCGAAAGGCCCGGGCCTCCAGCTCCCTGACGATGGCCAGGCCGGCCCGCACGGCGCGCCGCGCCGGGTCCTCGAAGAGCTTCGGATAGCCGAAGTAGGCGAGCACGCCGTCGCCGAGGAACTGCGCCAGCCAGCCGCCGGACTCGTCGATCTTCTCTTGGCTGAGCGCCTGGAAGTCCTCGATCAGCGCGCAGTAGTCCTCGATGTCCAGCTCCGCGCCGAGCTCGGTCGAGCCGACGATATCGCAGAACATGACGGTCAGCCGTCGCAGCTCTTGATTGGACCCGAGGCCTTCCCGCTTCGCTTCGAAGGACTGAGCCATCGCGGCAGATTTCCGGCGTCAAGGATGCAAGGGACAAGTAGCACTACAGCCGGGCGCCGCGAAGACCCCGGCGAGAGGTCGTCGAACAGCCTGCGGCCGGCGCGGAAACCCGCCGCACCGGCCGCGACAGCCTAGCATAGGGGCGGGAGCGCTACATCGAGTTGATGAGGTAGCGCGTGCCCGAGGAGCCCATGCCGCAGCCGCCCAGGCAATAGGCACTCTGCGACTCGAAGACCGGATCGATCCTCAAGGCCGGCGGGCTGCCCTTGGTCAGCAGGTCGATGCAGCTCCAGGCGGTCTGCTTGTAGAAGGGATCGGAGTCCGGCAGCCGGCTGATCGGCCCGTCGTCGATCTGCTGGTAGACGTCGGTGACCTTGATCGAGGAGCCTTCCGCGTAGAGCTTGTGGTCCAGGCCGCGCACCCAGATGCCGTTCGGGTCCGTCCGGCTGCGGGCCATGTCGGGCAGCCGGATCGTGCCCGGGAAATAGAGGCCGTCGGGGCCCGGCACCTCGACCCTCTGCACCGTCCGGAAGCCCTCCTCGCCGTCCGGCCGGCCGAGCACCTCGATGTGCCAGTGGCGGCGGATGATCTTCTTCTTGTCGCCGTCGGTGATCTCGGTGACCAGGTCGAAGGTGATGTGGCCGCGCCCGGTCTGCTCCTCGAAGTAGTAGTCGCCGATCAAGCCGGTGACCCGCCGCTCCTGGTCGGGGTTCAGGACCTGCTGGGCGAACTCGGCCGCCGAGAAGCCGCTGAGGCCGCGCAGGGCAGGGACGTCGGGCCGATCCGACCGGCCTTCGTCCATCGCTCTCAGGGCTTCGCGCAGCTCGTCTTCGCGGCCCTTGGTGCCATAGGCGCCGAAGACATCGCCGAAGGCTGCCGTGATGCCGCCGACCGTGCCGGCGCCCGCCTTGGTGCTGACCACGAGCCCCAGGCCGACGACATCGCCGGCCGACCTGATGATGTCGACCGGCGTCTTCGGGCCGGGGTGGGTGCAAGCGGCGAGCGCGAGAAGCGCGGCAGCCGCCGGCACGGTCTTGATCCAGTGTCGTCTCATAGCCTCTCCCCCATTGTTTGCTGCCGAACCACGCCCCCGTTCACGCCCTCGCGGGGGCGATGCCGAACAGACAGCTTACGATACCAGAAGTGGTCCGAAGATGGCGCGTATTGCAACAAAGAGTCGTGCATTCCTTTCAACAAGTATGCGCCGAATCTTGACGTCGTCGCAGAGCTCTAGTGTTCCCGTGCCCCTTTTATCGCCCAACACCGACGTCGCCTTTTGGCGGTTGGCGCCCGGGGACAGGGGCGGGCAGCGCCCTGCTTGTCGGGCCTTGACCCTCCAGTGACCGGAGGGTCTATCTGAGGGCCATGTCCGTCGATCAGCCAGCCTCCGGGGCCTCTTGCTGTCACGGCGCGGCGTCGCGCGCCGAGCCGCTCCGGCCGGCGGCGCCCGGGCACGGCGAGGGCTACATCTGCCCGATGTGCCCGGATGTCTGGAGCGCGGTGCCAGCGGCCTGCCCGAGCTGCGGCATGGCGCTGGAGCCGGTGGCGGTCAGCCGCGAGCCGGCGGCGAATCCCGAGCTGAGCGACATGACCCGGCGCCTCGCCATCGCCGCGCCGCTGACGCTGCCGCTGGTGCTCCTGACCATGGGCGAGATGCTGCCGGGCCTGCACGACCTGCTGGCCGGCGCCTGGAACCCCTGGGTCCAGCTCCTGCTCGCCGCGCCGGTGGTGCTCTGGGCCGGCTGGCCGCTGCTCGAGCGCGGCTGGCGCTCGCTGGTCACCCGGCAGCTCAACATGTTCACCCTGATCGCCCTCGGCACCGGCGCGGCCTTCCTCTACAGCCTGGTCGCCGTGCTCGTGCCGGGGATCTTCCCGGAGGGCTTCCGCGGGCCCGAGGGGCGCGTGGGCCTCTACTTCGAGGCCGCCGCGGTGATCGTCACCCTGGTGCTGCTCGGCCAGGTGCTGGAGCTGCGCGCCCGGGCCCGCACCGGCGAGGCCCTGCGGGCGCTGCTCGACCTGGCGCCGCCGACCGCCCGCCGGCTCGATGCCGAGGGTGCCGAGGCGGAGGTGCCGCTCGAGCAGGTGGCGGTCGGCGACCGGCTGCGCGTGCGGCCCGGCGAGCGGCTGCCGGCGGACGGCCGGCTGCTGGAGGGCCGGAGCGCGCTCGACGAGTCGATGGTCACCGGCGAATCGATCCCGGTCGAGAAGGGCCCCGGCGACGCCGTGATCGGCGGCACGCTCAACGGCACCGGCGGCTTCGTCATGCAGGCGGAGGCGGTCGGCGCCGCCAGCGTGCTGTCGCGCATCGTCGAGATGGTCGCCCAGGCGCAGCGCAGCCGGGCGCCGATCCAGCGCATCGCCGACCGGGTCGCCGGGCTCTTCGTGCCGGCCGTGGTGGCGGTCGCCGTCATGGCCTTCGTCGCTTGGGCGCTCTGGGGACCGTCGCCGGCCCTGGCCTACGGCCTGGTCGCCGCCGTCTCGGTGCTGATCATCGCCTGTCCCTGCGCGCTCGGCCTGGCCACGCCCATGTCGATCATGGTCGGCACGGGGCGCGGGGCGCAGACCGGCGTGCTGATCCGCGACGCCGAGGCGCTGGAGCGCCTGGAGAGAGTCGACACCGTCGTGGTCGACAAGACCGGCACCCTGACCGAAGGCAAGCCGGTCCTGCGCAGCCTCTTGGCGGCGGCGGGCCAGGACGAACGGACGGTGCTGCGCTTGGCCGCCAGTCTCGAGCGCGCCAGCGAGCATCCCCTGGCCCAGGCCATCATCGCCGCGGCGTCGGAACGGGGCCTGGCACTGGCGCCGGTCGAGTCCTTCGAGAGCGTCACGGGCCGGGGCGTGACCGGACGGATCGAGGGCCGCCAGGTGGCCCTCGGCAACGACGCCTTCATGGCCGAGCTCGCTATCGACAAGGGCGATCTGGCGGCGCGGGCCGAGACGCGGCGCAACGAGGGCGCCACGGTCGTGGTGGTCGCCCTCGACGGCAAGGCGGCGGGTCTCATCGCGGTCGAGGACCCGATCCGCGCGACGACGGCCGCGGTGGTCGCCGCGCTGCATGCCGAGAAGATCGACATCGTCATGGCCACCGGCGACAACGACCGAACGGCGATGGCGGTGGCCGAGCGGCTCGACATCGACGCCGTCCTGGCCGACGCCCGCCCGGAGGACAAGCTCGCCAAGATCGCCGCGCTGCAAGCCGAGGGCCGCGTCGTCGCCATGGCCGGCGACGGCGTCAATGACGCGCCGGCCCTGGCCCGCGCCGACGTCGGCATCGCCATGGGCAGCGGCACCGACGTCGCCATCGAGAGCGCCGGGGTCACGCTCCTGCGCGGCGACCTGCGCGGCATCCTGCGGGCCCGGCGGCTGAGCCGCGCGACCATGCGCAACATCCGCCAGAACCTCTTCTGGGCCTTCGCCTACAACACCCTGGGCGTGCCGATCGCCGCCGGCATCCTCTATCCGGTCTTCGGCCTGCTGCTCAGCCCGATGATCGCCGCCGCGGCCATGAGCCTCAGCTCGGTCTCGGTGATCGGCAACGCCCTGCGCCTGCGTGGCGCCAAGCTGTGACGAGGCAGGATCTATTGAACGGCCGAGATCGCCGGGTTCCTTTGGAAGTCATGCTCGGGCTTGACCCGAGCATCCATGCCTCAAAAGGCAAGATTGGCGCCCAATGGGTTCCGACACTGAGCCCGCGGACGAATGGACCCTCGGGTCAAGCCCGAGGGTGACCTGTGGGGAGTCGATGTGGCGAACAATCACGGTCGCTTGTTGAAGCTTGGTAGATCAAGAAGGCGAGCAAGATGAATGTCGGACGCGCCGCCGAGCAGGCCGGCCTGCCGGTCAAGACGGTCCACTACTACGAGGAAATCGGCCTGGTGGTGCCGCAGCGCCGGGCCAACGGCTACCGCGACTACGGCGAGACCGACGTGCGCAAGCTGCAGTTCCTGCAGCGCTCCCGCAGCCTCGGCTTCTCGATCGAGGACTGCCGCGCGCTCCTGGCGCTCTACGAGGACCGCGGCCGCGCCAGCGCCGACGTCAAGGCCATCGCCCGCGCGCACCTGGAGCGCATCGAGCAGAAGATCGCCGAGCTGGAGAGCCTGCACGGCGCGCTCGGCCATCTGGTCGAGTCCTGCGAGGGCAATGCCCGGCCGGACTGCCCGATCCTCGACGACCTGGCCGGTAAGACGGCCGACCCGGGCAAGGCGTGAGCCTTGCGGGCGGCCGTCCTCGTCCTGGCCTTGGGGCTGATCGCCGGCGGCGTCTTCGTCTTTTGGCATCTGACGGACGGGGAGCGGGCCGACAAGGGGCTGCTGCGCCCGGACGACGGTGCGCTCGTGGCGCAAGGGGCGGCGGTCTACGCGCGGGAGTGCGCCGCCTGCCACGGCGTACGGCTCGAGGGCCAGGAGAACTGGCGCCAACGCAGGGCCGACGGCCACCTGCCGGCGCCGCCGCATGATCCGAGCGGACACACCTGGCACCACCCGGACGCGCAGCTCTTCGCGCTCACCAAGTTCGGGCCGGCGGCCCTGGTCGGGGAGGGCTACGAGTCGGACATGCCGGCCTACGAAGAGATCCTCAGCGACGAGGAGATCGTCGCCGCGCTGTCATTCATCAAGAGCACCTGGCCGCCCGAGGTCCGCGAGAAGCACGACGAGATCAACCGGCGGAACCGGCACAATCACTGAGCCGCCGGCCGGTCCGGACCTTGCGCGAGCGCCCGGCTCTCCTTGGCGGGCAAGCTCGCCACGGGCGCCTGGATCTCGCGCAGCAGCTTGCGGCGGATCGCTTCGGCGTAGTCGTCGAAGCTCTCGACGGTCATGACGAAGGCGCCGCTGCCGCCGATCACCTCCTGCTCGAAGTAGCGGCCGAGCGCGGCGTCGCCGTCGAGGATGGCCAGGGCGTTGATCGTGAAGCCCTCGGCGACCAGGGCATCGCGCACCTGCCGGGGCTGGCCGCCGGAGTTGTTGCGGCCGTCGCCCGAGACGTCGATGGTCCGGCGCCGGCCGGCGAAGCCGTTGTCCTCGAACTTGCGGGCACCGACCGTCAGGGCCCAGGTGATGGAGGTGCCGTTGCCGACGAAGAGCCGCGGGCTCGTCTCGATGGCCCGGGCCAGGGCCTCGGCGCTCTCGGCATCGCGCACCGGCAGCCAGTCGACGGCGACCCGCTGCTGGAAGCCGTAGCCCCACTGCATCAGGGAGACGGCGATGCCGTCGTCGCCGACGCTCTCGATGGCGGAGATCACCGCGATGTCGCGGAAGGCGGCGGCCAGGCCGTCGCGCTGCTGAAGGAACTCGGCCTCGTCGACGCTGGCGGAGCTATCGAGCGCCAGGAGCAGCTCGAGCTCGACCGGGCGGTCTTGGGCGGCGGCGGGGGCGCAGGATAGCGCCAGGGCGAAGAGCCCGGCCGCTAGGCGTTGCCTGGCCCGTCCTCGTCCTCGCTCTCGGCCGGCCCGGGGGCGGTCTCGCCGCTCTCCTCGGCCTGCCTCTGCTCTGCCCTGGCTTTCTTGGCTTCGGCGCGGGCGGCGCGTTTCGCCGCCTTGGCCTTCTCGCGCTCGCGTCGCTCGAAATCGTAGTTGGGTCTGCGGGCCAATCCGTTCCGTCCTGCTAGCTGGTTGCTTGTTCGGGCGCCACGCCTAGTCGGTCATGGCGGCTCCCTTGAGGGTGATAAACCCTGAGACCCGGCGCCGCAACGCCCGGCTGCGGCCGGTTTTCCCATCTCAGGCTGCTTAATCGCCTGTTGCGTTGACCTGGTCGAGACGCTTCGCCTGCGGATGTATGGTAAACTAGCAAAGGTCCCATGAACGGGGTAAGAGCAAGCAACTTTTGCAAAGCTCGAGCCCCCTCGAGCTTTGCGATTATTGCCAATGCCGATGCAACTCGACCTCTTGGAACTCCTTGAGCGTCCGACCTTGGACGCCCTCTTCAAGCCTGATCAGATCTTTCAAAGTGATGATGCTGAGTTCCTTGCTAATTTGCCCGAGAACACCCAGTTGGAGCGGAAATCCGGCAAAGTCCAAGCGTCGCAATTGGCGAAATGTCTCTCGGCATTTGGCAACGGGCCTGCCGTGGAGGGTGGAGTTGTAGTCATTGGTATCGAGAACGACGGTACCGTTACAGGTTGTGCCAGCTTAGCTCCTCAAAAAATCCAAGCACTTGAATTCATGGGGCGGGACAACTGTCCAGATGGGCGATTCCAGACGAAGCGAATTCCCTCAAAGAACCATGACGGAGAGGACGATTTTCTAGTATTGGCCAGAATCTACTACAATGAAGACCGACTAGTCGAATTGACCAATGGAGAGGCATATTGCCGCGAGTCTGATCGCACGCGACGACTTACGGATACAGAGAAACAAGAGGTGCGGATAAACAAAGGTGAAAGAGCTTTTGAGCTTGAGCACTGTTCATTGGAATATCCCGAAGATTTCAGAACAAACGACATTGTCCGGTTCGCGAATAAAATCCGTGAAGAGCGCAATGGGTCACCGGAAATCTCTGATGAGTCGATACTCCAATCGGTCAGGCTTGGGAAAATAAAGGGTGACGAGTTCATACCGAATAACGCATGTGCTCTACTGTTTGCTGTGGATCCACAGCTGGTGTTTCCTGGTGCATACGTGCACTTTCTTAGATACAATGGAACTAGTGAGGGCACTGGAAAGGGCTATAATGTAACTAAAGATAGAATGATCTCTGGTACAATATTGCAGATTATTAGGGATTCCTCTGCAACACTCGGCGCTAATATTAGGGAGTTTACGACATATGACTCTGGCAAATTCTATTCTGTCCCAGAATACCCGCATGATGCATGGTACGAATTGATAGTAAACGCCTGCGTCCATAGGTCTTATCATTCTAAATCTCAACCCATCTTTATAAAAATGTTTGATGATCATTTAGTAGTTGAGAGCCCTGGTGGATTTATGCCTTCTGTGACGCCGGAGAATCTCTTCCATAAACCCAGAAACCCCTTTCTAATGTTCGTACTACGCGAGTTTGGAGAGGTGAGATGCATTGCAGAGGGAACTGCACGAGTTCGGAGAGAGCTCTCCGAGGCCAAGCTTCCACCTGCGAAGTTCGTTGGCACGTCAAACTCGGTCTCCGTGACACTTCGAAATGATATTGCAAATCGAACGAATTCTCTAGATAGCGAGGCATACAAAGCGCTTGGAGAAGCAGTTTCTTTTTCGCTTGATGGAGATGAGCGAAAAATCATCAACTACGTGATGGAGCATAAACAGATTAATGTTAGTGATGCTCTTCGAATTCTTAGCACAACTTACTGGCATACAGCTCGTGGGAAACTAAAACGACTTGTTGAAAGAGGTGTTTTGGAATTTGTCAGCACAAAGCCTCGAGATCCAAATTCGTATTACAAGCTCTCAAACGGGCACTAGATGGATGGATATCTCTCTATCACCGTCAATTGGTGCATTGGCCTGCGTAGGTAGCTTTGAGTGGATTATACAGGCATGACATTCATCAAGTAAACTTGTGTTCTCGAACTAGCCGACCTCCAGCTCGATCAGCAGGTCCTTGGCCTCGACCGCCGTGCCGACCGGCGCGACCACCCGGGTCACCGTGCCGCCGCTCTCGGCCTGGATCGTGGTCTCCATCTTCATGGCCTCCAGGCTCAACAAGGGGTCGCCGGGCGCGACCTTGCTGCCCGGGCCGACCGAGACGGTGGTCACCATGCCGGGCATGGGCGCCGCGACATGGGCCGGGTTGCCGTCCTCGGCTTTCTCGCGTGCCGCGGTCTCGCCGGCGAAGCGATGGTCCAGCACGCGGATCATGCGCGGCTGGCCGTTCAGCTCGAAGAAGACCTCGCGCTCGCCGTTCTCGTGCGGGTCGCCGATGGCCTGGCAGCGGACCACCAGGGTCTTGCCCGGGTCGATGTCGACGGCGATCTCCTCGCCCGAGCGCATGCCGTAGAAGAAGCAGGGCGTGGGCAGGCGGTCGACCCGGCCGAAGCTGCGCCGATGCTTGGCGTAGTCCGCGTAGACCTTGGGATACATGATGTAGGAGGAGACCTCGGTCTCGGCGACATGGCGCCCGGCGACCTTCTCGGTCTCCTGGCGCGCCTTGGCGAGGTCGACCGGCGGCAGGTGGGCGCCCGGCCGGTCGGTGATCGGCGTCTCGCCCTTGAGGATCTTGCGCTGCAGGGCCTCGGGCCAGCCGCCCTTGGGCTGGCCGAGCTCGCCGCGGAACATGGCGATGACCGAGTCCGGGAAGGGGATCTCCTTGTCCGGATCGACCAGGTCTGCGGCGCTGAAGCCGCTGGAGACCATGACCAGGGCCATGTCGCCGACCACCTTCGAGGTCGGCGTCACCTTGACGATGTCGCCGAACAGCCGGTTGACCTCGGCATAGGCGCGGGCGACCTCGTGCCAGCGCTCCTCCAGGCCGAGCGCCCGGGCCTGCTCGCGCAGGTTGGTGAACTGGCCGCCGGGCATCTCGTGCAGGTAGACCTCCGAGGCGCCGGCCCGGATGTCGCTCTCGAAGGCCACGTAGTGGCCGCGCACGGCCTCCCAATAGTCGGAGAAGGCGCGGATGGTCGCCGGGTCCAGGCCGCTGTCGCGCTCGCTGTCCCGCAGGGCGGCGACGATCGAGCCGAGGTTCGGCTGCGAGGTCAGGCCGCTCAGGGAATCGAAGGCGGCGTCGACCGCGTCGCAGCCGGCCTCGACCGCCGCCAGCACGCTGGCCGCCGAGGCGCCGCTGGTGTCGTGGGTGTGGAAGTGGACCGGCAGCCCGGTCTCCTCCTTGATCGCCTTGACCAGTGTGCGCGCCGCCGCCGGCTTGCAGACGCCGGCCATGTCCTTGATGCCGATGATGTGGGCACCGGCGCCGGCCAGCTCCTTGGCGAGGTCGACGTAGTAGGCGCGGTCGTACTTGGAGCGCTCCGGGTCGTTGACGTCGCCGGTGTAGCAGATCGCCGCCTCGCAGAGCATGCCGGTCTCGAGCACCGCCTCCAGCGCGACCTTCATGTTCTCGAACCAGTTGAGGCAATCGAAGATCCGGAACAGGTCGATGCCGGACTCGGCGGCGAGGCCGACGAAGTGGCGCACGGCGTTGTCCGGGTAGTTCGTGTAGCCGACCGCGTTGGAGGAGCGGAACAGCATCTGGAACAGGATGTTGGGGATCTTCTCGCGCAGGTCGACCAGCCGGTCCCAGGGGTCCTCCTGCAGGAAGCGCATGGCCACGTCGAAGGTCGCGCCGCCCCAGCACTCCAGGGAGAAGAGCGCGGGCAGGCCGCGGGCGTAGCTGTCCGCCACCTTGACCATGTCGTAGCTGCGCATCCGCGTGGCCAGCAGCGACTGGTGGGCGTCGCGCATGGTCGTGTCGGTGATCAGCACCTGCTTCTGCGCCAGCATCCAGTCGGCGAAGCCCTTGGGGCCGAGCTGCTGCAGGCGCTGCCGGCTGCCGTCTTGGATGGTCTCCGGCAGGTCGCGCGGCAGCTGCGGCGGCCGGCCGCGCTCCGGGCGCCCGTGGCCCTTGACCACCGGGTTGCCGTTCACCGTGGTGTCGGCGATGTAGCGCAGCAGCCGGCTGGCCCGGTCGCGGCGCTTCGGGAAGTGGAACAGCTCCGGGGTCTCGTCGATGAAGCGCGTGGTGACGTCGTTGGCCCGGAAGCGCTCGTGGTTGATCAGGTTCTCGAGGAACACGAGGTTGGTCGCCACGCCGCGAATGCGGAACTCGCGCAGGGCCCGGTCCATGCGGGCGATGGACTCCTCGGGCGTCGGCGCCCAGGCCGTCACCTTCTCCAGCAGCGAGTCGTAGAAGCGGGTGATGATCGCGCCGGAGTAGGCCGTGCCGCCGTCGAGCCGGATGCCGAAGCCGGTGGCGCCGCGGTAGGCGGTGATGCGGCCGTAGTCCGGCACGAAGTTGGCTTCCGGGTCTTCGGTCGTCACCCGGCACTGCAGGGCATGGCCGTTGAGGGTGATGTCCTCCTGGGCCGGCACGCGCGAGGCCTCGCCGCCGATGCGCGCGCCCTGGGCGATGCGGATCTGCGCCTTGACGATGTCGATGCCGGTGACCTCCTCGGTCACCGTGTGCTCGACCTGGATGCGCGGGTTGACCTCGATGAAGTAGAACTTGTTGCTGTCGACATCGAGCAGGAACTCGACCGTGCCGGCGTTGCTGTAGCCGGCATGGCGGGCGAGCTTGAGTGCGGCGCCGCAGATCGCCTCGCGCTCCCCCTGCGTCAGGTAGGGCGCCGGGGCGCGCTCGATGATCTTCTGGCTGCGCCGCTGGATCGAGCAGTCGCGCTCGAAGAGGTGGACGATGCTGCCGTGCTGGTCGCCGAGGATCTGCACCTCGACGTGGCGGGCCCGGCGCAGCAGCTTCTCCAGGTAGACCTCGCCGCGCCCGAAGGCGGCCTCGGCCTCGCGCCGGCCGGCCTCGACCTCGCGCAGCAGGTCGGCTTCGCCTTCGATGGCGCGCATGCCGCGGCCGCCGCCGCCCCAGCTCGCCTTGAGCATGACCGGATAGCCGACCTCGGCGGCCAGCGCCTTGATCCGATCCGGGTCCTCGGGCAGGGGGCCCGACGCCGGCACCACCGGCACGCCGGCCTCGACGGCGAGGTTGCGGGCCGAGACCTTGTTGCCCAGCTTGCGCATGGTCTCGGCCTCGGGGCCGACGAAGACCAGGCCGCGCTCGCGGCAGGCCTCGGCGAACTCCGGGCTCTCGGAGAGGAAGCCGTAGCCCGGGTGCACGGCGTCGGCGCCGCTCTCGCGGGCGACCCGCAACATTTCCGGGATCGAGAGGTAGGCCTCGATGGGCCCGAGCTCGGCGCCGATCCGGTAGCTCTCGTCGGCCTTGAAGCGGTGCAGCGCCAGCTTGTCCTGCTCGGCGTAGACGCCGACGGTCTGGATGCCGAGCTCCGTCGCCGCGCGCATCACGCGGATGGCGATCTCGCTGCGGTTGGCGACCAGCAGCTTGGATATGGTCTTCGACATGACGCGCCTTCCCCTCGAATGCGCGGGACGCTTGCCCCGGACCCGAACAACGGTCCAGCGCCGGGGCCTATTTCCGGCTTCTTGCGCCCAAGCCCCGGCGGCGCGGCTATTGCGGCGCACCATTGAGCTTTCCGGGGCGGCGATCAAGATCGGAGTTCGGCGGCCCCGGCGCTTGTCTCCCAGGCGGCACGCGGTGCTAGTCTGGCGAGCGGGGAGGGGAGGCGAGCGCATGGTGGCCCCGGGGGACGACTATCCGCGCGATCTGATCGGCTACGGCCCGAAGCCGCCCGATGCGGCCTGGCCCGGCGGTGCGCGCCTGGCCTTCCAGGCGGTGCTCAACTACGAGGAGGGCGGCGAGAACGCGATCCTGCACGGCGATCCGGCCTCCGAGGCCTTTCTGTCGGAGATGGTCGGTACCGCGCCGCGCGAGGGCGTGCGGCACATGGCCATGGAATCGCTCTACGAGTACGGCAGCCGGGTCGGCGTCTGGCGGCTGCTCAGGCTGTTCGAGAGCCGGGCCATCCCGCTGACCCTCTTCGCCGTCGCCATGGCCCTGGAGCGCAACCCGGCGGTGGCCGACCGGGCCATGGCGCTGGGCCACGAGATCTGCAGCCACGGCTACCGCTGGATCGACTATCAGCATGTCCCCGAGGCGCGGGAGCGCGAGCACCTGCACAAGGCGATCGAGATCATCGAGCGGCTGACCGGGCAGCGGCCGCTCGGCTGGTACACCGGCCGGACCAGCCCCAACACCCGGCGCCTGCTGGTCGAGGCGGGCGGCTTCCTCTACGACGCCGACGACTACAGCGACGACCTGCCGTTCTGGACCGAGGTCGAGGGCAAGCGCCACCTGGTCGTGCCCTATACGCTCGACGCCAACGACATGCGCTTCGCCACGCCCCAGGGCTTCAACTCCGGCGAGCAGTTCTACGCCTACCTCAAGGACAGCTTCGACGTGCTCTACGCCGAGGGCGCCAGGACGCCGCGTATGATGTCGCTCGGCCTGCACTGCCGCCTGGCCGGCCGGCCGGGGCGCATCGCCGCGCTCGGGCGCTTCCTCGACTACGTCCGCAAGCATGACAAGGTCTGGTTCTGCCGGCGCATCGACATCGCGCGGCACTGGCACGAAAGGCACCGACCGTCCTCACGGGGCTGCCTAGGAACCCTCGCTTCGGAGCTCACCATGAATCGTTTCGAACGGCATCCGGTTCTGACCCTGGTGCTGGTCATGGCGGCCATGCTCGTCGGCTTCATCGCCATCGCCGAATGGAGCCTCGCGCCCGACGACGGGCGGCTGTCGCTGCAGGGCGGCGAGTCCTCGCCCTATCCCGAGCGCTATCTGAAACTGCGGGAGTGGCAGCCCAACACGCGCTTCGCCTTCGGGCCGCCGGAGACCCGCGTCGCCAACGCGCAGGCGCCGCTGCCCGAGACCTATGTCCTGGAGAGCGACCGCTTCGGATTCATCGAGCCCTCCCTGGTTCACGAGGACGCGGCCCTCGAGATCGTCTTCGTCGGCGGCTCGACGACCCAATGCCTCTACGTCCTGCCCGAGAACCGCTTTCCCTACGTCGCCGGGCGCCTCTTGGAGGAGCGCCTGGGGACGACGATCAACGCGATCAATGCGGCCAAGGCCGGCAACAACACGCTGCATTCCCTGCTGGTGACGATCGGCAAGCTGCTGCCGCGCCGGCCCGAGGTCGTCGTCTTGATGCAGGCGGCGAACGACATCGGCGTGCTCAAACGCTATGGCAGCTATTGGAACGAGCACTCAGATTTCGCCCTCGTCGTCCGCCCCGACCGCTCGATCGGCGGTCTGTTCCGCGGCCTGCGCGACGCCGTCGTGCCGCACAGCTATCGGCGCTTGCGCCGGGCCTTGAGGTCGCTGGCGTCGTCGGGGCCGGGCATCGGCCAGGCCGTTGCGGCGACGACCCTGGCCCCGGCGGAGGCGGCGCGCCGGACGGCGCTCGGCGCGGACTTCGAGAGCGCCCTGCGCAGCTTCACGGCGGTCGTGCGCGCCTGGGGCGGCCAGCCGGTGCTGATGACCCAGGTGGTGCTGCGGCCCGGGCGGGAGCAGGAGACGCAGGAGGGCGCCTATCTCTCCCGGGAAGCGCTGGCGGCCGGCAACTTCACGCCGGACGGCTTCTTCGACCTGCACGGCTACTTCAACGCGATCATCCGGCGGGTGGCCTACAGCGAGGGCGCGACCCTCGTCGACCTGGCCGCGCTGGAGGACTGGACGGAGGCGGATCTCTACGACGGCCTGCATTTCACCGACCGCGGCTCCCGGCGGGTTGCCGGTCTGGTCGCCGCCGCCCTCGCCGGAAAGCTCGAAGAAGCGGCCGCAAAGCCTTGACGGCCGGGCCTTCTGACGCGATCTAGGAGGCCTGAACAGGGAACCGCTCCTGTCGTGCCGGCGGCGCGCTGTCTACCGTCGGCACAGCAAAAGGCGATCGCCTGCGCGGCGTTCCAGACCAATGGAAGCCCGGCGTTGCGCCGCCGCGCCGAGGGGGACTCGGAGAGAGCTGATGGCCAGCGCGCAGCCTCAAGGTAGCCACGAGGACCTGAGCCGCCAGGAAGCGGTCAAGGGCGGCTCGGACCGGGCGTTCGGCCTGGTCTTCACGGTCGTCTTCGCGATCGTCGCGGCCTGGCCGCTGCTCGGCGGCGGGCTGCCGCACTGGTGGGCGCTGGGTGTCTCCGGGGTCTTTCTCGCCCTGGCGCTGCTCCGGCCGGTCCTGCTGGCGCCGCTCAACCGGCTCTGGACCCGCTTCGGGCTGCTGCTGCACCGGATCGTCAGCCCGCTCGTCCTGGGCCTGATGTTCTTTCTGGTGCTGACGCCCAGCGGCTGGGCCATGCGCCTGCTCGGCAAGGATCCCCTGCGCCTGGCCTTCGAGCCGGAGGCCGAGAGCTATTGGATCGAGCGGGAGCCGCCGGGGCCGCAGGCCGACACCATGATCAATCAGTTCTAAAGGGGGAGAGGGCGCCCGATGCTGTCGTTCCTGGCCGAGTTCTGGTCCTTCATGCGGGTCCGCAAGAAGTACTGGCTGCTGCCGATGTTCGTCATGCTGCTGCTGTTCGGCGGCCTGGTCGTGCTGACCCAGGGCTCGGCGGTGGCGCCCTTCATCTACACCATCTTCTAGAGCCTGCGCGGGCGCGGGCGGGGGCGGCAAGGTGCGCATTCTCGGGCTTTCGGCCTTCTATCACGACAGCGCCGCGGCGCTGGTCGAGGACGGCCGGATCGTCGCCGCCGCACAGGAGGAGCGCTTCACCCGCAAGAAGCACGATTCCGGCTATCCCGGCGAAGCCATCGCCTATTGCCTGGCCGAAGCCGGCACGACGCTCGACGCCGTCGACCACGTCGCCTTCTACGACAAGCCCTTCCTCAAGTTCGAGCGCCTGCTCGAGACCTATCTCTCCATGGCGCCGCGCGGCTTCGCCTCCTTCCGCATGGCGATCCCGGTCTGGATCAAGGAGAAGCTGTTCCAGAAGGCGCTGCTCGGCAAGAAGCTCAAGGAAGCCGCGCCCGACATCGATTGGGAGGCGAAGCTGCTCTTCGCCGAGCACCACCAGAGCCACGCGGCCAGCGCCTTCTATCCCTCGCCCTTCGAGCGGGCCCTGGTGCTGACCATGGACGGCGTCGGCGAGTGGGCGACGACCTCGGCCGGCATCGGTGCCGGCAAGGACCTGGAGATCGTCCGCGAGATCCACTGGCCGCATTCCATCGGCCTGCTCTACTCGGCCTTCACCTACTACTGCGGCTTCAAGGTCAACTCGGGCGAGTACAAGCTCATGGGCCTCGCGCCCTACGGCGAGCCGCGCTTCGCCCAGACGATCCTCGACCACGTCATCGACCTGAAGCCCGACGGCAGCTTCCGGCTCGACCAGTCCTACTTCGACTATTGCACCGGCCTGACCATGACGAGCGAGAAGTTCCACGCGCTCTTCGGCGCGCCGCCGCGGGCGCCGGACAAGGAGCGGCTGGAGCAGCGCCACATGGACCTGGCGGCCTCGATCCAGGCGGTCACCGAGGAGATCGTGCTGCGCCTGGTGCGCGACTTGGCACGCAGCAGCGGCGAGAAGAACCTCTGCCTGGCCGGCGGCGTCGCGCTGAACTGCGTGGCCAACGGCAAGGTGCTGCGCGACGGCGCCTTCGAGAAGCTCTGGGTGCAGCCGGCGGCCGGCGACGCCGGCGGCGCGCTGGGCGCGGCGCTGACCGCCTATCACGGCTACAAGGGCCAGCCGAGGCGGCTCAACGGCGCGGCCGACGGCATGCAAGGCGCCTATCTCGGGCCGGCCTATTCGCAAGAGGACATCGAGGCGCGGCTGACCGGTGCGGGCGCGGTCTTCGAGACCCTGGGCGAGCAGGCGGTGATCGCCGCCACCGCCGACGCCATCGCCGCGGGCCAGGCCGTCGGCTGGTTCCAGGGCCGCATGGAGTTCGGCCCGCGGGCGCTCGGCGGCCGCTCGATCCTCGGCGACCCGCGCTCGCCGTCCATGCAGAAGACGCTGAACCTCAAGGTGAAGTACCGGGAATCTTTCCGGCCCTTCGCGCCCTCGGTGCTGCGCGAGGACCTGGCCGACTGGTTCGAGCTCGACGCCGACAGCCCCTACATGATGATCGTCGCGCCGGTCCAAGGCGAGCGGCGGCGCGCGATGACCGACGACGAGCAGGCCCTGTTCGGCATCGACAAGCTCAACGTGGTGCGCTCGGAGATCCCGGCGATCACCCACGTCGACTATTCGGCGCGGATCCAGACCGTGCACGAGGAGACCAACCCGCGCTATCACGCGCTGCTCGAGGCCTTCAAGGCGCGCACGGGCTGTCCGGTGATCATCAACACCAGCTTCAACGTCCGCGGCGAGCCGATCGTCTGCACGCCGGAGGACGCCTTCCGCTGCTTCATGGGCACCGAGCTCGACCTGCTGGTGGTCGGCGACTGCCTGCTCGAGAAATCGGCACAAGACCCCGCCCTCAAGATCAGCTATGAGGACCGCTTCGAGCTCGACTGAGGCTCGGCGAGACGCGGGAGCAGGGGGGCATGGATCCGCTCGACTGGATCGACACGCGGCACGAGGCGCAGGTGGCTTTCCTGCGCGCCCTCGTGCAGGCGCCGAGCGACAACCCGCCGGGCGATTGCGCGCCGGCGGCGGAGCGCGCCGCCGCCTTGCTGGGCGAGCTCGGCCTCGAGGTCGAGCGCCATCCGGTGCCGCCCGAGACCTGTGCCGCGGTCGGCATGATCAGCGCCACAAACCTGATCGTCCGCCGGCGCTTCGGCGCGGGGCCGGTCGTCGCGCTCAACGCCCACGGCGACGTCGTCGCGCCGGGCGAGGGCTGGAGCTGCGACCCCTACGGCGGCGAGATCAAGGACGGCGTGCTCTACGGCAGGGGCGCGGCGGTCTCGAAGTCCGACTTCGCCACCTATGCCTTCGCCCTGCTGGCCCTGGAGCAGGCCGAGCTGCCCCTGGCCGGCACGCTCGAGCTGCATCTGACGTACGACGAGGAGACCGGCGGCACGATCGGCCCGCAGTGGCTGCTCGAGCAGGGCCTGAGCAAGCCGGACATGGCGATCTGCGCCGGCTTCTCCTACGCCGTGGTGCCGGCCCACAACGGCTGCCTGCACCTGGAGGCGGAGGTCCGCGGCCGCTCCGCCCACGCCGCGCGCCCCGAGACCGGCGCCGACGCCCTGGAGGCGGCGACCGCCGCCCTCTCGGCGCTCTACGAGACGCGGCGCGACCTGGCGGCGGTCCACTCGCAGGTCGAGGGCATCGACTCGCCGAGCCTGGTGGTCGGACTCATCAATGGCGGGATCAACACAAACGTCGTGCCGGACCGCGTGACCTTCCGGCTCGACCGGCGGCTGATCCCCGAGGAGGCCATCGCCCAGGCCGAGACGCAGCTCCGAAGCTGCATCGAGCAGGCGGTCGCGCCCTTCGAGGGCGTCGGCGTCGAGATCCGCCGCGTGCTGGCGGCCGAGCCCCTGAGCCCGCTGCCGGGCGCCGAGCCGATGATCGACAGCCTGCGGCGCCACGCCGCGTCGGTCTTCGAGACCGAGGTCGGCGTCACCGGCCTGCCGCTCTACACCGATGCCCGCCACTACGCCGGCGCCGGCATCCCCACCGTGCTCTACGGCGCCGGCCCCCGCACCCTGACCGAGGCCAACGCCCACCGCGCCGACGAATGCCTGGTCCTGGAAGACCTGCGCCGCGCCACCAAGGTGATGGCGCTCGCCCTGCGGGATCTCTTGAGCGACAGCTAGGCGGGCTCCCGTCCATCCCGGCGTTTGAGGCGATTGCGTCCCTTGTCCTAAGCTGGCCGGCGATGGCTGACCAATCGACGCAACCGGCGATCTTGCCGGCGCTGAGCGAGGCCGAGCGCGAGGCGGTCTACCGCTTCCGCTACCGGGTCTACGTCGAGGAGATGAAACGCTACGGCTCGATCGCCGACCACGAGGGCCGGCGGCTGGTCGAGCCGGACGACGCGCGCAGTCACCACTACTACGTGTCGGACGGCGAGGCGGTGGTCGGCACGATGCGCTTGACCTGGGGCGGCGACGCGCCCTTCACGGAACGTCACGTCGAGCAGTACGACCTGGCGCCCTTTCTCGCCGAGCTGCCGCCGGAGCAGATCGTCATCGGCGAGCGCTTCATGGTCGAGCGGGCCTATCGCGGCACGGATCTGATCTATCGGCTGTTCTGCACCTACCTCGGCTTCGTCAACGAGCGGCGCATCCAGCTCATCTTCGGCGACAGCGAGCCGCACCTGCTGAACCTCTACCAGGGCCTCGGCTTCCGGACCTACAGCAAGCGCAACGTCAACAGCCCGGAGACCGGCTATCTGATTCCCTTGGTCATGGTGCCGGAAGACCTGGACTACATGCGGGCCATCAAGTCGCCGCTCTGCGCGGTGCTGCAGGACTTCGGCGCGGAGACCCGCGTGCCGGCCTGTCTGTCGGCGCTCCTGGCGACGGGTGGCGCGGTCAAGAGTCACCGGCTCTCCGCGCGCGACGGCTATTGGGGCGACGTGAAGCAGGCGCTCGGCGTCTCGGCTTCGAGAGTCCAGCTCTTCGACGGCCTGAGCGAAGAGCAGACGCAGCGCTGTCTCGGCAAGAGCAATGTCATCGCCTGTCGCCGGGGCGACCGGCTGATCAAGCGCGGCAACGTGGCCCAGAACATGTTCGTCGTCCTGTCCGGCACCCTGGAGGTCCGGGACGACGACGGCTACCCGCTGGCCTGGGCCGGCGCGGGCGACATCGTCGGCGAGATGGCCTTCCTGTTGAAGAGCCCCCGCAGCATGGACGTCTATGCGGTGACCGACGACGTCCGGGTGCTGAGCCTCAGCGAGAGCGTGATCAAGGCGATGATCGAGTAGGATCCGCAGGTGGCCGCCGCGCTGCTGCTCAACGTCTCCAAGATGCTCTGCTACAAGCTGCTCAACACGGCTTGAGCGAGGCGGATCACTCCGCCGGTTGCCTGACCTTCTTCTTGTAGGCCAGGTAGAGGTCGCAGGCCTGCTCGCCCTCGGGCGTCTTGTAGCGCCAGTTGAGCACCAGCGAGCGCTCTGGCACGACGTTGAAATCGTAGCTGGTGCCGAGCCTGTCGTTGTAGATCCAGCGCTCCTCGCTGACCGGGATCACCTCGACCTCGCCGAGCAGCTCCTGGGTCACCAGCTTGGGCGCGCCGACCTTCACCGAGTAGCGCCAGGTCCAGGTCTGCTTGCCGTCGGTCTCCTCGACGTCGACGGTCATCTCGGCGCCCGGCTCGAGAGTCGCGTAGCCGGCGAAGGCCGCCGGGTCGAAGCGCTGCCGGCGCTCGCCCTTGCCGAGGGGCAGGACGCGATGCTTGTAGAGATGCAGCCCCTGCACGCCGAGCGGCACCTCGATGCGGCCGATCTCCCGGTCGATCTGCTCCTCCATGACCAGCAGGCCGTCCTCGACGGCGAGGACCTTGGTGACGTAGCTGCTCGGCAGGCCGCCCGTCGCCTGGCAGACCCACTTTCGGACCTGCCCCGGCTCTGGCGTGCCGAGCTCGGCCAGCGCCGGCGTCGCGGCGGCGAGGGCGAGCAGGCAGGCAAGCGGGAGGCCTCGGGGTCGGGATGACATCTCGGTCGCGGCCACCGCTGCCTAGTCCTCGGCGAGGAAGGCCTGGTAGCGCTCGGTCATGTCGGCCACCGAGGCCTCGTAGAGCCGGGCGCCGGTCTCGGCGCTGGCCAGGGTCGGGTCGGAGCCGATGCGGCCGTCCGGGAAGCGGCGACGGTAGTCCTCGGCGTCGTAGATCGGCCCGCAGGGCGCCAGGCGCGGGCTCAGGGGCTCCGGGCTCTTCACCCGCGCGCCGTCCTCGGGATAGCCGTAGTAGGTCAGCGAGACCTCGGAGGCGGTGGCGTGGCTGCCCTCGGACTCGGCGAAGACCTCCGCCGAGATCGCCTTGACGCCCTCGCCGTCCCACCAGTTCTCCAGCCGGCAGCGGATCGGCGGCCGGTTGTGGCCGGCGGTGCCCAGGCTGCTCTCGGCGTAGAGCTCGGAGAAGGCGGCGGCCAGGGTGGCGATGTTGCCGCCGTGGCCGTTGAGGAAGAAGAAGCGCTCGAAGCCGTGGCGGGCCAGGGAGTTGACCGTGTCGAGGACGACCGCGATCAGGGTCGTCGGCCGCAGCGAGATGGAGCCGGGAAAGCCCAGGTGGTGCTGGGCCATGCCGATCGAGAGGGTCGGTGCGACCATGACGCCCTCGCGCTCGCCGAGGCCCCAGGCGACCAGCTCCGGGCAGAGCGCGTCGGTGCCGACGAAGCCGGTCGGCCCGTGCTGCTCGGTGGAGCCGATCGGGATGACGATGCCCCGCGACTGCTTCAGGTAGGCCTCGACCTCGGGCCAGGTAGCGAGCTGCAGGCGCATCGGCGACCCCAAGATGTCCGTCTCGTGAAATATCGGGCGGCAGGATAGCACGCGTCCGCGGCGGCGCGATTCCGGCGTTGTCTCCGCCCCCGGCCCCGTGTATCCCCGAGCCTTTCCAGGCCGAGGGGGGAGGGGGCGCTCATGACCGCAATCTTGGATATCAGGGCCCGCGAAATCCTTGATTCCCGCGGGAATCCGACCGTCGAGGTGGAGGTCACCCTGGACAGCGGGGCGGTCGGCCGGGCGGCCGTGCCGTCCGGTGCCTCGACCGGCGCCCACGAGGCCATCGAGCTGCGCGACGGCGAGCCGGCGCGCTATGGCGGCAAGGGCGTGCTCAACGCCATCGAGGCCGTGAACCACGAGATTCTGGACGTGCTCTCCGGCATGGAGGCCGAGGAGCAGGTCCACATCGACCGCACCCTGGTCGAGCTCGACGCCAGCGCCAACAAGGGCCGGCTGGGCGCCAACGCCCTGCTCGGCGTCAGCCTGGCGGTCGCCAAGGCCGCGGCCGAGGACGCCGGGCTGCCGCTCTACCGTTATGTCGGCGGCAGCTACGCCCGGACCCTGCCGGTGCCGCAGATGAACATCATCAACGGCGGCGCCCACGCCGACAACGCCATCGACTTCCAGGAGTTCATGATCCTGCCGGTCGGCGCGCCCAGCTTCGCCGAGGCCCTGCGCATGGGCGTCGAGGTCTTCCAGGCGCTCAAGGCCGCGCTCAAGAAGGCCGGCCACAGCACCAACGTCGGCGACGAGGGCGGCTTCGCGCCCAATCTCAAGACCGCCGAGGAGGGCCTCGACTTCATCCTCCAGGCCATCCAGTCGGCCGGCTACCGGGCCGGCGAGGACGTCCTGCTGGGGCTCGACTGCGCCGCCACGGAGTACTTCAAGGACGGCCGCTATGTCCTTGAAGGCGAGGGCAAAGACTACGACGCGGCCGGCATGGTCGAGCGCCTGGCGAAGCTCACCGCCGCCTATCCCATCGTCTCCATCGAGGACGGCATGGCCGAGGACGACTGGGAGGGCTGGGCGGCCCTGACCGAGGCCGTCGGCGGCAAGGTCCAGCTCGTCGGCGACGACGTCTTCGTGACCAACCCGGAGCGCCTGAGCCGCGGCATCGCCGCCGGCGTGGCCAACGCCATCCTGGTCAAGGTCAACCAGATCGGCACCCTGAGCGAGACCCTGGAGACCGTCGAGCGGGCCCACAAGGCCGGCTACCGCGCCGTCATGTCGCACCGCTCCGGCGAGACCGAGGACACCACCATCGCCGACCTGGCGGTCGCCACCAACTGCGGCCAGATCAAGACCGGCTCGCTCAGCCGCTCCGACCGCACCGCCAAGTACAACCAGCTCCTGCGCATCGAGGAAGGGCTCGGGCCTTCGGCGTTTTATGGCGGCGCTAGTGTGTTTGGTCGCGGAGGTTAGTTGGATTTGACGCGGATGAACACAGATGGACACGGATAACAAAAAGGAAGTTGGTTCAGTTCAATAACAACAACTGTTTTTTTAAATTTTACTTGTTATCCGTGTCCATCTGTGTTCATCCGTGTCAAACTTCTTCAGATACCTAATCGGGAAAAAGCGTGAGCTTCCGGATCGCCGATCGCTGGTTCGAGCGCCGTGCCATCGACGACGACGTCACCCATCTCTGGGAGCCCCATGTCGCGGCCTTCATCCGCTGCAACATCTGGCACGTCCGGGGGCGGGACCGGGACTTGATGGTCGACACCGGTCTCGGCGTGGCCAGTCTCAAGGCGGCGGCGTGGGATCTCCTGGACAAGCCGGTCATGGCTATCGCCACGCACAGCCATGCCGATCACGTCGGCGGGCACCACGAGTTCGACGAGGTGCTGGTGCATTGCCTGGAGGCCGGGGAGCTGGCCGAACCGGCGGGCTTCTCTCTGGTCATGGCCGAGGCCTTCCCTGGCGACTCTCTCGAGAGCCTGCGCCGGGCCGGCTACCGGATCGACGGGGCCTATTGCATCACCGCGCTGCCGGGACCGGGCTACGCCTTGAGCGACTATGAGCTGCGCGCCGCCAAGCCGACCCGTCTGCTCGAGGAGGGCGACGTGGTCGACCTCGGCGACCGGCGCTTCGAGGTGCTGCACCTGCCGGGCCACTCGCCGGGCTCCATCGGCCTCTGGGAGGCCGCGACGGGCATCCTGTTCTCCGGCGATGCCGTCTACGACGGTCCCCTGCTGGACGAGCTCGAAGGCTCGAGCATCCCGGACTACGTCGCCACCATGCGCCGCCTGCGCGAGCTGCCGGTCCGGGTCGTCCACGGCGGCCACGACCCGAGCTTCGGGCGCGAGCGCTTGGTCGCCCTGGCCGAGGCCTACCTGGAGCGGCGCGCCTGACGCACTTGCCGAGGGCCTGGGCCGGCGAGCCCGGCTCTGCCTCTCTGCCCGGCGGGAGCTTGCCGCGGGCTGCGAGCAGACTCCGGAATCGCATTGGAATCACATGGCGTTTTGTCTTGACGGCGCGACTCGCGCTGTGATTCGTTGGCTTCATGTCGGTCAAGGAACGATTGGGGCGCTTGGCGCGGGAAGGCGGCTTGCCGCTGTTCGTCCTCGCCCTGGTCGCCTATTTCGGCTTCCACGCGGTGCAGGGCGAGCGGGGCATCCTCGCCTGGCATCGCATGAAGGCCGACCTGGCCCATGCCGATGCCCGCGAGATCGAGCTGGCCGCCAAGCGCGAGCGCCTGATCCGGCGGGTGACGCAGCTCCAGCCGGAGAGCCTGGACCCTGACATGATCGAGGAGCAGGCGCGCCTGCTGCTCAACTACGGCCATCCCCTGGACCGGGTGATCATGCTCGACGGCTCGGCCGAGAACCCGGAGAAGTAGTGATTAACTGAATTTGAGTTATCAATTAAATTTTCGTTTCATATCAGCGCATTAATCATGATTGAAATCCCCTGCGGCATTCGCTAGATTGTCCTTGTCCGCGGGTGGGGCACTCGCGGGAGCTTCTAATCATTCTAATCAAAGGCCTCACGAGGAAATGCCATGGCAGCCAAGCCTGCGACGGCCAAGCGGTCGGCGAGCCGCAAGGCCGCGAGTAAGCCGTCGCGCAAGAGCGACGCCAACAAGAGCGACGACGCCAGCACCGAGGAGCTGCTCGGCCACTACCGTGAGATGTTGCTGATCCGCCGCTTCGAGGAGAAGGCGGGCCAGATGTACGGCATGGGCCTGATCGGCGGCTTCTGCCA
>JANQLT010000061.1 GCA_028280455.1 Kiloniellales bacterium
GACATCACTCAAACTCCCAAGCTCCAACCGAGCCAAGGAATCACCTGGCAAACCACACCGCAACCCAGATGTGTGAATGCAATAGCCCGTCGGGGGAGAGGGTTGCGCAGGCTTGGCGAGGCGCAGCCGAGCCTAGCCGGAGCTGGGTGAGGGGGCGGGTCGTTTCGACGTCGAAGCCTGCCGCGGCGATTGCCGGAGCGCGAGCGGACTAGCGGAGCGGGGCCGGTTCGACGCAAGCAGGGACCGCCCTGGCGCTCCGCACGAGCTTTCCCGGACCCGAGCCGAGCTGCGATGCGAGAAGCTCATCGTAGCTCGGCAAGCACGACCGCGCGTCCGCGGCCGAGCGAGGAAAGCCGGCGTGGCGTTTGAGCGCCGCTCGGGCTGCGATGTGTCGTGTCATCGCAGGCCGCCTCTAGGCCGCCCGAACGGTCTGCAGGAAGGAATCCACCTCGCCGCGCAGGATCTCGGCCTGCTGGGACAGGCCGCCGGCCGAGGAGAGGATTTCGGAGGCGGCGCTGCCGGTCTTGTCGGCGGCCGTGGTGACGTTGCCGATGCTCTGCGACACGAGCTGGGTGCCGGAAGAGGCCTCGACCACGCTGCGTGAGATCTCGTTGGTGGCGGCGGATTGCTCCTCGACGGCGGTGGCCACGGCGACGGCGATCTGGTTCATCTCGTCGATGGTCTCGGCGATCTCCTCGATCGAGGTCGCGGCGCTGGTGGTCGCCGATTGGATGCCCGTGATGTGGGCGCCGATCTCTTCGGTGGCCGTCGCCGTCTGACTGGCCAGGGACTTGACCTCCGAGGCGACCACGGCGAAGCCCTTGCCGGCGTCGCCGGCGCGCGCCGCCTCGATGGTGGCGTTGAGCGCCAGCAGGTTGGTCTGCTCGGCGATCTCCTGGATCAGGCTGATGACCTCGCCGATCTTGCGGGCCGCCTCGACGAGGGTCTTGACCTGGTCGTTCGTCTGCTTGGCCTGCTCGGAGGCGCGCTGGGCGATCTTCGCCGACTGGCTGCCCTGCGTGCCGATCGAGGCGATCGAGGCCGAGAGCTCGTCGGTCGCCGCCGCCACGCTCTCCACGTTCCGGGCGGCTTCGCCCGAGGCCTGGGCGACCGTGTTGGACTGACTGCTGGTCTCTTCGGCCGTGGAGGTCATCTCGCGGGCGGTGGCCTCCATCTCGCTGGAGGCCGAGGAGAGGGCCCGGACCACGCCCATGACCTTCGCCTCGAAGCTCTGCGCCAGGTCGTCCATCGCCTTGCGCTTCTCCTCGGCGGCGGCCTCCTCCTGAGCGACGCGCTCCTGCTTCATCTTCTCGACCAGCAGGGCGTTGTCCTTGAAGTGGCTCACCGCCTGGGCCATCTCGCCGATCTCGTTCCTGTGGCCCACCTCCGGCACCACGACGCTGAGGTCGCCGTCGGAGAGCCGGCCCATGCAGGCGGTCATGGCGTTCAGCGGGCGGGAGATGCTGCGGGCAACCGCGACGAAGAGGCCGGCGATGATGGTGAGCGCGACGACGATCTCGATCACCGCCGCCTTGACCTGCTCCAAGAACAGGGCTTCGAGGTCGTCGATATAGACGCCGGTGCCGATCACCCAGTTCCAGGGCCCGAAGCCGGTGACGTAGGACTCCTTGTCGACCGGCGCTTCGGCGCCCGGCTTCGGCCAGACATAGGAGACGAAGCCGGCGCCGTCCTTGCGCACGGTGTCGACGAAAGCCTTGAACAGGGGCAGGCCGTTGGCGTCCTTGAAGTCGCTGAGGTCCTTGCCGTTGAGCTGCGGCTTGATCGGGTGCATCACGACGACGGCATCCATGTCGTTGACCCAGAAATAGTTCTCGCCGTCGTAGCGCATCTCGCCGATGCGGCGCAGGGCCTCGGCCTGCGCTTCCGCCTCGGTCATCTCGCCGGCCTGCGCGCGGGCATGGTAGCTCTCGGCCATGGAGCTGGCAGTCTGCACCAGGTTTTGCAGCTCCCACCGCTTGCGCTCGCGCAGCTCGTCCTTGAAATCGAACAGCAGGCTGCCGGCGATGCCGGTCAAGGCCAAGGCGAAAAGGCCGATCAGCAGGTAAAGCCGATAGGAGATCTTCATATCCCAGAGTCGCGTCATCCCCGGTCCCTTCCAAGGCACTAGCCCGGTCGGCTGGAGACGCTTCGTCCGGGCTCTGATCAATTGCATATGACCTACGAAATAACGGGCAGACCTTGCCAAAGCATGAAGGCAGCGGCCCTCCTCGCAGGGCCTGCGGCGACTCGCGCCGAGGCGGCTCGGACGCGCCGACGCGGAGTCGAAAGCCTCAAAATGTCACAGGGCGTCATGCCGTCGGCCGGCCTCTCGGCGGCTCGCGGAGCCCCTCGGCTGGCCTACACGGAGCGGGTGATTCCGCCGTCGACCCGCAGGTTCTGGCCGGTGATGTAGCCGGCCTCGTCGGAGACCAGGAAGGCCGCCGTGCCGGCGATCTCCTTGACCGTGCCGTAGCGCCCCATGGGGATGCGCGCCTTGAAGGCCTCTTTCTCCGGCAGGCTGTCAATGAAGCCCGGCAAGATGTTGTTTATGCGAATATTGTTAGCGGCGTACCTGTCGGCGTAGAGCTTGGCGAAGGCGGCCAGGCCGGAGCGGAAGACGCCGGAGGTCGGGAAGGCCGGGTCGGGCTCGAAGGCGGCGTAGGTCGAGATGTTGACGATCGCGCCCTTGCCCTGGCGCTCCATGATCGGCGTGACCAGCCGGACCGGCCGGATCACGTTCAACAGGTAGACCTCCATGCCCTGGTGCCAGTCCTCGTCGCTCAGCTCGAGGATCGGCCCCTTGGGGCCGTGGCCGGCGCTGTTGACCAGGGCGTCGATCCGGCCGTAGCGCTGGACTGTCCGCTCGATCAAGGCCTCGAGGTCCGCGGGCTCCCGGTTCGAGCCGGTCATGCCGAAGCCGCCGAGCGCCACGGCGAGGGCTTCGCCCTTGCCCGAGGAGGACAGCACGGCCACCGCATAGCCGCGCGCCGCCAGCTCGCGGGCGATGGCGGCGCCCATGCCGCTGCCGCCAGCCGTGATCACGGCGACCGGTCTCTCGCTCATGGCGCTTCCCCCCGCTGTCTGGCCCCACGGCCTCGATCATCGCCCGGCGGGCGTTCTGCCGGACAATTGGTACAAAAGCCGAACTTAATTAGTTTTTAAGAGGTTAAAGACTAGCCTGGCAAGTCTGAGGAGCATGCCGGGAAGACCTTAGTAACGTCATGCGGAGACTGTCGTGAAAGCTGCCTACTTGGAAACGATTTCGCTGATCGAGCGCCTGCACCGCCAGTGCTTGGAGGTGGTCAAGGCCGAGCTCGATCGCGAAGGGATCCGGGACCTGAACAACGTCCAGGCCCTGATCATCTTCAACATCGGCGAGGAAGAACTGACGGTCGGCGAGCTGACCCACCGCGGCTACTACCTCGGTTCGAACGTCTCCTATAACGTCAAGAAGCTGGTCGAGAACGACTATCTGATCCAGGAGCGCTCCCAGCACGACCGCCGGTCGTTCCACGTCCGCGCCTCCGAGAAGGGCCTGAAGATCTATCGTCGGATCGACGATCTCTTCAACCGGCATGCCGACTTCATGGACGAGACCAAGGTCACCTTGGAGGACCTGCAGGCCGCCAACCAGGCGCTGCGCCGGATCGAGCACTTCTGGGCCATGCCCCACGTCATGGGCGGGCGCCTGCAGCCGGCCGCCTGATCCCCCCGCGACAGCTTCGAGAGTCGGACGGGCCGGCGGACCTCTAGGGGCGCCGGCCCTTTCCTTGCCTGAATCCGGGCCTGAATCCGGCGTCCAGGCCGCCTTTTCCGCTGCCCCCGAAAGCCGCGACAGGGCGGCGCCGAATCCCTATGATCATTGGGAGACCCGAGGAAGGGTCCGTCAACGACAGGAGGGACGGCGATGATAGGGCGAGTTGGGGCGATTGTCTTTGCGGCGGCTCTTGGCGGCATGATGGTGACGGCGGCCCAGGCGGCCGACGATAGCGAGCGCTCGGACGTGGGCATTCTGACCTGCAATCCGATTGCGGGATCCGGCTACAACTTCCTGATTCACTCCAAGGTCGACCTGCAGTGCGTCTTCGAGGCCAACGACGGCCGGGTCGAGCACTACAAGGGCACGACCGGCATGGGCCTCGGCCTCGACTTCGACGTCAACCGCACCAACACCCTGATCTTCGCCGTGGCGGCGGCCAGCGGCTCCGACCTCAAGAGCCACGCGCTCGCCGGCAACTACGGCGGCGTCAAGGTCTCGGCCTCGGTCGATGGCGGCGGCGGCGCCGGCATCATGGTCGGCGGCAGCTCCGACCACGTCGCCCTCGAGCCTTTCGCCGAGACGACCAGCTCCGGCTTCGGCCTGGCGGCCGGCGCGACCTGGCTGTCGCTCGATCCCTCGGCCAAGCCCTTCGAGTAGGAAGACGCCGTCGCGGGCAGCCTGTCATTCCAAGCTGCGATGAGTGCCACTCATCGCAGCTTGGCAAGCGCGACCGCGCGCCCGCAGCGAAGCGAGGAAAGCCTGCGTGGCGCTTGAACGCCATACGGCCTGCGATGAGGCCACCTCATCGCAGGCCGGTATCAGTACAGCCGCTCGCGATAGGCCTGCTCGATGTTCGCTTCCGCGTCGTCGGTCTCCACGCCCTCGACCTGATCGGCGATCATCCGGCCGAGCGAGGGCAGGCTGCTGCGCTCGATCTGCTGTTCCGGGTCCCAGAGCCTGGAGCGGATCAGCGCCTTGCCGCAGTGCAGGAAGGTTTCCTCGACCTGCACGAGCAAGGCCGACTGCGGCGCCTTGCCGTTGACGGCCAGGGGCGCCAGCAGCGACGCGTCCGTCGTGATCTCGACGTGCCCGTTGACCCGCAAGGTCTCGGTCATGCCCGGCACGAAGAAGATCAGCGCGACATGCGGGTTCTCGAGGATGTTGCCCATGGTGTCGACGCGCTTGTTGCCGCGCCGGTCCGGGATCAGCAGCCTCTCGTCGTCGAGCACCGCCACGAAGCCGGGCGCATCCCCCCGCGGCGAGACGTCGCAATTCCCCTCGGCGTCCGACGAGCCGATCACCAGAAAGGGCGAGGCCGCGATGACCGCCCGGCAATGCCTGTCCAGCCGCCGCAGAACCTTCCGCTGCGCCGTCTCGCTCGGCGCGCCGTAGAGTTCGCGCAGTGACTCGGCGTCACCGACCGTCGCCTCACCGTTCTTCATACCCACTCCTTTAGGTCACGCTCGGGCTTGACCCGCCTGCGGGCCGAAGCCCTTCGGCGGGCGAAGGCCCGAGCATCCATGGCTCAGCTCGCAATTGCGTCTGAGAGATCGGTCCAATCCGGATTGCCTTTCTCGATCAAGGCGATCTTCCAGGCCCGGTTCCATCGCTTGAGGGTGCGCTCTCGCTGCGCGGCGATTCGTACGTCGCTGGTGCTTTCGAAGTATACCAGGCGATGCACGCCATAGCGTTTTGTGAAGCCTGGCACGACACCGTTCTTGTGCTCGTAGACGCGTCTCACCAAGTCGCTCGTCATGCCGACGTAGAGCGTTCCGTTCCGGCGACTGGCCATGATGTAGACATGGTAGGGCATGGCCTCGGTTCGCCATCGGCATGGATGCTCGGGCCTTCGCCCGCCGAAGGGCTTCGGCCCGCAGGCGGGTCAAGCCCGAGCATGACATTGAGTGGCACCGGCGGTGTGCCCAACACTGGTCATGCTCGGGCTTGACCCGAGCATCCATCGATCGGTTCGCACCGCGTTGCCGACGACGCTCGCGCTACCCGAAAGCCTGAATCCCCGTCTGCGCCCGCCCCAGAATGAGGGCGTGGACGTCGTGGGTGCCTTCGTAGGTGTTGACGGCCTCGAGGTTCATGACGTGGCGGATGACGTGGAACTCGTCGGCGACGCCGTTGCCGCCGTG
This sequence comes from Kiloniellales bacterium, assembly GCA_028280455.1. Taxonomy (GTDB): domain Bacteria; phylum Pseudomonadota; class Alphaproteobacteria; order Kiloniellales; family JAKSDN01; genus JANQLT01. The sequence goes on from JANQLT010000061.1 coordinate 5,902, forward strand.
CATGTCGCGCGCCGTGCGGGCGATATCCAGGGCCTTGCCGCAGGCGTTGCGCTTGCACAGCGAGATCGCCTCCGGCGCGCCCTTGCCTTCGTCGAGCAGGCGGCCGAGGCGCAGCGAGGCCTGCAGGCCGAGGGTGATCTCGGTCTGCATGTCGGCGAGCTTCTTCTGCATGAGCTGGGTGGCCGCCAGGGGCCGGCCGAACTGCTTGCGGTCCAGGCTGTACTGCCGCGCGGCGTGCCAGCAGAACTCGGCGGCGCCCATGGCGCCCCAGGAGATGCCGAAGCGCGCCTTGTTGAGGCAGCCGAAGGGGCCCTTGAGGCCGGAGACCTTGGGCAGCAGGTTCTCGTCGGGCACGAAGACGTCGTCCATGACGATCTCGCCGGTGGCCGAGGCGCGCAGGGAGAACTTGCCTTCGATCCTCGGCGCCGAGAGCCCCTCCATGCCCTTCTCGAGGATGAAGCCGCGGATCTTGTCGTCGGGATCGCTCTTGGCCCAGACCACGAAGAGGTCGGCGATCGGCGAGTTGGTGATCCACATCTTGGCGCCCTTGAGGCGGTAGCCGCCCTCGACCTTGCGGGCCCGGGTGGTCATGCCGCCGGGGTCGGAGCCGTGGTCGGGCTCGGTCAGGCCGAAGCAGCCGACCGTCTCGCCCGTGGCGAGGCCGGGCAGGTACTTGCGGCGCTGCTCTTCGCTGCCGTAGCTGTAGATCGGGTGCATCACCAGGCTCGACTGCACGCTCATGGCCGAGCGGTAGCCGCTGTCGACCCGCTCGACCTCGCGGGCGATCAGGCCGTAGCAGACGTGGTTGACCCCGGCGCCGCCGTATTCCTCCGGCAGGGTCGGCCCGAGGAAGCCCAGCGCGCCCATCTCGGTGAAGATCGCCCGGTCGAAGCGCTCGTGCCGGTTGGCCTCCAGGATCCGCGGCATGAGCTGCTCCTGGCAGTAGGCGCGCGCGGAATCGCGCACCATCCGCTCGTCCTCCTCGAGCTGCTCCTCGAGCAGCAGCGGGTCCTGCCAATCGAAGCTCGGCTTGGGGCTGGCGGCGGGCGCGGCCTCGGTGGCCGCCGCGAGGCTCTCGACTGCGCTCATCTCGGTCTCCTGGGTCTCGATGTCCGGCTTGCCGGGCATTCTAGCGATTGCCGCAGCCTGGAAAAGGCCGGCCGAAAGCCCGACATGCTATAGTCGCCGCCGATTTCACAGGGGCCTGCGGGCCCCGAAGACCGGAGACAGAACCATGGCCGTCACCGACCTGGCCCGCGAGGGCGACGCCGTTCCGCCCGGCTATAGCGAGGCCGAGTGGACCACCCGGCTCGACCTGGCGGCCTGCTACCGGCTGGTGCATCACCACGGCTGGACCTCGCAGGTCTACAACCACATCACCGCGCGCATCCCCGGGACCGAGGAGATCCTGATCAATCCCTTCGGCCTGGCCTACGACGAGGTGCTGCCCTCGAACCTGGTCAAGATCGACCTCGAGGGGAACAAGCTCGACGACAGTCCCCATCCGGTGAACCGGGCGGGCTACGTGATCCACTCGGCGGTGCACGGCGCGCGGCCGGACCTGCACTGCGTGCTGCACACCCACTCGGAGAACGCCACCGCGCTCGCCTGCACCGAGACCGGCTTCCTGCCGATGACCCAGGAGGGCTGCATCTTCCACGAGCGGGTCGGCACCCACGAGTACGAGGGCATCGCCCTCGACCTCGAGGAGCGCGAGCGCCTGGTCGCCGATCTCGGACCGACCAACCACACCATGCTGCTCTACAACCACGGCCTGCTGGTCTGCGCCGAGAGCGTCGGCCGCGCCTTTAGCCGGCTACTCCACTTCGAGCGGGCCGCCGGCATCCAGCTCAAGGCCATGGCCTCCGGCGCCAAGCTCAAGCTGCTGTCCGAGGCGGTCAAGGCCAAGACCCGCGCCCAGTTCGAAAGCGGCGAGGCCCGCGCCGGCGCCTCGGACCTCCTGCCGGAGTGGCCGGCCAACCTGCGGCTGGTCGACCGGCTCGACCCGACCTGGCGGCGCTAGGGGTCGTCCATCAGCCCGGCGCGCGGTAGCGCTCGTGGGGCACGACGGCGACGGGGATCATCTCGACCAGCCAGTCCGGGTGCACCAGCGCGGCGGCCTGGATGAAGATCGAGACCGGCGCGCCCTCGGTCGGGAAGAACGCGCTGCGCACCTTGCTGATCAGCGGGATCTGCTCGGGCGCGGTGCAGAAGATGGTCATCGAGACGATGTCCTGCATCTCGCCGCCGACCGCGGCGAGGATCGTCTCGATGTTGCTCAGGCACTGCCGCGCCTGGGCCTCGACGTCGCCCTTGCCGACGATCTCGTTGTCGGCGTCCCAGGCGATCTGACCGGTGATGTGGATGACGCGGCCGTCGTGCTGCACGACGCCTTGCGAGTAGGACTTGTCGGGCTCGTTCCAGACGCCCGGCGGGTTGAAGCCCAGGGCCATGATCAGTTCTCCTCGTTCGCGGGTCGAAGCGTCCGCGAGACCTCGGCTTTCGGCAGCGTTTCCGCAAACCAGGAGAACTGCGCGGGTCGCTCAGGATTTCTGGGGCAGGGCCGGGGCGCTCTCTCGTGTAGACTGGCCGGGCAGCCCGACAGCGAGACGCCGATGACCTACCGACTGCCGCCCCTCAACGCCCTCCGCGCCTTCGAGGCCGCCGCCCGCCACCTGAGCTTCAAGCAGGCGGCGGTCGAGCTTCACGTCACGCCGGGCGCGGTCAGCCAGCAGGTCAAGTCCCTGGAGGAGACGCTGGGCATCCGGCTGTTCGACCGCATCCACAACGGCCTGATGCTGACCATCGAGGGCCAGCAGTACCTGACGCCGATCCGCGCCGCCTTCACCAAGATCACCCACGCCACCGAGATGGTGGCGCCGCGCGACGCCCAGGCGCCGCTCAAGGTCGGCGCGGAGCCGGGCTTCGCCATCGCCTGGCTGGTGCCCAAGATGCTGGACTTCTATGAGCGCCAGCCCGAAGTCCGCGTCGCCATCGGCGAGGCCGGCTCGCCCGAGGCCATCGTCCAGGGCGAGGCCGACATCGTCATCCTGCCCGGCGCCTCGACCTACGGCGGCCTGCGCTGCGACCTGGTGGTCGAGGAGCTCTTCGCGCCGGTGGTCGGCGTCGAGGAGATGGGCTCCCGGGTGTCGGAGCTGGAGACCGCGACGATCCTCTTGGCCGAGGACAGCAGCCTCTGGGAGGCCTGGCTGGAACAAGCCGAGGGCCCGGCGCTGTCGAGCCTGACGACGATCGAGTTCAGCGACCGCGGCATGGCGATCAAGGCGGCCCTGGCCGGGCGCGGCCTGGCCATGGGCTCGACGGTGATCGACGCCCGCGAGCTGGAGGAGGGCAGCCTGGCGCGGCCCTTCGAGCCGGCCCTGCGCGGCGGCGCCAGCTACTACGCGGTCTACGCCCCGGGCCGCGCCGACTGCCCGCCGGACCGGGCCTTCCTGGATTGGCTGCTGAGCGTCGGCAAGGCGGAAGCCGCCATCGCGGCGTGAGGTCTAGGCCTCTTCGGTGCCGAACTCGGCCGGCATGGTGATCTCCAAAAGCTCGCAGTCCTCGCTGCAGCTCTGCAGCTCGTGGAGGATGCCGGGCGGCTGGTAGACGCAGTCACCGACCTCCAGGTCGTAGGTGCCCTGGCCCTCGTACCAGAAGCTGCAGGCGCCCTTGAGGACGTAGACCATCTGGAAGCCGAGCGCGTGGCGGTGCTGGCCGGTGCCGTCCGGGCAAGGTTTCACGGCGCGGATCACATGGGCGCCGAACTCGCCGCCCGTGGCCTGCTTGATGCCGAGATCGCGATACTCGAAGAAGCTGCGCAAGCCGGCGCCCTCGAAGCCGCCGTCCTTGGCGCGGCTGATGGCGAACTGATGCCCGTTTGCCGTCATGGTCATCTCCTGAACGAGCGATATGTCGGAGCGCGTATCTTAGCGCAGCAGCGAGCCGAGCAGGCCGCGGACCAGCGACCGGCCGAGCTGGCGGCCGACCTGGCGCACCGCCGACTTCACGAAGGCCTCGCCGACCGACTGGCGGCGGCTGCGCCGGCCGCCGCTGCGCCGCCGGCCGGTACCGGAAGAGCGGCTCGACTTGCGCTTACGAGCCTTGGCCGCTTCCGCCTCGCGCTGCCGGCGCTCCTCGGCTTCCGCCGCCTTCTCGGCGCGGGCGGTCAGGGTCTCGTAGGCGGACTTGCGGTCGACGGCCTCGTCGTAGAGGCCGGCGACGGGCGAGTCGGCGATGGTCGCCCGGCGCTCGGCCGGCTTGGCCGGGCCGAGCCGCGAGCAGGGTGGGCGGATCAGAGTCTGCTGCACGACGCTCGGCCGGCCCTTGGCGTCGAGGGTCGAGACCAGGGCCTCGCCGACGCCGAGCTGGGTGATGACCTGCTTGGTGTCGAGCTTGGGGTTCGGCCGGAAGGTCTCGGCGGCGGCGCGCACGGCCTTGCGGTCCTTCGGCGTGAAGGCGCGCAGGGCGTGCTGCACCCGGTTGCCGAGCTGGCCGAGCACGCTTTCCGGCACGTCCGAGGGCGATTGAGTGACGAAGTAGACGCCGACGCCCTTGGAGCGGATCAGCCGGACCACCTGCTCGACCTTTTGCAGCAGGGCCTTGGGCGCGTCCTTGAACAGCAGGTGCGCCTCGTCGAAGAAGAACACCAGCTTCGGCTTCTCCGGGTCGCCGACCTCGGGCAGCGCCTCGAAGAGCTCGGACAGCAGCCAGAGCAGGAAGGTCGAGTAGAGCTGGGGCGAGAGGATCAGCTTGTCGGCGGCCAGCAGGTTGATCGCGCCGCGGCCGTTCGGGGCCGTGCGCAGGAAGTCGTTCAGGTCGAGCGCCGGCTCGCCGAAGAACTTGGCGCCGCCCTGCTGCTGCAGGCTCAGCAGGCGGCGCTGGATCGCGCCGACCGAGGCCTTGCTGACGTTGCCGTAGTCGGTGCCGATCTCCTTGGCGTTCTCGCCGACGAAGGTCAGCAGGGCGCGCAGGTCCTTCAGGTCGAGCAGCAGCAGGCCCTCGTCGTCGGCGATCTGGAAGGCGATGTCGAGCACGCCCGACTGGGTGTCGTTGAGGTCGAAGAGCCGCGACAGCAGCGGCGCGCCCATCTCCGAGACCGTCGTGCGGATCGGATGGCCCTTCTTGCCGTAGAGGTCCCAGAACACGACCGGGAACGTGTCGGGCCCGTAGTCGGCGAGGCCGATGGCCTCGGCCCGCTCGAGCAGGAAGGGCTTCATGGTGCCGGCCTGCGAGATGCCGGAGAGATCGCCCTTCACGTCGGCGACGAAGACCGGCACGCCGGCCTCGGAGAAACCCTCGGCCATGATCTGCAGGGTCACCGTCTTGCCGGTGCCGGTGGCGCCGGCGATCAGGCCGTGCCGGTTGGCGCGCTTCAGCAGCACGCATTCCGGCTTGTGACTCTGTCCGAGATAAAGCTCGCCCGTGCCGACCATGAATTCCCCCCTCGTTACTCGACATAGTTCGATTGAATGAGCCGACACGCGGTCGTCATGACCGCGGCGATGAAATAGCTCTACTTGGAATTAGGGGGCACTTGTAGTCTCGAAATTCGCGCCCCACTTACCGGTGTCGGACGGGGTGGCATCTGACAATCGGGGGCGGGGCGATGCAGGATCTCATCGCGAGAATCGTGGCGGAGCTCGGCGTCGACGAGGGCCTGGCGCAGAAAGCCGTGGGCGCGGTCTTGTCGGTGCTGAAGCGGCACGCCGAGCAGAGCGACATGTCGGCGCTGCTCGCGGCCATGCCCGGCGCGCAGGATCTGCTCGCCGGCTTCGAGGCGGCGGAAGGTGGCAGCGGCAGCGGTAGCCGCAGCGGCGGTGGCGGGCTCCTGGGCAGCCTGGCCGGCACGCTCGGCGGCTCTCTGGGCGGCGCGTTGGGCGGCTCCTTGAGCACCTTGTTGAAGAGCGGCCTCGACCAGGACGAATTGAAACAGCTCCTGCCCATGCTCCACGATTACGCCAAGGAGCAGGCCGGCGACGAGCTGGTGGGCCGGGTGGTCGCGGCGGTACCGGGCCTCGAGCGCCTGGGATGATGCGTCGCCTCTTGACCCAATCTGACGTGCAATCGGGGAGAGACTGAAGCCATGGGTTACAAGATCGACGAGATCGAGGGCATCGGGCCGGCCTACTCGGCAAAGCTGATCGAGGCGGGCATCGCCACCACCGACGATCTGCTCGACCACTGCGACAGCCCCAAGGGCCGCAAGGACACGGCCGAGAAGACCGGCTTCAGCGAGAAGCAGCTCCTGAAGTGGGCCAACATGGCCGACCTGATGCGCGTCAAGGGCATCGGCGAGGAGTATTCGGAGCTGCTCGAGGCCGCCGGCGTCGACACGGTCAAGGAGCTGCGCACCCGCAACGCCGAGAACCTCGCCGCCAAGATGGCCGAGGTCAACGAGCAGAAGAAGCTGACCCGCCAGGTCCCCTCGGCCAAGACCGTCACCGACTGGGTCGAGCACGCCAAGACCCTCGACCCGCGCCTGACCTACTAGGGCATGTGGACATTCATTTGAGGGCCATGTATGTGCCGGCCAGGTGGATCATGGCAGCGAAGCTCGTGTCGGTCTTTTCGTAGCGCGTGGCGATGCGTCGGAACTCTTTGAGATTGCAGAAGAAGTTTTCGACGAGGTGGCGCCATTTGTAGATC
>JANQLT010000072.1 GCA_028280455.1 Kiloniellales bacterium
ATATCGCCGCCGATCGCGCTCGCCGCGGGCACGGTGGGCAGGGTCGCGGGCTTCAGGCTCGCGTTGTCGTGCTCGGCAATGACCAGAACGCTCATCAGATCACCTTCGCTTCGTTCTTCAGCTTTTCCACCAGTTCGGAAATGCTGGAAACCTTGACGCCGGCCTGGCGGGCCGGGGGTTCGACCACCTTGAGGACGGTGAGCCGCGAGGCCACGTCGACGCCCAGGTCGCCCGGGGCCATGGTCTCGATCGGCTTCTTCTTGGCCTTCATGATGTTCGGCAGCGAGGCGTAGCGCGGCTCGTTGAGGCGCAGGTCGGCGGTCACCACCGTCGGCATCGAGCAGGTGATGGTCTCCAGGCCGCCGTCGACCTCGCGGGTCACCTTGAGCTGGCCGTCGTCGCCCTTCTCGATCTTCGAGGCGTAGGTCGCCTGGGCCCAGCCGAGCAGCGCCGCCAGCATCTGGCCGGTCTGGTTGTTGTCGCCGTCGATGGCCTGCTTGCCGAGCAGCACGATGCCCGGGTTCTCGCGCTCGACGATGGCCTTCAGGACCTTGGCGATGCCCAGGGGCTCAAGGGCGACGTCGGTCTCGACCAGGATGCCGCGGTCCGCGCCCATCGCCAGGGCCGTGCGGATCGTCTCCTGGGACTGCTGGATGCCGGCCGAGACCGCGACGATCTCCTCGGCGTCGCCACGCTCCTTCATGCGTACGGCCTCTTCGACCGCGATCTCGCAGAAGGGGTTCATGGCCATCTTCACGTTGGTCGTTTCGACGCCGGTCTTGTCGGCCTTGACCCGGACCTTGACGTTGGCGTCGATCACCCGCTTCACGGGGACGATGATCTTCATCTTCCTGCCTGCACCTAGTCGGAGGACCCTGCCCATACGGGCGCCGAGAATAGGCACCCGTTCCCCTGCGACGCCGTTCCGACCGGCTGTCGCGGGTCATTTCGCGGGTGCACAATAAGTCTGCCCCAGAACCCTGTCAACGCGCGAAAGTCTGATGTGTTACAACTGCTTAGCGGTTCTGGCCGGGCGTCCAGAGCACGTCCTTGGCGCCCTTGTCGTTGACCAGCCGGGCGAGCACGAAGAGCAGGTCCGAGAGCCGGTTGATGTAGCGCACGGCTACCGGATTGACCGTTTCCCGCTCGGCCAGCGCCGTCATCTCGCGCTCGGCGCGCCGGCTGACCGTACGCGCGAGGTGCAGATAGGCCGCCGCGGCGCTGCCGCCGGGCAGCACGAAGGACTTGAGCGGCGCCAGCTCGGCGTTGGCGGCGTCGATCTCCCGCTCGAGCCGCTCGACCTGCGGCTCGACGATGCGCAGCGGCGGATGCTTGGGGTTCTCGGCCTCGGGCGTGCAGAGGTCGGCGCCGAGGTCGAAGAGGTCGTTCTGCACGCGGCCGAGGATGGCGTCGGTCTCGCCGTCGCAGTGCAGGCGGGCCAGGCCGATGCAGGCGTTCGCCTCGTCGACGCTGCCGTAGGCGGCGACCCTGAGGTCGTGCTTGGCCACGCGGGCGCCGTCGCCCAGCGAGGTCTGCCCCTTGTCGCCGCCGCGGGTGTAGATCTTGGTGAGCTGGACCATCCTCGTCCTCTGTCCCTTGTTCGGCCGGCTCAGTCGCCGCGCATCAACATGGCCACGGCGAAGATTACGAGGGCCACGGCCTGGGCGATCACCCGGTAGCGCATCAGCTTGTTGCCGTGGCGCTTGTTGAACTCGCCGCCGCGCGCCATGGCAATGAGCCCGGCGAAGAGCACGGCCAGGGTCATGAACAGGGCCAGGCCGAGCAGGAGGGCGGAGGCGGTCTTCATCCCGGGCATATAGCCTGGACCGCCCGGCAGAGCTAGGCTTATGGCTCGGTGGCGCTCGGCCCCGGCCTCGGCCGGGACTCGCCATCTGGCCGTGGGGGCCGGGCAGCAGGCGAGTCGATGGACGGCATCGAGTACTTCGCGCTTATCCTTCTCTACCTGGTCGGCGTGCCGATTCTGGGCATCGTGGCGCTGGTCCGGGTCCGGCGGCTGCGCGAGGAGGTGGCGCTGCTGCGCACGCAGCTCGCCACGCTGCAATTCGGCGGCATGGCGGAACGGTCGGCGCCGCGACCGGCCGACCCGGCGCCCGGCGACGCCGAGCCTGCTGACGACGGAGACGAGATCTCTGAGGAGGCCGAGAGCCGGCCGCCGCCCGAGCCCGAATGGACCACGGCGGCGCCGGGCCGCCTGCCGGAGTCCGGGGCACCGCGGGACGAGCCGGAGTCGCCCGAGGCGCCGGCGGCGGCCGCCCGGGCTACGACGACCGGCGCGACGGTCGCCGGCCTGGAGCAGTCGCTGACCTCGCGCTGGCTGGTCTGGCTCGGCGGCATCACCCTGGCCCTCGGCGGCGTCTTCCTGGTGCGCTACTCGATCGAGCAGGGCTGGCTCGGGCCGACGGTGCGGATCCTGCTCGGGCTGCTGTTCGGCGCCGCGCTGATCCTCGGCGGCGAGGCGCTGCGCCGCCGGCCGCTGCAGCAGGCGATCGCCGCCGTCGGGCCCAACTACGTGCCGCCGGCCCTGACCGCGGCCGGCCTGTCGATCGCCTATGTCAGCGTCTACGCGGCCTTCGCGCTCTACGACCTGGTCCTGCCGCTGACCGCCTTCGTCTGCCTGGCCGCGCTGGCCGCCCTGGCGATCGGGCTGTCGCTGTTGCAGGGGCCCTTCATCGCCCTGCTCGGCCTGGTCGGCGGCTACGCCGTGCCGGCGCTGGTCGGCAGCGAGGCGCCCTCGGCCTGGGCGCTGTTCGGCTACCTGCTCGCGCTGACCGCGCCCTCGCTCACCCTGGTGCGCGTCAAGGGCTGGGCCTGGCTCGGCCTGGTGGCGCTGGTCGGCGCGGCGCTCTGGCCGGCCTTCTGGATGCTCGGTTTCTCGATTCCGGACGACGTCCTGCCCCTGGGGCTCTACCTGGTGCTCGGCGCCGGCCTGTTCCTGGGGCTAAAGCCCTTGGCCGCGCCGGAGGCGCCGGCGCTGGGGGAGAGCGACTGGCCGAGCGGGATCGACGCGCCGGAGCTGCTCGCCTGGCTGGCGTCGCTGGCCTTCGCCGTCCTCGGCTTCGCTCTGGTGCGGGCGGCCGAGGGCGAGAGCCTGGCGAGCATCGCCGCGTTGCTGCTGACCGCGGTGCTGATGGCGGCGGCCTGGCGCGAGCGGGCCGTGGACGGCCTGCTGGTGCTGGCGGCGCTCTTCGCGCTGCTGCTGATCGCATCCTGGCAGGTGCCGGCCAACCTCGAGCAGATGGCTGCGCTCTACCGCATCGAGGGGCGCGAGTACGGCCGGGCCCCGGGGCCCTGGGTGCCCTTGTCCCTGGCGGACCTGGCGCTCTTCGCGGCGCTCTTCGCCGCCCTGATCGGCTTCGGCGCCCAGCTCCTGCTCGGCAGCGCGGCGCGGCCGCCGCTCTGGGCGGCGGTCTCGGCGGTGACGCCGGTGGCGATCCTCGGAATCGCCTACTGGCGCATCGCCCACCTCGGCCTCGACCTCAAGTGGGCCGGCCTGGCCCTCGGCCTGGCGGCGCTCAACCTGCTGGCGGCGGCGCGGGTCGCGCGCATGGCCCTGCTGGCCAACCGCGACGCCGCCCTCGGCTTCGCCGCGCTCGGCGTCACTGCGGCGATCTCCCTGGGCGCGGCCATGGCCTTGCAGCAGGCCTGGCTGACCGTCGTGCTGTCGCTGCAGCTCCCGGTGCTGGGCGCGCTCTACCGCCGTTTCCGCGTGCCGAGCCTGATGCCGGTCGCGGCGGCCCTGGCGCTCTTGGTGCTGATCCGGCTGGTCTTCAATCCCTACGTCCTCGACTACCCCGCCGAGGGCATGGCCGGCCTGAGCTGGGTGATCTACGGCTACGGCATCCCGGCCCTGGCCTTCTGGCTGGCGGCGCGCTGGTTCGCCCGGCCGCCGGGCGCGCGCGGCGACGAGCGGCTCATCGCGCTGCTCGACGGCGGCTGCCTGGTCTTCGTGTTCCTGCTGGCGACCCTGGAGATCCGCATCCTGCTGAGCGGCGACCTGCGGGTCGCCAGCAACCGCCTGCTGGAGGCGTCGCTGCAGTCGCTGGCCTGGCTGGCCATGGCGCTGACCGTCTACTGGCAGGCCCGGCGCGATCCGCGGCCGGTGCTGATCTGGGCCTGGCGTGTCCTGCTCGGCCTGGCGGCGGCCCAGGTGCTGCTGGTCCAGGCGCTGGTCGAGAGCCCGCTGGTCACCGGCCAGCCGGTCGGCGACTGGCCTCTCGCCAACCTGCTGAGCCTGGCCTACCTGCTGCCCGGCCTCTTCGCCCTGCTCTTCGCCTGGCTGCTCGGCGCGGCGGCGCAACGGCAGGTCGCCATGGCCTCGGGCATCGCCGGCCTGCTGCTGCTGTTCCTGTCGCTCAGCCTCGAGGTGCGGCGGGCCTTCCAGGGCAGCGTGCTGTCCGGCCCGGCGCCGGCCGAGGGCGAGCTCTACGCCTACTCGGTCGCCTGGCTGCTTTTCGCGGGTGTCCTGTTGGCGCTCGGCATCGCCCGCGCCCTGCCGGTCCTCCGCTACGCCTCGCTCGCCCTGCTGCTGCTGACCGCCGCCAAGGTCTTCCTGCTCGATCTCTCGGATCTGACCGGGCTCTGGCGGGTCGCCTCCTTCATCGGCCTGGGCCTGACCCTGGTCGGCATCGGCTATCTCTACCAACGATTCGTCTTCCCGCCGCGACCCGCGGCCGGCCAGGGCGGATAGGGCCGGATGAAAGTTCCGCGCCGCCGTCGGATTCGGCCCGCCGCGCGTTGACAGCCGGCGGCGGCGCGCCGCAGCATGCAGCCCGCGGCGTCACGCCGCAGCATGGACGCGGTCGCGGTTGCAAGCGGGGGACGGGATGGCGGTCAGGCAGTATGCGGTGGGCGAGCAGATGTTCGGCGAGGGCGAGCCGAGCGTCACGGTCCTGCAGATCCTCGGCGGCAAGGCGGAGGTCACCAAGCGGGTCGACGGCCGGGAGATCCTGCTGGGGCGCGTCGGGGCCGGCGAGTTCGTCGGCGAGATGGGCGTCATCCTCAATCGGGAACGCGGCGCCACGGTGCGCGTCACCGAGCCGGTCACGGCCGAGGAGTACGACAAGACCGCCTTCCTGGAGAAGATCGCCGACGACAGCGCCACCGCCTTCCAGCTCCTGCTGCGCTTGAGCGAGCGCCTGAACGCGCTCGACGAGGCCTTCGCCGAGGCGATCTCCGGCGGCTCGGTCATGCCGGCCGACGTCGCCGAGGCAGTCTCCACGACGGCCGCGCCGCCGCCGCCGACGGTCGAGAGCGTGACGGGCCTGGTGCTCAAGAGCGCCAGCGACACCATGGCGCGGGTCGTGCCGCCCGAGGGCCTGGCGGTCGAGGCGCTGCCCTTCGCGGTCGGCCGCACGCCGCGCCGGGCCGAGCCCAGGCCGCGGGTGCCGATCCAGCTCATGCTCGACGATCAGACGCCCTTCCGCCTGTCGCGCGCGCACTTCCAGATCGAGACCGGCCGCGGCGGCCTGCGCGTGCGCGATCTCGGCAGCGTGCTCGGCACCCAGGTCAACGGCCGTCCCATCGGCCGCTACTTCGGCGCCGACGCCGCCGCCCTGCACGACGGCGAGAACAGCATCGTCGCCGGCGGCGACGACTCGCCCTTCAGCTTCACGCTGATCATGAAGCCGGTTTAGCGCGTTTTCCGATCGGACGGCACCGGGCCGCTCCCCCTCCCGGCCACCCAATAGGATACTGCCGTGGGTGGCCGGGAGGGGGAGCGGGCCGGTGCCGTG
>JANQLT010000101.1 GCA_028280455.1 Kiloniellales bacterium
TGACCGCGATCAGCGTGCTATCCTGATCCAGGGCGACGGGGGATCTGCTCAAGTCATTCGGCTTCGGCATGGCGCTCTCCATCGGTGGTTCAACGCGACGATGGTGCCATCCCTCGCCGCCCGCCCATACCATCTGAGCTTGACGAAGCATGAGTGCGGCTGCGCGCTGTCAGATGTTCAAACCTGCGCACCTGCATCCTTCTCCCGCCCGCGGATCGTCCGGTCGAAGCGGGCCACCTGGGCGGCGACCAGGCCGTTGATCGTGTCCGGCGGGAAGTCGCCCGCTTCGTCGGGCTCGCCGACCGGCGTCTCGAGGAACAGCTCCAGGGCCTCCTCGATGGTCTCGACGCTCCAGAGGTGGAAGCGGCGGGCCTCGATCTCGGCGGCGACGTCGTCGCGCAGCACCAGGTTCGGCTCGTTGGCGGCGGGGATGACCACGCCTTGGGTGCCGGTCAGGCCGCCCTTGTCCATGCAGCAGCGGTAGAAGCCCTCGACCTTGTGGTGCACGCCGCCGACGACCTGGGACTCGCCGCGCTGGTTGACCGAGCCGGTGATCGCCAGGTCCTGGCGCACCGGCAGGCCGGAGAGCTCGGAGAGGATGGCGATCAGCTCGGCGAGCGAGGCGCTGTCGCCCTCGACGCCGCCGTAGCTCTGCTCGAAGGTGATCGAGCAGTTGAAGGAGAGCGGCGTGCGCCGGGCGAAGCGGCCGGCGAGGAAGCCCTGGACGATCATCGCGCCCTTCTGCTGGATCGGCCCGGCCATCTCGACGTGGCGCTCGACGTTGATCACGCCCTGCCGGCCGGTCCAGGCGCGCGCGGTGACCCGGCTCGGGTTGCCGAAGGCGTGGTCGCCGAAGTCGCGCACCACCAGGCCGTTGACCTGGCCGTGCACTTTTCCGACGACATCGATCATGACCATGCCCTGGGAGATCTGCTGGTGCAGGCGGTCCTCGATGCGCTCGTTGCGGGCCCGGCGCGCCAGGATCGCGCCCTCGACCGCCGCGCCGGAGATCATGCCGCAGCAGGGCGGGTCCATGAGCTGGGCGGCCTCGCGGATCGTGTCCTCGACCTGCTCGAACTGCGCGGTCAGGCGCCGCCGGTCGGCGGCCCAGCGCGCGGCCATGCCGAGCAGCCGCTCGATCGCCGCCGGCTCGCAGCCGTCCATGTCGTAGTCCCGGGCCATGCGGTCGAGCAGGCCGGCGTAGTGGGCCAGGTTGGTCTCGTCGGCCTCCAGGTCGGTGTCGATGTCCGCCTTGATGCGGAAGTAGGTCTGGAAGTCGGGGTCGACCGAGAAGAAGGCGTAGTACCACTTGGGCGGCCCGACCAGGACGATCTTGACGTCGAGCGGGATCGCCTGGGGCCGCGGCACGCCGGCGATCGGCACCACGCCGCTGCGCAGCGGATTGCCGAGGGCGATCTCCCGGTCGCGCAGGCAGGCCTTGAGCGCGATCCAGAGGCCCGGCGCGGTCGCCAGGGCCTCGGCGCGCAGCACCAGGATGCCGCCGTTGGCGCGGTGCAGGGCGCCCGGGCGGATCATCGAGAAGTCGGTCTCCAGCACGCCCTGGCTCTGGCGGTATTCCAGGTAGCCGAACAGGGTGTCGAAGGTCGGGTTCGGCTCCAGCACCACCGAGGGCCCGCGTTCCGCCGCGCGGTCGACGAGCAGGTTGACGGCGTAGCGGCGCTCCGGCGCCTGCGGGCTGACCGGGGCGTTCGCTGCCTCCGGCGGGGCCGGGCGGAAGCGGGTGATGTCGTCGAGGATGTCGTGGCGGAGCGTGTCGATCCAGGCCTCGAGGATGTCGTGCTCGGCGAAGCTCTCGGCCAGCGTGTCGATCAGGCCGCCGACCGCGTTCTCGGCGACCTCGCGGTTGACGCCCTGCAGGCTCTCGGCGAGCTGGCTCTGCTGGCGCGCGGCGAAGCGGCGGATGTCGCGCAGCTTGTCGCCGATCTCCTTGGCCGCCGTCTCCAGGGCCTGGCGCTGCTCCTCGCCGAGGGCCGCCAGGGCCTCCGGGGCCAGTGGCCGGCCCTCGCCATCGACCGGGATCATCGAGAAGCCCTGGGGCGTCTGCGAGATGTCCAGGCCCTGGCCGCGGGCCTCCTGCCGCAGCGCCTCGATCTGCTCGGTGATCTGGCCCTGGACCGCGTCGCTCTCCGCCTCCAGCAGCTTCTCGTACTCCTCGCGGCCGAAGGCCTTGGTCAGGGCTTCGCGAAGCTGCGGCAGCAGCCGGGCCATGGCGGCCTGGAAGCGGCGGCCCTCGCCGGCCGGCAGGCAGACGGGCGTCGGGTGGTGGGGCTCCGCGAAGTTGTTGAGATAGATCCAGTCCTTGGCCCGCGGCCGGCCCGCCATGGCCCTGCCCAGGTAGTCCAGGGTGGCGGTCATCCGGCCGCTGCGGTCGGCGCCGAGGACGAAGATGTTGAAGCCCGGCGCCGCCACCGAGAGGCCGAATTCCAGGGCTTCGCGGGCCCTGGCATGGCTCGACAGCGCGAAAACGTCGCCGTCCCGGGGCGTGGAGACGCTGAAGCGCGGGATCCCCACGTCCCCGGCGGCGAGCTTTTTGGCGGCCATGGTGCCTCCTCTGTCCGATCTGCCGGCGGCCATGCTAGTGTATTTCGCCGCCGAGCGAAGCCGTGGCGTGAAACCGGCGAGGGCCGGCCGGACGCGGAACTTTCCCTTGCAAGCGTCGGCCGATCCCGGCATATCCCGCGCTTCCGATTTTCGCAGATCGGCCATCTGCTGGTTGCTGGAGGACGGGCCATGCTCGACAGCGGGTCGCTCTCTCAACTGGGGACGGACCGGAAGGGCGACGGCGAAACGCCGAAAGCCTCGCAAGAGGCGCCCTTGCCAAACAGTGTCTCTGAAGAGCGCAAGGACTACTTTCAGGAGCGCGACGGCGAGCGCTTCGCCGGCACGCACTTGATCGTCGACCTCTGGGAGGCCGAGGGCCTCGACGACATCCCGACGATCGAGCAGGCCTTGCGCGACAGCGTCGAGGCCAGCGGCGCCACCTTGCTGCACATCCACCTGCACCACTTCACGCCCAGCGGCGGCGTCTCGGGCGTGGCGGTGCTGGCGGAATCGCACATCTCGATCCATACCTGGCCGGAGTGCGATTACGCGGCCCTGGATATCTTCATGTGCGGCGCCGCCGATCCCCATGCGGCGATCCCGGTGCTCGAGCGGGCCTTCAAGCCCGGCCGGACCGGCGTCGAGGAGATACGCCGGGGCAAGCTGGGCGGGGGCAAGCTCGGCGAATGACCGCCTGGGCGGTCGAGCAGGAGTCCCGCAGCGGCGCCTATCGTTTCTCGATGCGCATGACCCGGGTGCTGCACCACAGCGTCGGCGAGCACCAGGAGATGCTGCTGTTCGAGAACGAGCTCTTCGGCCGCGTGCTGATGCTCGACGGGGTGGTGCAGACCACCGAGCGCGACGAGTTCTTCTATCACGAGATGCTGGTGCACGTGCCCTGCTTCGCCCACGGCCGGGTCGAGCGGGCGTTGATCATCGGCGGCGGCGACGGCGGCGCGCTGGAGGAGCTGCTCAAGCACGAGAGCCTGCGCCAGGTCACCATGGTCGAGATCGATCAAGGTGTGGTCGACTTCTCGAAGGAGCATCTCAGGAGCATCTGCGGCGCGGCCTTCGAGGACCCGCGCCTCGAGCTGGTGATCGCCGACGGCGCCGCCTGGGTCGCCGAGACCGAGCAGCGCTTCGACCTGATCATCGTCGACTCGACCGATCCTTCGGAGAGCGGCCCGAGCGCCGTGCTCTTCACCGAGGCCTTCTATCGAAACTGCGCCGGCATCCTCGACGAGGGCGGCCTACTGGTCAGCCAGAACTCGCTGCCCTTCTCCGAGCCGCAGGCCCTGGTCGGGCCCTTCGCGCGGATCCGCGCGGCCTTCGGTGCCGCGACCTGCTACCGGGTGCCGGTGCCGAGCTACATCGGCGGCGAGATGACCCTGGTCCTGGCGGCCAAGGACGGCGCCCTGCCGAGCCCGGCCGACGAAGGCCTCGAAGCGCGCGTCGCCGCCGCCGGCATCGAATGCCTCTACTACACGCCCGCGGTGCACCGCGGCGCCTTCGCCCTGCCGCCCTACGTCACGCGGTTGCTGGGATAGCCCGAAACCCGGGCTCTACTCTCTTGTCATTCTCGAGTCGGCTTGGCGCCAGGCCCATCGGTGGATCCTCGGGTCTGCGCTTCGCTCCGCCCGAGGATGACATAGGGAGGCGGGGCGGCTCAGGCCGCCAGGGGCGCGCCGTCCCAGGCGTCGGTCAGGGCGTCGTTCGGCACGACCGCGCGGCGCAGCAGCAGGGCGTCGCCGTGGACCTGGATCAGCGGATGCGGCTCGATCCGGCGGCGGTCGACGACCGCGTAGCCGAGGCGGCGGTAAAGCCGCAGCGCGCCGGCGTTCTGCTCGAAGCAGATCAGGCTGACGCAATCGAAGCCCTCGGCCTGCGCCTTGGCATGGCCGATCTCCAGCAGGCGCGTGCCGACGCGCTGGTCGCGATAGGGGCCGAAGACCGCCAGGGAGGAGATGTAGAGGCTGCCGGGAACCTCCAGCTCGGCGGCGGCGCGCAGGATCGGGTCGTTGATCGGCCGCGGCTTGCTGTCCGCCGGGATCGGGAAGCTGTGCAGCATGCCGACGCTCCGCCCGTCGCGCTCGGCCAGCAGGCAGTTCTGATAGGAGAAGGCCGTGTCCTCGCGGCGATAGCGCTGCTCGCCGATGGCAAGCAGCGACAGCCCCGGGCAATCGACCTGGCTCCAGATGTAGTCGGCCACGCCGTCCGAGGAGATCCGGAACAGGGCGGCGATGGTCATGCAGTCCTGCCGCCGCGCCGGCCTGAAGCTGAGACTCGTCATGGGTGAGTGCCCTCCCTGCTGGAACGCCGGACTCGCCCCCGTCGCTCACGGTCGGCAGCATCGCCGAGCGGCATTTCACCGTCATTTCCGGCGCGGGGCGATGCTGTTTCAATTGTTTCCGCGACCCGCTGCCGATGGCCCATGCTAGGATGAGCCGGTCATTCGAGACCTTGGAACGACCATGCCGAGCCTGGAGACCCTGCTCGTCTTCACCCTCGCGGCCCTGGTGCTGAATATCTCGCCGGGGCCTTCGAACTTCTACGTGTTGTCGCGCAGCGTCTCGCAGGGCACCGGGGCGGGGCTGGTCGCGGCGATCGGGCTCGGTCTCGGCAGCCTGGTTCACGTGGCGGCGGCGGCCATCGGCCTGTCGGTGATCTTTCAGGCCTCGGCCACGGCCTACACGGTCTTCAAGCTGGTCGGCGCGGCCTACCTGATCTGGCTCGGCATCATGACCCTGCGGGCCGGTCCCCTGCAGCCGATGGCGGCCGTCAAGACGCCCCGTCGCGGCTACGGCCGCATCCTGCGCGAGAGCGCCCTGGTCGAGGCCTTGAACCCCAAGACGGCGCTGTTTTTCCTGGCCTTCCTGCCGCAGTTCGTCGACGTCTCGGCCGGCCCGATCGCGCCGCAGATGCTCCTGCTCGGCATGATCGTCACGGTCACGGCCTTGCCCTGCGATGCTCTGGTCGCGGTCGCCTCGGGCAGCCTCGCCGCGCGGCTGCGCGACAGCGCCCTGGCCCGGCGCCTGCTCAACTGGCTATCCGGCGGCCTGCTGCTCGGCCTTGGGGTGACGGTGGCCCTGTCGCGCCGCTCGAGCTAGTTACCCATCGCCTCGGCGTAGAGCGCCTCGACGTCGGCCCGCTCGAGCGGGCGCGGGTTGGTCTTGGCGGTGTGGTCGCGCAGGGCGGCCTCGACCATCGCCGGGATGACCTGGTCGGTCACGCCCATCTCGCGCAGGTTGGCGGGCAGGCCGAGGCGGGCGTTCAGGCCGGTGATGTAGTCCGAGAGGTCGGCGTCCGGCTCGAGACCGAGCACCCGGCGCAGCTCGGCGTACTTGTCGCCCGTGTGCGCGGCGTTGAAGCGCAGCACCGCCGGCAGGATCACGGCGTTGAGGGTGCCGTGGTGCAGCCGGGGCTCCTGGATCGAGCCCAGCGGGTGCGACAGGGCGTGGACCGCGCCGAGGCCCTTCTGGAAGGTCAGGCCGCCGTGCAGGGCCGCCATCATCATGTTCCAGCGCGCCTCCAGGTCGTCGCCTCGTTGCGTGGCGCGTTCGATCCAGCGGCCCGCCCGGCCGACCCCGTCGAGCGCGATGGCGGCGGCCGGCGGGTTCTCCAGGGGCGAGATGAAGGTCTCGATGCAGTGGGTCATGGCGTCCATGCCGGTCGCCGCGGTGACGCCGGGCGGCAGGCCGAGGGTCAGCTCGGGGTCGCAGATCGCCCGCTTGGGGATCAGGTGCGGGCTCAGCATGGTGAGCTTGCGGCCGTCGCGCAGCGTGATCACCGAGCCGCGGCCGACCTCGCTGCCGGTGCCCGCGGTGGTCGGGATGGCGATGGTCGGTGCCACGGCCTCGGTGATGCGCGGCACGCCGCCGAGGATCGCCATGTAGCGCTCCAGCGGCCCCTCGTGGGTCGCCATCAGCCCGACCGCCTTGGCCAGGTCCATCGAGGAGCCGCCGCCGAAGGCGATCAGGCCGTCGCAGCCGACCATCCGGTAGCGCTCGACGGCCTTGTCGACGGCGTCCTCGGTCGGGTTGGCCGGGGTCTCGTCGAAGAGGGTGGCCGCCTGGCGCGCCGGCAGGGCCGCCAGCAGTTTGTCGAGCAGGCCGCAGGCGGCGATGCCGGGGTCGGTGACGACCAGGGGCCGGGCGATGCCGACCGCCGCCATCTCCTCGGCCAGGGCCGCGAGGGCTCCGGCCTCGAAGCGGATGGTCGTCAGGTAGGAGATCAGCGCCACGGCGCCGGTCTCACCACTCGCCGCTGTTGGCCATCGAGGCCCAGGGCTCGGCCGGCGGCAGCGCGTCGCCCTTCTGCAGCAGCTCGATGGAGATGTTGTCGGGCGAGCGCACGAAGGCCATGTGGCCGTCGCGCGGCGGCCGGTTGATGGTCACGCCGCCGTCCATCAGGCGCTGGCAGGCCTCGTAGATGTTCTCCACCCGATAGGCCAGGTGACCGAAGTTGCGGCCGCCGTCGTAGTCCTCCGGGTCCCAGTTGTAGGTCAGCTCGACCAGCGGCGCCTGGCTGTCCTTGGCCCGTTCCACGTCGTCGGGCGCAGCCAGGAAGATCAGGGTGAAGCGGCCCTTCTCGCTTTCGTAACGGCGGACCTCCTGGAGGCCGAGCTTGTCGCAGTAGAAGTCCAGGGACGCGTCGATGTCGCGGACCCGGACCATGGTGTGGAGATATTGCATCGATGGCTTCCTTCCGTCGTAGCCGGCCCGCGGACCCGGGCGACCGGCGTTGCTTGTCCCCAGCTTGCAGCTTGCAGGCCGGATTGCAACGGCCCCTCAGCCGACCGCCTCGGCCAGGAACGCGGCCGCGCCGTGGGCGAGGGAGGCCTGAGCCAAGACAGGCGTTGTATCCGGCCGTCTCAACGATTCAAATCGTCCCGACCATAGGGCGGCGGGCCCCAAGGGGGAAAGCGAGCGGGAAAGGAGGCGGCCTTTGAGATCGATGTCTGCGGAGCAGCGGCGCCAGCTCGCCTTCCTGCTCCTGCTGCTCGGCTACGGCCTGGTCCTGGTCGTATCGCTGCAGGGGCTGTCCGAGGGCGCCCGGGCCTTTCCGATCATCGTCCTGGTCGGCACGACGCTGCTCTGGGCGGTGAAGCTCGCCGCGACCCTGGCGCCGGCCTCCTGGCGGGCGGTGATCGAGCCGCGCGGCATCGTGCCGCTGGTCGCCGCCGCCGAGGCCGACCGGGGCATGGCGGCGGGAGAGGCGGCCGGAGAGACGGGGGCACGCGGCGGCTGGCTGCTCTGGCTCTGGCTGCTGGCCAGCCTGGCGGCGATGTTCGCCCTCGGCTTCCTGCTCGGCAGCGCGGCCTCGGTCCTGGTCTACATGAAGGCGATCGCCCGCACGACCTGGCGCGCCGCGCTGCCCGCCGCCGCGGCGACCACGGCCTTCGTCTACCTGGTCTTCGCCGAGGCCCTGCGGGTCGATCTCGGCCCGATTCCGCTCACGGTCTTGCTGCAGCCTTGATCGAATCCCTGCACGAAGCGCTGGCGCTGGCGCTGACCTGGCCGAACCCGCTGCTGATCCTGCTCGGCACGCTGATCGGCCAGATTTTCGGCATGATCCCCGGCCTGAGCGGCGCGGTGGCGATCTCGCTGATGATCCCACTGACCTTCACCATGCCGCTGCACCAGGCGCTGTTCCTGCTGTTGCCCGCCTTGGGCGGCTCGGCCTTCGGCGGCAGCCTGAGCGCGATCCTGCTCAACATCCCGGGCACGGCGGTCAACGCGGCGACCTGCTTCGACGGCCACCCCCTGGCGCGGCAGGGCAAGGCCGGCCTGGCCATCGGCGCCTCGGCCGCCGCCTCGGCGGGCGGCGCGCTGTTCGGCCTGCTGGTGCTGGCCGCGGCGATCCCGGTCATGCTGACGGCACTGCTGCTGATCGGGCCGCCCGAGGTCTTCATGCTGAGCTTCCTCGGCCTCTGCGTCATCGGCCTGGCGGCCCAGGGCTCGATGATCGCGGCGCTGCTCTCGGGCGGGCTCGGCCTGCTCTTGAGCTTCCACGGCTACATCAGCGTGGTCGGCGGCACGCGCTTCACCTTCGAGACGGACCTGTTGTGGGACGGCCTGCCCCTGGCGCCGGTCTTCATCGGCCTCTTCGCCATCTCCGGCGTGGTCGAGCTGTTGAGCGCGGGCGACCGTATCGCCGGCAGCGCCGTGCGGCCGGGCCGCTTCGGCGCCGGCGCGTGGCAGGGGGTCCTCGCGGTCTTTCGGCACCCCCGGGTCTTCCTCAGCTCCTCGGCGCTCGGCACCCTGGTCGGCATCATTCCCGGGGTTGGCGGCTCGGTGACCAACGTCATCGCCTACAGCCTGGCCCGGCAGAGCGCGAAGGATCCGGAGAGCTTCGGGCGCGGCAACGTGGCCGGCGTCATCGCGCCCGAGGCGGCCAACGATTCCAAGGACGGCGGCGCGCTGATCCCGACCCTGGCGCTGGGCGTGCCGGGCAGCGAGGTCATGGCGATCCTGCTCGGTGCCTTCGCTTTGCACGGCATCGATCCCGGTCGGCAGATGTTCACCGAGCACCTGGACTTGGTCTGGGTGATCCTGGTCGCCCTGGTCGCCAGCAACATCCTCACCTCGGCTCTCGGGCTGACCTTCTCGCGCTGGCTGATCGCCCTGACGCGCGTGCCGGTGTCGCTGATCGGCCCGCCAATCCTCTGCCTCTGCCTGGCCGGTGCCTACGGTCTCGAGCAGAACCCCTGGCATCCGGTGGTCGCGCTGATCTTCGGCGCCCTCGGCGTGGCCATGACGCGGCTCGGCTACTCGCGGGTCGCGCTGATCATCGGCTTCATGCTGGGCGCGAACGTCGAGACGGCCTTCTTCCAATCGGTGCAGATCGCCCGCGGCTCCGCGGCGATCTTCTGGGAGCGGCCGATCTCCCTGACGCTCTTTCTGCTGATCGTGCTGGCCCTGGCCCTGCCGTTCCTCAAGGCCGCGCTGCGCCGCCGGGCCGGCGCCAAGGAGAGCGGAGAGACATCTTAGTTGAAACCCGAATCGGGCTATCTTCCGGTTGTCCTGCGCGGGCCGTCGGCTACGCTCGGCGTGTGTTGGGGCGGTCGAAGCCGGCCCCGGAGTTGTGCTATTTCGAAGGGACTAGTGACCATGAGACGACTGACTCGGCGCGGCCTCGCGCTCGCCCTGCCCCTGTTCGCCGTCCTGGCGGCCCTCTGGGTCTCGCCGCCCGCCGCCGTCGCGTCAGAGTCCTTCCCCTTCGCCGAAGACGAGACGATTCACCTGATCGTGCCCTACCGGGCCGGCGGCGGCTTCGACCGCGTCGCCCGCCTGATGCAGCCCTGGATCGCCAAGTCGCTGAGCGCGGCGGCCGGCCGCGAGGTCGCCGTGGTCGTCGAGAACCGCAAGGGTGCCGGCGGCCGCCGGGCCTACGAGTATCTCTACGCCTCGCCGGCCGACAGCGCCCGCATGGTGCTGCTCGACAACCAAGGCGCGGGCCTGCAGCAGGTCGCGCTAGGCGCCGAGTTCGATCTCGCCAAGTTCACCTACCTGGGACGGGTCAACAAAAGCGATCCCGGCATCCTGGTGCGCAAGGACCTCGGCATCACCTCCATGGCGCAGCTCCTGGAGCGCGCGGCCAAGCAGCCGATCCTGTTCGGCACCGGCGGTGCCGGCGGCGCGGACCACATCGCCAACCTCATCCTGCAGGCGACCTTGAAGGAGAACGGCCTCGACCTGCCGATGGACTTCGTCCACTTCAACGGCTCGAAGGAGGTGCTGGCCTCGATGAACCGCGGCGAGGCGGAGGCCTTTCTCGGCAGCGTCAGCTCGACCCTGCGCGCGGTCAACGACGGCTATGCCGTCAACGCCGTGGTCTTCGCCGAGGAGCGCAACCGCTTCGCGCCGGACGTCCTGACCGCCTTCGAGCAGGAGGTGCCCGGCGCGCAGATCGTCGTCGAGGCCGCCGGCGTCAGCCGCGTGCTGATCGGCCCGCCGGGCATGCCCGAGGCCCGCGCCAAGGTGCTGAGCGAGGCGATCCGCGAAGCCCTGCACGACCCCGAGTTCCTCGCGGCGGCCAAGGAGGCCAAGCTGCCGGTGATCTATGCCTCGCCGGCGGACTCGCGGGAGGTCGTGATGCAGCATACGAAGGCCTTGCTGCAGCACGAGGACAAGGTGCGGGCGGCCCTGGGCGGCAGCTAGCGGAGGCCGGCAATTTCTCTCCACGAGCTGCTAGGCCGTTCCTACGACGGGCCGGCCTTCGCGCCGAGATCCGCCATCGAGGGCGTCGTTTGGCCGGCCTTTCCGGCCATCAACGATCTCGTGTTGACCGGCCTGCTGGTGCAGTTCGAGCAGTCGCAGTGGTGGTCGCCCGAGCGGCTCAAGGCGCAGCAGGACCGGCAGCGCGCGTCGCTCCTGTCCCACGCCTACGACAAGGTGCCCTACTACAAGGCACCTTTGGCGGAGGCCGGCTACCGGCCCGGCCGCGAGGTCACCGACGAGATCTGGTCCCGCATCCCGATCCTGGATCGCCAGGTGCTGGCCGAGGACAGCTCCGTGCTCAAGGCGCGCTCGATGCCGAAGGGGCACGGCCGCACCTCGGAACGCTCGAGCTCCGGCTCCAGCGGCCGGCCGATCAAGGTGGTGATCACCGAGCTCGCCACCCTGTTCCGCGATGCCGGCGTGCTGCGGGACATCCTCTGGCACCGCATCGACACGCGCGGCAAGCTCGCCGCGATCCGCGGCCGCAGCGGCGCCGCCTACCCGAAGGGCACGGGCCAGGAAAGCTGGAGCCCGGTCGTGCGCAGCCAGTTCGAGACCGGCCCGGCGGTCGCCTTGTCGAGCACGACGGAGGTCCCCAAGCAGGCCCTCTGGCTGCAGCGCGAGAACCCCGACCATCTCATGATCATCCCGCACAACCTCTTCGCCCTGGCCGAGCACTGCCGCAAGGAGGGCATCAAGCTCGACAAGCTGCGCGGTGTCTCGACCTACGGCGGTGTGGTCAGGCCGGAGGACCGGCAAGCCTGCCGCGAGGCCTGGGGCGTCGAGATCTACGACGTCTACTCGGCCGAGGAGTCCGGCTACATGGCCTTGCAGTGCCCGCTGCACGAGCACTACCACGTGCAGGCCGAAGCGGTGATCCTCGAGATCATCGACGAGGCCGGCAAGCCCTGCGCTCCCGGCCAGCGCGGCCGGGTCATCGTCACGGCCCTGCACAACTTCGCGATGCCGCTGATCCGCTACGACCTCGGCGACTACGCCGAGTTTGGCGAGCCCTGCGACTGCGGCCGCGGCCTGCCGGTGGTTCGCCGCATCCACGGCCGCACCCGCGACATGCTGACCTTGCCGAGCGGCGGCCAGGTCTCGCCGGTCTTCGTCAACGATGCCTTCAAGGATCTGCCGGTGCGGCAGTTCCAGATCGTCCAGGACGCGCCCGACCATCTGGAGGTGAAGATCGTCCAGGCGCCCGACTATCGCCCCGAGGAGCAGGAAGCGCTGATCCGCGAGGTGCTATCGGAGCGGCTGCCGGCCGACTACGCCATGACCTTCAGCTATCACGACAAGATCGAGCACACGCCCGGCGGCAAGTACTTCGACTTCCGCTCCTTGGTCAGCAACCCGGAATGAGGAGAGACGGCCGTGTCCGATGACGTCGCGAGCTTGGCGGGCGCGGCCGTCTCCCTGCGGGAGGTGACGGCGGAGAGCCTGCGCGCGGTCGTGGGGCTGCAGGTGGCGCCGGCGCAGCGCCCGCTCGTCGCCTCGAACG
Source organism: Kiloniellales bacterium (assembly GCA_028280455.1). GTDB lineage: Bacteria > Pseudomonadota > Alphaproteobacteria > Kiloniellales > JAKSDN01 > JANQLT01. The sequence continues at coordinate 12,286 of JANQLT010000101.1, forward strand.
TCTTCTCGATCGCCCAGGCCTACTTCAACAAAGATGCCTGGTTTCGGGCCATCTATGGCGACGAGACACCCGTCGGCTTCGTCATGCTGGCCGATCCGACCCTGCCGGGCGCGACCAACGAGCTGGACTTGCCGCCCGGCGACATCTGGCTCTGGCGCTTCATGTTCGACCAGCGCTACCAGCGCCTGGGCTTCGGCGGCAAGTCGCTCGACCTGATCCGCGCCCACGTCAGGACGCGCCCCGGCGCCAAGCGCCTCCTGGCCAGCTATGTCCCGGCCGAGAACGGCCCGGAGCCCTTCTACATGAAGTACGGCTTCCAAAAGACCGGCCGCCTGGTCGCCAACGACACCGAAGTCGAGATCTGGATCGCGCCTTGAAGCGTTGCCGGATTCGGCGGCATCGGCAGTCGGTTGCCGAAGGCAAACGAACCGCCCCCTCACCCGGCTCCGGCTAAGCTCAGCCTACGGCTTCGCCAAGCCTCCACAGCCCTCTCCCCCGACGGGGGAGAGGGATGCGCAGGCTTGGCGAGGCGCAGCCGAGCCTAGCCGGAGCTGGGTGAGGGGGCGGTTCGTT
>JANQLT010000066.1 GCA_028280455.1 Kiloniellales bacterium
GATGCGCAGGCTTGGTGAGGCGCAGCCGAGCCTAGCCGGAGCCGGGTGAGGGGGCGGTTCGTTTCCATCTCGAAAGCTGCCGCGGCGATTGCCGGAGCGTCGCGGCACAAGCGGGCCGGTCGCAATGCGGCTCCCCCGCCCCCCGCTTGCCGTCGGCGCCTTTTCAGCCCTCGGGCAGGGCGAGCCCGCTGGCCGAGAGCTGTTCGCCGACCTCGGCCTTGAGCCGGGCCAGGCCCGCCTCGTCGGCCGCCTCGCAGCGCGCCACCAGCACGTCCTGTGTGTTCGACGCGCGCAGCAGCCACCAGCCGTCGGCGGTCTTGACGCGGACCCCGTCGATATCGATCAGATCGGCGCCCGAGGCGCGCAGCCGCTCGCGCACCTCCGAGACCACCGACCACTTGCGCTCCTCCGAGCAGGGGAAGCGCAGCTCGGGCGTGTTGACCGCCGGCGGCAGCGAGTCCCGGAACGCGGCCAGGCTCTCGCCGGAGCGCGCCAAGGCGCTGAGCAGCCGCAAGGCGGCGTAGAGCGCGTCGTCGTAGCCGTAGTAGCGGTCGGCGAAGAAGATATGCGCGCTCATCTCGCCGGCGAAGGGCGCGCCGAGCTCGGCCATCTTGGCCTTGATCAGGGAATGACCGGTCTTCCACATCAGCGGCTCGCCGCCGAGGCGGGCGACCTCGTCGTAAAGCACCTGGCTGGCCTTGACGTCGGCGATGATGGTCGAGCCCGGCCGTTCGACCAGCACCTCGCGGGCCAGCAACAGCATGAGCTGGTCGCCCCAGAGCAAGCGGCCTTGGCTGTCGACCGCGCCGATGCGGTCGCCGTCGCCGTCGAAAGCGATGCCGAGGTCGCAGCCCTGACTCGTCACGGTCTCGCAGAGCGCGACCAGGTTCGCCGGCACCGTCGGATCGGGATGGTGGTTCGGGAAGCGGCCGTCGATCTCCTGATAGAGCAGGATGTGCTCGCCCGGCAGCCGCTCGGTCAGCATGGCCATGATCTCGCCGGTCGCCCCGTTGCCGGCGTCCCAGGCGACCTTCAGCGGCGGGCCCTCGGGCGTCTCCTGCAGCAGGCGCTCGACATAGGCCGCGCGCAGGTCCTCCTCCTCGACGCTGCCGCTGCCGCTCTCGAAATCGCCGGCCTCGACCAGGGCGCCGAGCTTCTGGATCTCCTCGCCGAAGAAGGAGGCGCCGTCCAGGACCATCTTGAAGCCGTTGTAGTCCGGCGGATTGTGCGAGCCGGTCACCATGACCCCGGCGTCGACCGGCCGTTCGCAGGTGGCGAAATAGAGCATCGGCGAGGGCCCGCGGCCGACGTCGAGCACATCGACCCCGGCGGCGCAGAGGCCTTCCTTCAGGGCCGCGACCAGCTCCGGCGAGGACAGCCGGCCGTCGCGGCCGACGGCGACGCGCCCGAAGCCGCGGCGGCGCACGACCGTGCCGAAGCCGCGGCCGAGCGCGCGGGCATCGGCCGCCGAGAGGCTCTCGCCCAGGCGGCCGCGGACATCGTACTCGCGCAGGATGGTCGGGTCGAAGCGGTGGCCGCTCATTCCCCGGCCTCCCGGGCCGCGACGGCGGACGGCACCGGCCGCGAGCGGCCGACCGAGGTGTAGTCGAAGCCGGCGGCCCGCATGCGCTCAGGCTCGTAGATGTTGCGCAGATCGACGATCACCGGGCTGCGCATCGAGGCCTTGACCCGCTCCAGGTCGAGGGCGCGGAACTCGTTCCACTCGGTGATGATGACCAGCGCGTCGGCGCCGTCCAGCGCAGCATAGGAGTCGGCGCACCACTCGATGTCGGGGAGGCGTTTCTTGGCCTCCGCCATGCCGCCGGGGTCGAAGGCGCGGATCCGCGCGCCGGCCGCCTGCAGGGCCGGTACGATCTCCAGGCTCGGCGCGTCGCGCATGTCGTCGGTGTTCGGCTTGAAGGTCAGGCCGAGCACGGCGACGCTCTTGCCTTCGACCGAGCCGCCGCAGTGCTCGATCACCTTCTGCGCCATCTGCTTCTTGCGGCGATCGTTTATCTCGACGACGCTCTCGACGATCTTCAGCGCCACGCCCTGCTCGCGCGCCGTGCGGACCAGCGCCAGGGTATCCTTCGGGAAGCAGGAGCCGCCGTAGCCGGGCCCGGGGTGCAGGAACTTGCGGCCGATGCGGCCGTCGAGGCCCATGCCGCGGGCGACGCCGTGGACGTCGGCCCCGACCCGCTCGCAGAGGTCGGCGATCTCGTTGATGAAGGTGATCTTGGCCGCCAGGAAGGCGTTGGCCGCGTACTTGGTCAGCTCCGCCGTCTCCAAGGTGGTGAAGAGGATCGGCGTCTCGATCAGGTAGAGCGGGCCGTAGAGCTGGCGCATGATCTCCTGGGCCCGCTCGCTCTCGGCGCCGATGATCACCCGGTCCGGCCGCATGAAGTCGTCGATCGCCGAGCCTTCGCGCAGGAACTCCGGGTTGGAGACCATGTCGAAGACGGCGTCCGGCCGCTCGCCGCGAATCATCGCCTCGAGCTGGCGCCCGGTGCCGACCGGCACCGTCGACTTGGTCACCACCACCGTGTAGCCGTCGAGGCATTGGGCGATCTCGAGCGCCGCCTCGTAGAGGTAGCTCAGGTCGGCGTGGCCGTCGCCGCGCCGGCTCGGCGTGCCGACGGCGATGAAGACGGCGTCGGCGCCCTTGACCGCCTCGCTCAGGTCGGTCGTGAAGGTCAGGCGGCCGGCGCGCACGTTGCCCTCGACCAGGCGGTCCAGTCCCGGCTCGTAGATCGGGATGCGGCCGGCGCGCAGCGCGGCGATCTTCTCCGCGTCCTTGTCGACGCAGACCACCTGCGTGCCGAACTCCGAGAAGCAGGCGCCGGAGACAAGCCCGACGTAGCCCGTGCCGATCATCGCTATTCGCATCGCCGATTCCCTCGGATCTTCACCCTGGCCCGCAGCGCGTTAGCGCGCGCCGCCGAGCCGCTCAATGATCTCGCGCATTGACTCCGCCAGGTCCGGCCGGGCCAGGGCGCAAGCCAGGTTGGCCTCCAGGAAGCCCGGCTTGCTGCCGCAGTCGAAGCGGGTGCCCTCGAAGCGCAGGCCGTGGAACGGCATGTCGGGGATGGTCCGCGCCATGGCGTCAGTGAGCTGGATCTCGCCGCCCGCGCCCCGCTCCTGCCGGTCGAGCGCCTGCAGCACCGCCGGCTGCAGGACGTAGCGGCCGATGATCGAGAGCCGCGACGGCGCGTCTTCCGGGGCCGGCTTCTCGACCAGGCCCCGGGCCCGCGCCAGACGGCCGTCGTCCTCGACCACGTCGAGGATGCCGTAGCGCCGGGTCTGCTCGGCCGGCACCTCCATGACCGCGGCCAGGTTGCCGCCGACCTCGGCGTAGGCCTCGGCCATCTGGCTCATGCAGGGCTTGTCCGCCTGGACCAGGTCGTCGCAGAGGATCACCGCGAAGGGCTCGTCGCCGATCAGCTCGCGGGCGCACCAGACGGCGTGGCCGAGCCCGAGCGGCTCGGGCTGCCGGACCGACAGCACGCTGCCGCCCGGCGGCAGCACGGCGCGGACGGTCTCGAGCTCCACGGTCTTGCCGCGCGCCTCCAGGACCCGCTCGAGCTCCGGGCTGCGGTCGAAGTGGTCTTCGAGCGTCGCCTTGCCGTGCGAGGTGACCATGATGAAGACCTCGATGCCCGCGGCCGCCGCCTCCTCGACCGCGTACTGGATCAGCGGCTTGTCGACCACCGTCAGCATCTCTTTGGGCATCGCCTTGGTCGCCGGCAGGAAGCGCGTGCCGAGGCCGGCAACGGGGAAGACAGCCTTGCGGATGGCTTTGCTCATGGGGTGCTTGGTCCCGGTCGCCGGGGCCGCCGAAGGGCGTCCCTCCGTCGCGCGGGTAATGCCATAGCGCCGCTCGGGAGACAACCGGCGAGGGCCCGCGACGCACCCGACCGGCGCCCGCGCCGGGCGCGACCGGCGGCGGCCTCAGGTGCCGAGCAACAGGTCCTTGGCCTGGTTGATCTTGGCGGCCAGGTAGTTGGAGCCGCCGTGGTCGGGATGGATCTTCTGCAGCAGCCGGCGGTGCGCCTCGCGGATCTCCTGGTGGCTGGCGCCCTCGGCCAGGCCGAGAATCTCGTAGGCCTCGTCGCGGGACATGGCCGCGCCGTTGGCGCCGGTCGCGCCGCCGCCGGGCTCCGCCTCGGCCGCCTCCCGCCAGGCTTCGCCGTGGACCCGGTCCAGGTAGGCCTCGAGCACCGCGCAGGACTGCTCGTCGGCCTGCCGGCAGACCCGCCAGAGCTCGATCTGCTCGTCGAAGGCCAGGCTGTCGAGGCTGCGGCCGGCGAAGCGGCCCTCGAGCACCTCGCCGGACATGGCGCCGCTGTCGTGATCCAAGGTCATCTGCAGGAAGCGCGTCGAGATGCCCGAGCTCTTGCCGGGGCTCGGGCCCATCGCCGCCTTGGCCCGGCGCCAGGCCAAGCGGCTGCGCATGAACAGCGGGATCAGCGCCGGCAGAGCGAACAAGGCCAGCGCGAAGCGGCCGGTGACGACCAGCAGCAGGCCGATGGCGACGGCGAGGACGGCCAGCACCCATTTGCCGACCCGCAGCACCTGCTTCGGGTCGGCCGAGATGAACCAGTAGACCGCCAGTAGGCACGCGGCCAGCAGCGCGAGGCCGAGCAGGAAGTAGCCGATCACGACGGGCTCAGCTCACCTGATGGGTGAGCTGCCGGACGATGCCGCCTTTGCGCTCCGAATAGTGGCCGAGCGCCTTGCGGCCGCCGGCCGCGTAGACGGCGACCGCCGCCAGGAGGTCGCGGAGCTGCTGCGCGGAGCTGGCATCGAAGGGGCAGAAGGCGCCGCCGCTGAGCCGGGCGATCTGCTGGAAGGCGTTGCGCGCCACGGGGTCGAGCCCCTCGTGGAACATGAAGCAGGGCACGCCCAGCAGGCCGAGCTGGCCGGCCAGGTTGCCGAGGTCGTCGATATCCTCTTCCAGGCAGTCGCCGACGAAGACCAGCGCGCCGACCTTCTTGCCCTTGGCCTCGGCGATGGCGTGGCGCAGCACCTTGGTGATCTGGGTGTGGCCGGCCAGGCAGAAGACGCTGGTCATGCGCTTCAGGAGGGCCTGCGAATCCGCGACCCACTCGCTGGCCTGGAACTCGCCGAAGCCGCGGTAGTAGACGAGCTGCACCTCGAGGCCGCCGAGCGACTGCGTCTCGCGGAACATCTCGGCCTGGATATGGCAGGCGCGGTCCCAGCTCGGCTCGCGGCTCGCGGTCGCGTCCATGGCGAAGATCAGGCGGCCGCTGCCGCTGCCGGCACCGCTGCCGGTCATCGCGGCGGCCTTGCGCAGGAAGGCATCGACTTCCTGTCGGCTCGATCGGCTGGGCAGCTTCTTGTCGTCGCTCACGCCGTCCCTCCTTACCCCATAAGGTAAGGTCGCGCCCTATTGACCGCTAGAGGCGGCTTGCAGGGCTTCCCCGGTCTCCCGGCCCTGATTCGGCGCCGCCATCGCCTCCTCGGGGTCGGGCAGACCGATCGCCCGCACCAGGGCCCGGATCTCCTGGCGGGCCGCCAGATGGCTGAATTTCAGCGGCATGCCGAGGGCCTCGCCGAGGTCGAGCAGCGTCAGGCCTCTCGGGAAGAGATCGCGGAAGATGACCCGCTCGCCGAAGCCGGCGACCACGCGAAAGTGAAAGCGGCTGGCCATCTTGGTCAGCAGCGCGGCGATCTGCCGCTTGCTGCGGGCGTCGATGTGGCTCAGGCGGTTGCGCATGACGATCCAGTCGATCGGCCGGCGGCCGCGGGCGGCGCGCCGCTGGCGCTGCTCCCAGACCATCTGGCTGTAGATGCTGGGGCCGAGGATCTCGTTCTTCTCGCCTTCGATGCGGGCCAGCAGGTCGAGGTCGAGGAAGGAGTCGTTGAGCGGCGTGACCAGGGTATCGGCGTGGCTGTGGCCGAGCCGCGAGAGGAAGGAGTCGCTGCCGGGCGTGTCGATCACCAGGTAGTCGAGCGTGCCCAGCTCGCCCTTGGCCGCCTCGAAGGCCTGGGTCTCGTCGGCCTCCATCGAGCTACGGTCGGCGGCGTTCGAGCGGACGATGCGCTGGTAGACCGGCATCGGCAGCTCGACGCCGGCGTCGCGCATGAACTGCCGCCGATTGTCGAGGTAGCGCGCCAGGGTCGCCTGGCGGGCGTCGAGGTCCAGGCAGCCGACCCGGTAGCCCATGCGAAGCAAGGCGACGGTCAGATGCACCGCCGTGGTCGACTTGCCGGAGCCGCCCTTCTCGTTGCCCAGCACGATGACGTGGGGCCGGCCGACCATGGCTCTGGGCGCGGTCATCACGCCTCCGCCGGGCGCAGCCAGACCGCGGTGTCGTGGAAGGCGGCGCCGCCGCGCGGCTTGCCCCGCTCGGCGCTGGTCAGGGTGTTGACGCCCCGCCCCTCCTCGAAGGCCCCGGCCGGCCAGATGCTCTCGATCACCAGCACCTCGGGCTGCAGGCCGTCGAAGGGCTTGGCATGCAGCAGGATCGAGCCGCGCCGGTTGCCGACCCGGACCCGCTGCCCCTCGGCGATGCCGAGGGCGGCGCAGGTCTCGGGATGCACCAACAGGCTCGGCCGGCCTTCGCGCGACAGGCTGCCCGGCGTCTCGGTGAAGGAGCTGTTGAGGAAGCTGCGCGCCGGCGCGGTCACCAGCCGGTAGGGGTGCTCGGCGCTGCGCTCGTCGATCAGCTCGGCGTGGTCGGGCATGGCCGGCAGGCCGGCCGGGTCGCTGCCGACCTCCGCCCAGTCCGGCTTGAAGCGGAAGCGGCCGTCGGCGTGGCCGAAGCCCTTCAGGTGGTGCATCTCCTCGAAGGGCAGCACGCAATCGAGCCAGGGCCGCTCGACGAAGGTCTCGGCCGCGGGGTAGCCCGAGGCCTGGAGGCTGGCGTCGATGATCTCCCAGGCGCTCATCTCGAAGCCCGGGTGCTCGGCGCCCAGGCGCTTGGCCAGGGCGCAGTGCACCTCGTGGTTGGAGCGGCAGTCGGCGTAGGGCTCGATGACCTGGCGGGCGACCTGCAGGTAGCTGTGGCCGCCGGACTGGTAGATGTCGTCGTGCTCCAGGAAGGTGGTCGCCGGCAGGACGACGTCGGCCATGGCCGCGGTGTCGGTCATGAACTGCTCGTGCACGCAGACGAAGAGGTCGTCGCGCATGAAGCCCTCGCGCACCTTGGCGCTTTCCGGGCAGACCACCATCGGGTTGGTGTTCTGGACGAAGAGCGCGGCGACCGGCGGCCCCTCGCCCAGGTCCTGCGGATCGCCGGTCAGGATCGGCCCGAGGCGCGACTGGTCGAGCAGCCGCACGGAGCGGTCCCTGACGTCGAGACCCTCGATCAGCGTCTTGTCGAGCTTGAAGAGCGCGCGGTTGGAGTAGAGCGCGCCGCCGCCCTCGTGCTGCCAGGCGCCGGTCACCGCCGGCAGGCAGGTGACGGCATGCATGTTGGCCGCGCCGTTGCGCGAGCGGCTGAAGCCGTAGCCGGCGCGGATGAAGCTGCGCTTGGTCTCGCCGAAGAGCCTGGCGACCCGCTCGATCTGTTCGACCGGCAGGCCGGTGATCGCCGACGCCCAGGCCGGATCGCGCGACTCGAAATGCCGCTCCAGGTCGGCACCCCAGTCCGTATAGCGCGCGAGGTAGTCGCGGTCGGCCAGGCCGTCGCGCAGGATCACATGGATCATCGCCGTGGCCAGCGCGCCGTCGGTGCCGGGCCGCGGCGCCAGGTGCAGGTCGGCGACCTCGGCCGTGCCCGTGCGGTAGGGATCGACCACCACGACCTGCGCGCCCCGAGTCTTCCGGGCGCGCGAGACGTGGGTCATGACGTTGACCTGGGTCGAGACCGGGTTCGTGCCCCAGATGACGATCAGGTCCGACTGCGCCATCTCCCGCGGGTCGGCGCCGCGGATGATGCCGTGCCCGGCGAGCCAGCCGGCGTCGGCCAGGGTGATGCAGATGGTCGAGTCCTGCCGCGAATAGCCTTTCACGTGGCGCAGCCGCTCGATGCCGTCGCGCTGCACCAGGCCCATGGTGCCGGCGTAGAAGTAGGGCCAGACCGCCTCGGCACCGTGGCGCTGCTCGGCCTGCAGCAGGCCCTCGGCGACGCGGTCCAGGGCCTCGTCCCAGCCGATCGGCCGGAAGGCACCGCGCCCAACGCCCTTGTCGCCGACCCGCAGTAGCGGCTCCGACAGCCGCGCCTCGTGATGCACCCGCTCGGCGTAGCGCGCGACTTTGGCGCAGACCACGCCGGCCGTGTAGCTGTTGTCGCGGGCACCCCGGACCCGGCCGATGCGCGTCGGCGAGAGCCGCTCGACCTCCAGGGAGCAGACGCTCGGGCAGTCATGCGGGCAGGTCGAGGGTACGAAGACGCCGCCCGTACCGGCCGAGTCCTGCATGTCCAAGGGCATCAGCAGCCTCACGAAAAAGGGTCCTGCGCGACCGACTCGACTCTAGCGTGTCGCCAGGGCCTTGGAAATCGGGGCGAAAGCCCAGAGCGCATCGGGTTTCACGCGCTTGCCGCTTGATCCCGAAAGGCCGGCCCGGCATAAGCGGGGCTTCGCCCTCCGGCCCTTTCTCGCGGCAGGCCACCCCAACCATGGTGAGCTTCTTCTTCTACGGGACGCTGCTCGACCCGGACGTCCGGCTGGGAGTCTTCGGCGATCGTACGCCCGAGCTCGCCCTGCAGGCCGCCGACTTGTACGGCTACCGGCGCGTACGAGCCCGGGAGGGCAGCTACCCGGTGCTGGTGCAGGCCAGCCAGGGCCGGGTGCGCGGCGCCCTGGCCGAGGGGCTCGACCGCGCGGCGCTGCTGCGTGTCGCCCACTTCGAGGGCCCGGACTACCTGCCCTATCCGCTCGCCCTGCGCACCGCCGGCGGCCCCCGCCGGGCCTGGACCCTGCTGCCGCACCGCCGCCGCAGCGGCGGCGCCGGCGCCTGGACCCCGCAGCTCTGGCAGCGGCGCGAGAAAGCCCGGGCCATGCGCAACATCCTCGCCTGGTTCGCCGAGCCGACCGCCGGCAGCCCCCATTCGATCGACATCTCCTGGCGCATGCGCCGCTGGATCGACGCTCAGTCCGCGAGCTAGCCGGGCGCTTTAGCGTCCCTTCATCGCCGCCCACTCCTCGTCGCTGAGCTGCTCCATCAGGGCGAACTCGGCCGCGCCCTTGAGCCATTCGCCGCCGTCGATGGTCACCACCTCGCCGTTGATGAAACCGGAGCGGTCGGAGACCAGGTAGGCGGCCAGGTCGGTGAGCTCCTGGTGCTCGCCGAAGCGGCCGAGCGGGATGCGCGCCTTCCAGGCCGCCTCGATGTCGGGATTGGGCACCAGGCGCTGCCAGGCGCCCTCGGTCGGGAAGGGGCCGGGCGCGATGGCGTTCAGCCGGATGCCCCGATCGCCCCACTCCGCCGCCAGGCTGCGGGTCATGGCCAGCACGCCGGCCTTGGCCATGGCCGAGGGCATGACGTAGGGCGAGCCGGTCCAGGCGTAGGTGGTGACGATGGACAGCACCGAGGCCGGCCGCCGCTCGGCCAGCCAGCGCTTGCCGGCGGCCAGGGTGACGTAGCCCGTGCCGTGCAGCACCACGGCCATGATCGCGTCGAAAGCCCGGTGCGACAGGGTCTCGGACTTGGCGATGAAGTTGCCGGCGGCGTTGTTGACCAGGATGTCGAGGCCGCCCTGGTCGGCCCAGATCGCCGCGACCATGGCCTCGACCGCCTCGGGGTCGCGCAGGTCGCAGGCGTGGACGGCGGTGCGCTCGCCGACGGCGGCATCGAACTCGGCCTTGGTCTCCTGCAAGACCGCCTCGCGCCGGCCGCAGAGCGTGACCCGGGCGCCGAGATCGAGAAAGCGCCGGGCCATCGCCTTGCCGAGGCCCGTCGCCCCGCCGGTCACCAGGATCCGCTTGTCGGCCAGCAAGTCGGTCAGGAACATGGCATCTCCAGCAAGGTGCGATCGCGCTCGGCTTTCCTAACGGACTTGGCCTGAATGGGCCTGTCCGGTCAACAAGGCGCCCACGCCCGGACTAGGCCGCCGATTCCTGACAGCTTTCGGAACCAGGCTCAAAAGTGTTTCAGAGATTGATCTTTCTGAAACCGATATGCAATATCTCACCCTGTCAAAGGAGCGTCCCTATCCCGTGACCACTCAACCTGGAATGGCGGCACGTCGGGCATGAGCATGGCTCCAAACGCCGTGGCGAAGACCCTCGAAGACCTTCGCGAACGCGGCCAGCTATCGGGTGTCGACGTCGCGAACGTCCTGGAGGTCTCCAAAGCGACCGTATCGCGTTGGTCGACCGGAAAGTCGGCACCGCAGCCGAGAACTCAGTTGGTCCTTTCAGATCTACGCTATGTCGTCGATCGCCTGTCCGAGTTCTACTCGCCCGACGAAACACGCGCTTGGCTCTATGCCCGCAACGCACTGCTCGATGGCGAACGGGCCGTGGACCTGATTCACGCGGATCGCACCGAGGACGTGCTGGCAGCCATAGAGCGCCTGGCAGCTCTGTCCTACCTATAGCGCCGCGAGATGAGGCGTCGTCCGCGTGTCCACGATCGAGAGCTGCTGGACGCTCTCGAGACTCTAGGCAGCGACGCGTTCCAAGGAACGGCATGGCGCGTAACCTGGGCAACGCGCGACCCTCTTGTGGGCAACGCAGCCGGCGGCCGTTGGCACCCGCCGAACTCCTTCGATGCCCTCTACACGAGCCTGGCTTCGGACGGCGCCTTGGCCGAGGTCTACTATCACCTGTCGAGAGCGCCCGTCCTTTCCTCTTCGAACGTTAGACTGGCGCGACTCGAGGTACGGACGAAGCGCACTCTGATGCTCCCTGACATGACCAGCTTGGCCGGACTGGGAGTCGAGGAAGCCAAGTACGGATTGCTGAACTACGATCGCTGCCAAGAGATCGGCGCCGCGGCCTACCTTCTGGAATTCGATAGCCTGATCGCGCCGAGCGCCCGGTCTCCACACCTGAACCTCGTCCTCTTCATGGATAGACTGAGCTCGGAGGAGAGCGTAAGGACCCAAGAGCTATCCGACGTCAACTGGCCGGCATGGCGCGCCACCCAGGACGGACAGTGACCCGCTCCCTTGTCACGCGGCCAAGTCCCATTGATGGCGAAGGCGCAGGCGCCATGGTGACGGCCAGGGACGATACCATCTGCGGAGAGTCCCCATGAGAGCCGACAATTGGCTGACCCGCGCGATGCTGGCCTTGGCCTTCATCGCCGCCCTGTCGGCGCCAGCCGCCGCCCGGGACTGCCCGCAGCCGGCGCCGGTCTGTGCGGCGCGCGACGCGGTCTTCGCGGTCTCGGCCTTCGATCCGGTGGCCAGCGCCGTGCGGATCGGGCCCAAGCGCCTGGTCACCACGCGCCACGGCATCGCCGACGAGGCGGAGATCGTCCTGTTCCTGGCCGACGGCAGCCGCGTCGCGGCGCGGGCCGTGCCCAACGACTACCCGGGCGACCTGTTGCTGCTGGAGTCCGACGCGCTGCCGGAGGGACCGCTGCTGGAACGCGCCGAGGCCGCGCCCGGCACGGCGCTCTACACGGTTGGCGCCGACCTCGGCCGCGGCGCCATTCGTGCCTACGACCCGGGCCCGCTGCAGCTCCTGCCGGCCGAGGGTCACCCGCTGGCCCGCCTGCACCACGGCGCCTACAGCCAGCCCGGCAACAGCGGCGGTGCGCTGGTCGACGCCGAAGGCCGGCTGATCGGCATCGTCGCCTCGGGCGGCGAAGGCCGCTTCGAAGCGATCCCGGTGGCCGAGATCGCCAAGCTCGAAGCCCGCAGCGGACCCGAGCACAAGGACGCCAGCGCCGCGATCGGCGCGGCCCTGCGCGTCTGCACGCTGCTGCTGGAGGACCTGCAGCAGGCCGGCCGGCGCACACTGGAGGAGCAGGAGGCCAAGGCCGTCGCCACCTCCTGCACGCGCAGCGGCAACCGGCAGCTCTACGACCTCGCCGCCCAGACCCTCGGCCGCACGGGGCGCCGCGAGGAGTCCATCGCGCTGTTCGAGCAGGCGCTGGCCGAGGACCCGAACGCCATCAACAGCCGGCTCGGGCTGGTCGTCACCTACAACCTGGCGCGCCGCTACGAGGACGCCCTGCCGCAGCTACGCTGGCTCTTCGACAAGGCCGGCGACGACCTGCAGGTGCTGCGCCTGGCCATCCAGGCCGGCGTCTGGGGCGGTGACGAGGCCTTCGCCCGCCAGGCCTTCGAACGGCTCAGGGTCCTCAACCCGCAGATGGCGCCGGCGGCCGAGCGCTTTCTGAACGACCCGCCGCCGCGGCCTTGACCGCGAGCACGTCGCCGTCAGCCGTCGTCCGCCGGGTTGGGAATCCAGCCGTGGCGCACCGGCGAGGCGCCGCGGCTCAGCGGCGGCACGGCGCGCGCCAGGATCGCCTGCTTGAGCTCGGCCGCCGCCCAGTCGGGGTTGCGCGCCTTGAGCCGCGCGGCCAGCGCGGCGACCCGCGGCACCGCGTAGCTCGAGCCCGAGGCCAGGCCCGAAGCGCCGCGATGGTCGGTCACCTCGACGCGCTCCGCCGGCACCATCAGGTCGACGCTGCGCGCGCCCCAGTTGGAGCCCGGCGCCAGGCGGCCGAAGGTATCGGATGAGGTGACCACCAGCAGGTTCTCCAAGGTCAGCACGGCCGGGTAGAGCGGCGCCGCGTCGATGTCCCGGCCGTCGTTGCCGGCGGAGAGCACGAAGAGCATCTCCGGCCGCGCCTCGGCGGCGCGCGCGAAGGCCTGCCACTCCGCTTCGTTCCGGCTGCCCAGCGGCATGGCGACGATGGCGGCGCCGGCCGCGCCGGCCGCCTCGATCAGCGCGGCCATGCGGCCCATGTCCGGGCGCGGGTAGCGGTAAGGCAGGAGCCTGACGTCCGGCGCCTCGCGCAGCAGGACGCTGGCCACCGCCGTGCCGTGGCGGATCGGAAAAAAGGGCGAGCGCGCCGGGTTGCCGTCGAAGGGCCGGTGGTCGAGCTCCCAATAGTCGAAGCCCAGGAGAGCGCCCTCGGCATCGCGTGCCAGGCGCGCGGCGATGGCCGGCAGCAGATAGTTCACGCCGCTGTCGACCTGGGCGACCAGGACGCCGCCGGGGTCCTCGCCCGGCGGCACCGGCGGGTTGAGCGGCTCGCGTGTCTCCGTCGGCGCGAGGTCGCCATCCAGGTGGATCAGCTCGACGGCTTGCCCGGCCTCGTCGTAAACGATGGCCCGGGCCATGATCACCGCGCAATCGCCGGCGCTGCGCAGCATCATGACCGGCCGCTCGTCGCGGTAGGCTTCGAGGGTCAGGCTTTGCAAGGCGGTACCGCGCCGCGCCGCGACGACCGCCAGGCTGCCCCGCTCGCCATCCCGCAATGTCACGCGACGGCGGTTCGGGCCGTTGGCATGGCCGCGGTCCTCGACCTCGGGTGGTGCGGTGATGCCGAGCGTGGCGGCGAGCGCCTGCGGATCCTCGAAGCCGGCCGGACAGGCGGCGGCGAGGCCGGCCAGGAGCCGGTTGCGGGTGGCCTGCAGCGGCTCCGCGGCCGAGGCGGACCACGAGAGCAGGCCCGTGAGCAGCAGCAACATCGAGAGTCTCATGCGGCCCAGCTTGAAGACCGGGCGGCGCCGGTCAAGCGTCGGGCTGGGGCAGGTCGAGCAGCATGTAGCGGCTCGGATCGCCCGCGGTCTCGAAGCCGAAGCGCTCGTAGAGCCCGTAGGCCGGCGCCGTGAGTCCGCGTGAGCGGGAAACGCGCTAGCCGCCGAGTTTCTTTTGCCGGAACAGAAGGAGCCCACCCACTATTTGATCGCAATCAAATCCACACATTAACAATGTCTTAATATGATCCCTGCAGGACTCGCGCCATTGGGCATAGGCCGTCGGAGAGATCATCATGTTCGAGACTGCGGAACTGGGTCGCGCGGTAAGCAAGAAGGTCTTCAAGAAGGCCGTGCCCAGCCTGCGCGAGGAGCTCTTGGAGCTGCAGGACAGGCTGCACAAGGGGCATCACTTTCAGACCATCCTGGTCTTCGCGGGCGTCGACGGCGCCGGCAAGGGCGAGACGGTCAGTCTGCTCAACGAGTGGATGGACCCGCGCTGGCTCAGCACCCAGGCCTACGAGAAGCCGACCGAGGACGAGCGCGAGCGACCGGACTTCTGGCGCTACTGGCGCGACCTGCCGCCGCGCGGCCGCATCGGCATGTTCCTCAGCGCCTGGTACTCGCGCCCGGTGCTCGACCGGGTCCACGGCCAGATCGACGAAGCCGCCTTCCTGAAGCGGCTCGAGCGCATCGTCGCCTTCGAGCGGGCGCTGGCCGTCGACGGCTGCCTGATCCTGAAGTTCTGGATGCACCTGAGCCAGGACGCCCAGGAGGAGCGCCTCAAGAACCTCGAGGCCGACCCGCTGACCAAGGCCCGGGTGACGGAGAAGGACTGGGACCATTGGCGCCTCTACGACAAGTTCATCGGCGCGGCCGAGCAGGTCATCGCGCGGACCAACACGGGCTCCGCGCCCTGGACGATCGTCGAAGGCGTCGATGCCAATCACCGGGGCCTGACCGTCGCCACGATCCTGCGCGACAACCTGCAACGACGCCTTGCGGAGGCCGAGGCCCGCGAGGGAGTCGCCGAGGTTCCGCCGCCGAAGCCCGTCCCGCAACCCAAGGGCAAGGCGAAGGGCAAGGCCGAGAAGCTGAACGGCAGCGACCCCGCCGGCGCGATCACCGTGCTCTCCACGCTCGACATGACCCAATCGCTCGACAAGCCGGACTACGAGGCCCAGCTCTTCGAGCAGCAGGCCCGGCTGCACGGCCTGCACATCCGCGCCAAGCAGCACGGCATCTCCAGCATCCTGGTCTTCGAAGGCCCTGACGCGGCCGGCAAGGGCGGCGCGATCCGCCGCGTCCACGCGGCGCTCGACGCGCACAACTACCAGGTCAACGGCATCGCCGCGCCCACCGAGGAGGAGCGCGCGCAGCACTACCTCTGGCGCTTCTGGCGGCAGATCTCGCGGGCCGGTCACGTGACGATCTTCGACCGCTCCTGGTACGGCCGCGTCCTGGTCGAGCGGGTCGAGGGTTTCGCCAGCGAGGACGAGTGGCGCCGCGCCTACGCCGAGATCAACGACTTCGAGAACCAGCTCATCGAGCACGGCACCGTGCTGGTCAAGGTCTGGCTGCACATCACCAAGGAAGAGCAGCTCGCCCGCTTCAAGCTCCGCGAGAAGACGCCCTACAAGCGCTGGAAGCTGACAGACGAGGATTGGCGCAACCGCGAAAAGTGGGGCGACTACGAAGCCGCCGTCGACGACATGGTGCAGTACACCAGCACCCGCGCCGCGCCCTGGAGCCTGGTCGAGGGCAACGACAAGCGCTTCGCCCGCGTCAAGGTCGTGCGCACCTTCGCCGACCGCCTCGAAGCCGTCCTGGCCGACGCCGACGACGACTAGCGCTCTCCGATGACCTTCCTGCCCCCGCGAGGCGGAGGATCGAGGAGCGGGGCCGACCGGCGTCCGCCGATCGAAGAGACCCCTTTTCGAAACGGGCCGGACCGTCGGTCCGGCAGCCCCCCTCCCTAACCCTCCCCTCGAGGGTGGAGGGAACGGCTTCGGGCATCCGTTTCAGCCCCGCCGCTGGCATCGGGGCCGCGGCCTCCGCTATCGTGGCCGCGGGGAGGGCCGGGCATGCTGACCAGGGCCGAGAGCTACGAGGCGCTGCGGGCGTCGTTCCGCTGGCGGGTGCCGGCGCGCTACAACATCGGCGTCGATGCCTGCGACAAGTGGGCCGAGCGCGAGCCCGGCCGCCTGGCGCTGATCCACCGCCGCGCCGACGGCCGCGCCGAGGAGATCTCCTTCCTCGAGCTCAAGCGCCGCTCGAACCGCCTGGCCAACGTGCTGGCGGCGCGCGGCGTCGAGCCCGGCGACCGGGTCGGCGTGCTACTGCCGCAGGCGCCGGAGACCGCGGTCGCCCATCTGGCGATCTACAAGCTCGGCGCCATCGCCGTGCCGCTGTTCACGCTCTTCGGTCCCGAGGCCTTGGAGTTCCGCCTGGCGGACTCCGGCGCCAAGGCGCTGATCACCGACGCCGAGGGCCTGGTCAAGCTGATCGAGATCCGGCCTCGTCTGCCGAACCTCTCGCTGGTCCTCAGCCGCGACGGCCCGGACGAGGGCGCCCTCGGCCTGGCGCGCGAGGTGCAGGAGGCCTCGGACGCCTTCACGCCGCGCGACACGGCGGCCGACGATCCGGCGCTGATCATCTACACCTCGGGCACGACCGGCCCGCCCAAGGGCGCGCTGCACGCCCACCGGGTGCTGCTCGGCCATCTGCCCGGCGTCGAGCTGCCGCAGGAGTTCCTGCCCCAGCCGGGCGACCTCTTCTGGACGCCGGCCGACTGGGCCTGGATCGGCGGCCTGCTCGACGTGCTGCTGCCGAGCCTGCACCACGGCGTGCCGGTCCTGGCCTACCGCTTCCCCAAGTTCGATCCGGAAGAGGCCTTCGCCATCATGGCCGAGTTCGGCGTGCGCAACGCCTTCATGCCGCCGACCGCGCTCAAGCTGATGCGCCGGGTCGAGCGGCCCGACGCGCGCTGGAACTACGGGCTGCGCTCGATCGGCAGCGGCGGCGAGACCCTCGGCGAGGAGCTGCTCGACTGGGGCCGCGCCACCTTCGGCCTGACGGTCAACGAGTTCTACGGCCAGACCGAGTGCAACCTGGTGGTCTCCAACTGCGCCGGCCTGATGCCGGTCAAGCCCGGCGCCATGGGCCGGCCGGTGCCGGGCCACGAGGTCGCCGTGGTCGATCCCGCCGGCCAGCCGCTCGCCGCCCACGACATCGGCCAGATCGCCGTGCGCGCGCCCGACCCGGTGATGTTCCTGCGCTACTGGAACAACCCCGAGGCGACCGAGCGCAAGTTCGCCGGCGACTGGCTGCTGACCGGCGACATGGGCATGAGGGACAGCGACGGCTATCTGCACTTCGTCGGCCGCGACGACGACGTCATCACCTCGGCCGGCTACCGCATCGGCCCCGGCGAGGTTGAGGACTGCCTGCTCAAGCACCCGGCCGTGGCACTGGCCGCCGTGGTCGGCGTGCCCGACCCGCTGCGCACCGAGCGGGTCAAGGCCTACCTGGTCCTGCAGGAGGGCCAAGCCGAGAGCGACGCGCTGGCCGCCGAGATCCAGGCCTTCGTCAAGGCCCGCCTGGCCGCCCACGAGTACCCGCGCGAGGTCGCCTTCGTCGACTCCTTGCCGATGACCGCGACGGGCAAGATCATGCGCAAGGAGCTTCGGGCCCGGGGGTAGCGGCGGCTAAAGCGGAATCCGCAAGCCGACCTTGACCGGCTCCATGACCACGTTGGTGTGGAACTTCTGGATGTTCGCGTTGTCGCGGAAGACGCGCCGGGTGAAGCGCTCGTAAGCGGCGATGTCCTCGGCGGTGACGATCAGGATGAAGTCCGCCTCGCCGGTCACGTAGTAGCACTGCTGCACCTCGGGGATCGCTTGGATCTCGCGCTTGAAGGCGTCGACGATGTCGGCGCGGCCCCGGGCGAGGATCACCTGCACGACCAGGGTGAGGCGGCCGCCGATCAGGTCCGGCTCGAGCACCGCGATCTCCTGCGCGATGGTGCCTTGGGCACGCAGGCGCTTGATCCGGCGCTGGCAGGCGGTCGGCGACAGGCCGACCCGCTCGGCGATGACCTCCGAGGTGACCCGGTTGTCGTCCTGCAACTGGTTCAGGATCGCGACGTCGAACTGATCGAGTTGCTCCATGAGTGCAGAATATCTGCGTTTCTATGGATCAGAAAGCCGAAAAACTGCGACTAGGCACCGATTCCGCCGCTGGACGCCGGCGGCGCGCGCCTAGCATGGCGGCCCTCGACAAGGGACTCGAGCCATGACCACAGGGCTTGGCGCGACAAATGACGGCCTTTCGGCGGGCATCCTCTACGGCACCTTGGCCGCGCTGATCTGGGGCGCCTGGCCGGTGGTCTCCCGCCTCGGCGTGCAGCACAGCTTGACGCCCCACGACATCACGGCGCTGCGCTTCGGCGTCGCCGGGCTGCTGCTTCTGCCGCTGGTCTGGCGCCGCTGCCTGGGCGGCGTCGCCTGGCCCGGCGCGTTGCTGCTGGCCGCGGGGGCCGGCGTGCCCTACGTGCTGGTCACGGTCGGCGGCCTCGCCCTGGCCCCGGCCGGCCATGCCGGCGTCATCGTGCCGAGCTGCATGCTCGGCTTCTCCGCGCTCGGCGCCTGGATCTTCCTCGGCGACCGGCCGGACAAGGCGCGCCTGGCCGGCCTCGGCGTGATCCTGGCCGGCGTGCTGACGATCGGCTGGGAGGGCCTGACCGCCGGCGGCCCCGGTGCCTGGCGCGGCGACCTGATGTTCGTCGCCGGCGGTTTGCTCTGGGCCGTCTACACCGTGGCCTCGCGCTTCTGGTCGGTTGATCCGCTGCACGCCACGGCCCTGGTCTCCGTGCTCTCGATGGTCTTCTACCTGCCTCTCTACCTGCTGTTCGCCGAGCCGCGCATCTTCACGGCGCCGCTGGAAGAAACCCTGTTCCAGGGCCTGTTCCAGGGACTCTTCGCGGCGGTCCTGGCGCTGCTGCTCTACACCCGCGCCGTGGCGCTGCTCGGCGCCGGTCGCGGCGCCATCTTCGCCGCCCTGGTCCCGGGCACGGCGGTCCTGCTGGCCTACCCGGCCCTCGGCGAGGTGCCGACCGGGCTCGAGCTGCTCGGCGTCGCCGTGGTCACGGCCGGCATGGCCGCCGCGCTCGGCCTGCACCGCCTACGTCGCTAAGCCCAGGGCCGCACACCAACCGAAAGAAGATCACCCTCGGGCTTGACCCGCCTGCGGGCCATAGCCCTTCGGCGGGCGACGGCCCGAGGGTCCATGGAGCAGTCTGCACGTGCCCGAGTTCCTGTGCGCACCGACATTGCCACGCGCGAGATGGATGCTCGGGTCAAGCCCGAGCATGACTGAAGTTGTGCCAAGGCTATCGACGTGGGTGCTGGCGTTCACAAGGGTCGCTGCAGTCAGCCTGCACCGCCTACGGCGCCAGCCCCAAGGCCGCCATGTCACCCGCGCGCTGCTCGACGTCCTCCGCCAGCAGGAACTCGTCGAGCTGCGGCGGCGCGACGCCGGTCTGGCTGAGCAGGTCGTGGACCTGGCCGCGGTGGTGGGTCTGGTGCAGGAAGAGATGCAGCAGCACGGCGGACATCGGGTTCTCGATCTGCCGCCGGTTCCAGGCGACGTAGCGGACCGGCCGGCCCAGGTCCTCGACGCCCAGGGCCTCGACGAAGCCGAGCAGGCGCCGGTCGACCGCGGCCTGGGCGGCGGCCAGGGGCGCACGCTCGGCATGCAGCTCGAGGTCGTTGTCCAGTGGCGCCGGGCTGCCGCCCTCCAGGCGCTCCAGGTAGCGCTCGTCGACCAGCAGGATGTGGTTCAGCGTGGCGTGGATGGTCTTGAAGAAGCAGGGCCGCTCGGCCCGGTACTCGGCCTCGCTCAAGCGAGCGCAGGCGCCGTAGAGGCGGTGATTGGCCAGCAGGTTGTTGTGGGCGAGCTGGCGAAACAGCGACAGGGCGCAGTCCTGATCGGCCATCGGCGGTCTCCTGGTCCGGCGTCGCCGCCAGCATAGGGGCCGGGTCGCCGGCCGACGAGCGGCGCCGGGCGGTCTCCTGACAGCAGCGGACAGCAGACTCGTGTTAGCCCCTTTGCTGCATTCCACACTGTCCTATTTGTCGAACGCTTAGAGCTTGTCGTCTTAAGGATTCTCTAGCGGCGTCCTAGCGAAAGATATCTCCAAATGCCATGTCATTTGCCGGCGCCATATCGACATACAGCAAATAGACCGTCCGTGTCTCTTCGATAGGTTTCAGCCACACTCGCATGGCAGGTACTAGCTCCAACCCCTTCACGGCCAACGTGGTCTTGGCCACTCGGATACCTGGCATCTGCGGCACCTCTGGAAACGCAAGCGGGTTCCGCTCGACAGCATCCATTATTGGAGCCAAAGCCTCGTCAACCCGGCGCGCACCACCGAGTTGGGCTGCGGAAGTCTCGAAGCTGGCCTCCTCGATAACATGCCACCGCTCCATGTCGAGGCTCAGTCTCCAAGCCAGCCAAACTCTCTCACAAGTTCTCGCGTACGCTTGATGTCATCATCGGTCAGTGGACCGTTGTCGAGACGACCAGCTTCGTACGGAATCAGGTCTCGGTCTTGCCGCGAATTCCAAACAATATCGTGCGAAGCATTGCTCGCCTCATCCGCCGTCGCCGACCAAAGGTCTCTGATAACCTCTTCGGTCAACCGCAGCTCGGCGGCGGTGAAGAGTGAAACGTCCGGATCACGAAGTGGGACTACTCGATGCTGCACGCGATTGCCCATTGGGCGTTCCTCAATCGAGATTGCGCCTTCTGCCACCAGGCTATCGCGAACAGGCACTAGAGCCTTCGGCGCCGGCCCATTCGGCAATCTGAAATAGACCGCGCCCGTGACCGGCCGCCCGAGACGCCGAAACGCTTCGAAGTCGACCCGGTACAGAATCTTGTTCAGCTTTGTCGCCCCGAAGTACTCCGCCTCTTGGCAGCGCTGGGCGATGTAGATGACCAGCTCTCGGAACTTTTCCTGCCCAAGAGGGACATCGACGCCAAAGCTCAGGTGCTTTTCATAGATGGCGTCCATCGGGCACCTCCCTCATGTAGTGCCTTGGCAGATGCCTAATACACTAAATAGTGCCAGTTATCCACCGTCCCGTCTGGATTAGATCTGACAATGTTCGAGCTTTCAGCCAAGTCAGCGACGCCAAACAGACGGCGCTGGAATCGAAGAAATGCTCGGCTAGACAGCCGCCGCAGTCGTGTCGGACCGAGCCTCAGGTTTCCGGCGGCAGGCCCTCGCGGCGGACGCCCCACCAGGCGAAGAGGCAGTCGACCGGGTCGGGGTCGACGATGCCGTCGAGCAGGAAATAGGCCTTGATGCGCGCCTCCACGGCGAGGCTCGGCCAGCCGGTCTTGGCCTCGAGGTCGCGGGCCATCCAGTCGCAGGGGCTGAAGCTCTCGTAGCGCGCGAAGGTCGCGGCCGACGCGGCGACGAAGAGGATGGCGATGACCAGCAGCGTTCTCACAGCACGTCCGCCATGGCATCGAGGCGGCGCAGGGCCTCGGTGAACCACTCGGCCAAGCGCTCCGCCCAGCGCTCCTGGCCGGCCAGGGTCTCGATCTGGTCGTGGCGGATCTCGATCTCCAGGCTGGTGATGCCGCGCTTCTCGCCGTGCACGGGGATGCCGTAGTCGGTCTCGTCGCCGACCCGGTAGGGCTCGTTGTCGCCGACGCAGAGGCTGCCGTCCTCGACCAGGATCTCCTTGAGGCAGAGCGCCAGGGCCGGGTCGCGGTTGTAGAGCAGGCCGATCTGCCAGGGGCGCTCGACGCCGTGGTAGACCGGCGTGAAGCTGTGCACGGCGATCAGCACGCTGCGCCGGCCGGCCGCGGCCCGCTCGTCGAGCAGCCGGGCGATGGTCTCGTGATAGGGCCGGTGGATCTCGGCGACGCGCGTCGCGGTCTCTTCGGGCAGCAGGCCCCGATTGCCGGGGATCGGGGTCGCCTCGCTGACCTCCGGCATGGCATCGGGCCGGCTCGGCTGGCGGTTGCAGTCGATCACCAGGCGCGAGTAGGTCTGGGTCACCAGGGTGGCGTCGAGCTGCGCGGAGAGCCGGCGGGCCACGCCGACGGCGCCGACGTCCCAGGCGATGTGCCGGGCCAGGTCGATGGGCGTCAGCCCGAGGCTGCCGAGCCGCTTGGGAATCAGGTTGCCGGCATGGTCGCAGGTCAGGAAGAAGGGCGAGGCGCCGGCCTCCCGATAGACCCGGAAGGGCGCGGGCTCGTCCGGCGCGAGGAGTCGGCTCGCAACCATGTCCATCCCTGTCCCGCTCTCCTCGTCTCGCCGCCGCAGCCCGGAGGGCGCGCGCCGGCCGGCAAGGCCTCTGTCGTCTTCGCCTGCCGGTTCTGCTAGGTTTTTCGGCCAGATAGACGCGTATCCGGGGCCTCTCGGAAGAAACATAGATACGAGGTGGGCAATTGGCTATCCGAGAGATCATCCTGCTTGTCGTCTTCGCCCTGCTGCTGTCGCTGGGCCAGATCCTCTTCAAGCACGGCGCCGACAGCACGCCGCGTATCGACAGCCTGGCGAGCCTGCCCTCCCTCGCCGCCTACCCGGCGATCTGGGCGGCCATCGGCCTCTACGGCGTGACCACCCTGCTCTGGATCTACCTGCTGCAGCAGGTGCCCTTGAGCCGGGCCTACCCCTTCGCCGCCCTGGGCTTCGTGCTCGTGCCCCTGTTCGCCTCGGTGATCTTCGGCGAGCGGCTGACCCTGACCTACGGCCTCGGCGCGCTGCTGATCGTCGGCGGGGTCAGCGTCATCGCCCTCGGCAGCTCGGCCGGCTGAGGGACGCCGCAGCCGCGCCGGAGTCACGGGTCGTGACGCGTCCTCCCGAAGACAGCGCCGGCGGGCCCGCGGCGGCGAGGCCCGGCTTGTTCGGCGCCCTGGTCTCGACCGGCCCGACGGCGCGGAAAGCCGGCCTGATCGCGCTCGCGATCATCTCGCTCGGCATCTTCGGCGGCCTGCTCGCCGACGGCCCCCGCTTCGGCGGCGACAGCGATCACTACATCGAGGCGCTCGACTTCCGCTCGCCGGGCTACGTCTGGCTGCTGCAGGCCTACAACGCCACCCTCGGCACGCTCGAGAACAAGCTCGAGCCGTCCAACTACGGGCTGCTGGTCGCGCTGCAGCTTCTCTTCGGGCTGGCAGGCGCCTGGGTCTTCAGCCGAAGCCTCGAGGCGATCTTCGCCATACCGCCGTGGCTCTCGGTCATCCTCTTCTTGACGGTCCTGACGCCCTACTTCTTCGGCGACTACCGCTACGGCAACACGGTGCACACGGAAGGCCTCTGCTATCCGCTCTATCTGATCGGCTTCTCGTTGCTGCTGCACGGCGTCGCCGACAAGTCGCTGCGGCCGCTGTTCTGGTTCCTGGCCGCGCTGCTGCTGCTGGTCCTGACCCGCAAGCAGTTCCTCTTCGTCTACCCGGCCTTCGCCCTGGTCGTGGCCTACGTGCTGTTCTTCTTTCCCGGGCGCCTCGGGCCGAAGCTGCTGCTGGCCGCCGCCTTCGCGGCGACGATGCTGGGCGCGCACCTGGGCGAGCGCGCCTCGGTCTACGCCAGGAGCGGCAAGTTCGAGACCATCCCCTTCACCGGCATTCAGCTCTCGGTGGCGCCGATCTACTTCTCCAGCGCCGAGGACCGCGCGCTGTTCGACGACGAGCCGGTGATACAAGAGCTCTTCGACGCGGTGCACCAGAATCTGACGCGCCTCGGAGGCCTTTATGAATCGCTCCGCGACAAGCGGGTCTTCGTGAATCACTACTACAACCACTTCTCCGGCTCCTACAACCTGATCGTCCATCAGACGGTCAAGCGGCTGCTGAGGGAGCGCGGCATCGAGGACAACTTCGAGATCGACCGCATCACCATGACCATGGCGCTGCGCCTGCTGCGGGCCGACCCCCTACCGGTGATCAAGCTCTATTTCCACAACGTGAAATTCGGCCTCGGCGGCTACTACATGATGCTGTTCATCGCCGCCGTTTTCGGCCTGGCCTTCCTGGCCCATCTCTGGCGCCGCGATACCCTCTCGATCTGCCTGTTTCTGGCGACCCTCTTTCACCTCGGCAACTTCACGGCCGTCGCGGTGGTCGAGCCCTTGTTGCGGCGCTACACCACCTACACGGAAACCCTGCTGACCGCGCTCCTGATCGTCGCGGTCTATCTGCTGCTGTTCCGGCCGACCCGGCAATCGGCCGGGTCCGAAGGCGGGTAGGAAGCCGAGCTCAGGCGGCGGCGGCGAGGCCGGCGGGCTTGAAGCGGGTCTCGGCCAGGCGGTCGGCGGCCTCGGAGGTCGGGATGCCGGCCTTGTCGGCACGCGCGAAGATCTCCAACAGCGTGTCGTGGATCTTCGCGACATGGGCGAAGGCCGCCTGCTTGTCGTAGGGCCGGCCGCCCGGGCGGGTCTCGTGGCTGATGTTGATGACGCCGCCGGCGTTGATCACGTAGTCCGGCGCGTAGAGCCGGCCGCTGTCGCGCAGCGCGGCGCCGTGGCGCGGCGCGGCGAGCTGGTTGTTGGCCGAGCCGGCGACAACCACCGCCTTCAGGCGCTCGATCGCCAGGTCGTCGATCACGGCACCCAAGGCGCAGGGCGCGAAGACCTCGGCCTCGGCGGTGACGATCGCGTCGGGCGCGACGGCCTCGGCGCCGAGCTCGTCGACGGCGCGGGCCACGGCCTGCTGGTTGAGATCGGTCACGACCAGCCTGGCGCCGGCCTCGGAGAGAGCGCGGCAGAGATGGAAGCCGACGCTGCCCAAGCCCTGCACCGCGACCCGGACGCCGTCCAGCGTCTCCGCGCCCAGGCGGTGGCGGACGGCAGCGCGGATGCCCTGGAATACGCCCCAGGCCGTCGCCGGCGAGGGATCGCCCGAGCCGCCGGCCGCGACGCCGGCGACGTGGGCCGTCTCCCGGCCCATGGTCTCGATGTCGGCGACGCTCATGCCGACGTCCTCGGCGATGATGTAGCGCCCGCCCAGGGACTCGACGAAGCGGCCCATGGCGCGGAACAGGGCCTCGCTCTTGTCGGCCCGGGGGTCGCCGATGATCACCGACTTGCCGCCGCCGTAGGGCAGGTCGGCCAAGGCGGACTTGTAGGTCATGCCGCGCGACAGCCGCAGCACGTCGGTCAGCGCCTCCGCCTCGTCGGCATAGGGCCACATGCGGCAGCCGCCCAGCGCGGGGCCGCGGCTCAGGTTGTGCAGGGCGATGATGGCCTTGAGACCGCTGGCCGGGTCGCGGCAGAAGGCGACCTCGACGTGCTCGTCGAACTCGGGATGGTCGAACAGCGGCATCGGCGGCTTCCTCCCTGAACCCACGCCCGTCCTTGCTGGCCCGACAGGCTTGAGTCCAATATCCACAATCGCCGCTAAACATTCAACGCGGCGGAACTTAATGATCTATAAATAGACGGAAGGTTAGGGCAAGTAGGGCCCGGGGCGACAGGAAATGGCCGCCCTCGCCGGTTGTCGCGAAATTATCTTAAGCGCGCGAGTCGCGCCTTCAGGCCGCCAAGCGGCCCTCCAGGCAGTCGACCAGCAGGCCGCGGCAGGTGGCCGGGTCGAGCGGCAAGGGGTTGCCGCCGGCCGTCGGGTCGACCGCGGCCATCTCGGAGAGCTGGTCGAGCCGCTGGTCGTCGACGCCGATGTCCTTGAGCGTGGCCGGAATCGACAGCGACTGCCGCAGCTCGAGCATCCAGGCCATGACCGCCTCGAAGGAGTCCTCCGGCAAGCCGAGCCAAGCCGCCAGCCGGGCCATCTTGGCCTCGATGACCGGGCGGTTGAAGGCCAGCACGTAGGGCATGACCACGGCGTTGGTCAGGCCGTGGTGGGTGTCGTAGAGCGCGCCCACCGGATGGCTCAGCGCGTGGATCGCGCCGAGGCCCTTCTGGAAGGCGGTGGCGCCCATGCTGGCGGCGGCCAGCATGTTGCTGCGCGCCGCCAGGTCGCCGCCGTCCGCGACGGCCTTCGGCAGCCACTCCTTGACCAGCCGCATGCCCTCGACGGCGATGCCCTCGGCCATGGGGTGGTAGCCCGGGGCGCAGTAGGCCTCCAGGCAATGCGCCAGGGCGTCCATGCCCGTCGCCGCGGTGATGTGCGGCGGCAGGCCGACGGTCAGCTCGGGATCGGAGATCACCGTCCCCGGCAGCATCTTGGGATGGAACACGATGATCTTGGTGTGGCTCTCCTCGTTGACGATCACCGAGGCGCGACCGACCTCGGAGCCGGTGCCGGCGGTGGTCGGCACGGCGACGACCGGCGCGATGCCGTCGGGATCGGCGCGCTTCCAGTTGTCGCCGGCGTCCTCGAAGTCCCAGAGCGGCCGGCTCTGCCCGGCCATCAGGGCGATCGCCTTGGCGGCGTCGAGCCCGCTGCCGCCGCCCCAGGCGATGACGCCGTCGTGGCCGCCCTCGCGGTAGGCGGCGACCCCCGCCTCGACGTTGCGGCCGACCGGGTTCGCCTTGACCTCGCTGAACAGGCCGGTCGGCAGCCCCTCCGCCTCGTTGGCGGCGACCGCGTCGCGGATCATCGGCAAGCCGGCGAGCCCGGGGTCGGTCACCAGCAGCGGCCGCGACATGCCGAGCCCCTTGCAGGCCAGGTGCAGGTTCCGGATCCGGCCCGGCCCGAAGATCATCTGGGTCGGATAGCTCCAGCTCGCCTTGTAGGCGGCCTTGGGGTCGGTGGCGTCGGTCATGGCGTTGCAGGCTCCGGCGGGCGCTTGGTGTCAGATGGCGGTGCGCAGGTGGAAGGACTTGGGGCGGGTGAGCTGTTCGTAGCCGATGCGCGACAGGCTGCAGCCGCGGCCGGAGTCCTTGACTCCGGTCCAGGCCAGGGCCGGGTCGAGGTAATCGCAGCGGTTCATGAAGAAGGTGCCGGTCTGGACCCGCTCGCCGATCGCCAGCGCGGCCTCCTCGTCGCGAGTCCAGACCGAGGCCGTCAGGCCGAAGGCGCTGTCGTTCATCAGGGTGATGGCCTCGGCATCGGAGCTGACCTTCATGACGCCGACGACCGGCCCGAAGCTCTCCTCGGTCATGACCCGCATGCCGTGGCTGACGTCGGCCAGGATCTGCGGCGCCAGGTAGGGCGAGCCGGGCTTGCCGGTCTCGAACTGCTGCGGCGCGACCAGCGCGCGGGCGCCGGCCGCGACCGCCTCGGCGCTCTGCTCGCGGACGAAATCGGCCGCCGCGCCGCGCACCATGGGCCCGAGCGTCGTGCCCGGCTGCGTCGGGTCGCCGAGCTTCAGCTTCTCGACCTCGGCGACCGCGGCCTCGAGGAAGCGGTCGTAGACGTCGGCATGGACATAGACCCGCTCGATGCCGCAGCAGGACTGGCCGGCGTTGAAGAAGGCGCCGTCCATGACGTTGACGGCCGCGTGCTCGATGTCGGCGTCGGCCCGGACATAGGCCGGGTCCTTGCCGCCGAGCTCCAGGCCGACGCCCAGGAAGTGCCGGGCCGCCGCGTGCTGCACCTTGTGGCCGGCCTCGACCGAGCCGGTGAAGGAGACGAAGTCGACGGCGCCGCTTTCGATCAGGCCGATCGCCGCGGCATGGCCCAGGTGGAGATACTGGAAGACGCCCTCGGGCAGGCCGGCGGCGACGAAGGCCTCGGAGAAGCGCTCGGCGCAGAGCGGCGTCTGGGCGGAATGCTTGAGGACCACCGCGTTGCCGGCCATCAGCGCCGGCACCACCGCGTTCACCGCCGTCAGGTAGGGGTAGTTCCAGGGCGCGACGACGAAGACCACGCCCAGGGGCGAGCGCTGCACGAAGCGGGTGAAGCCCTGCTTCGCGCCGGGCCGGACGTCGGCCAGCACCTCGGGCGCGATCTCGATCATGTAGCGGGCGCGCTCTTCGAAGCCGGAGACCTCGCCGCCCGCCTGGCCGACGGGACGGCCCATCTGCCAGGCGATCTCCTCGGCGATGACCGAGCGTTGATCGACGAAGGCGTCGACCGCGCGGCTGAGTAGCACGGCGCGCTCCTCTACCGCGATTTGCCGCCAAGCGTCCTGCGCCCGGCGCGCCGCCGCCAGCGCCGTCTCGACCTGGGCCGCGTCGGCCAGCGGCCGCTCGACATAGACGCTGCCGTCGACCGGCGAAATGCACTGCAGCCGTTCAGCCATGCCTAACCCCCCGTCCCGTCACGCTTTCCGCATGAGAAAGGCCGGGACTTTAGGCCCCGGCCCGGACGCCTTCAAGCGGCCAAGTGGCCGGTCGTGAGGGCGATGGGGAGCTTACTCGTCGGGGACGCAGGGCCAGGAGGCTGGCTTCTCCACGCCTTCCGGCAGCTTGGTGTCGTCGTCGCCGCAGGTGATCTCGAGCTGCTGGCTGGTCAGGTTCCGGGCCTGCGACAGGTCGATGCCTTCCAGGTGCGTCAGATACATGTAGGCGCCGAGGAAATCGGTCCCGGCCAGGCTCGCGCCGCGGAGATCCGCGCGGGTGATGTTGGCGTGCTGCAGGTTGACGCCGTCGAGGGTCGCGTCGGTCATGATTGCCCGCGACAGCTCGGCCTTGGAGAGGTCGGCGTCGGTCAGGTCCGCCCCGTCGAAGTTCGCCCGCAGGATCTCCGCCTTGGACAGGGTCGAGCCGGCCATCTTGGCGCCCTTGAAGCTGGTGCGCTGGCCGAAGGCCTTGGTCAGGTCCGCGCCTTCGAGGTCGGCGTCGCGGAAGCTGGTGCGGGTCAGGTTGGCGCGGACCAGGTTCGCTTCCTTGAAGCTCGAGCCCGAGAAGGTGGAGGCGCTGAGGTCGGCTTTCTGGAACTTGGCGCCGTCGAACTCGTCGCCCTTCATGATGACCTTGGTCTTGGTGCAGTTCGACCAGTCGACTCCCGGCTTCGGCTTGTCCGTGCAGGAGGCATGACCGGCGGCCGGGGCGAGCAGCAGGAGGGGCAGGGCCAGCAGGAGGGGCTTGGCGATCGACGGAAGGGGCATCTTTGACCTCTCGGCTCCCTAGACGAGACGGCGGGCGCGTTCCCGAGGGTCAGGCGCGCCCGGCTCCAGCGCCTGGCCGGCGCTTATGCGGAAGGGGATAACATCGTCCCCGAGATATGGCGGCCCGGCGGTCCAAAGGCAACCGCCCGCTTCGCCGGCCCCGGGGCGGCTCAGCGGGGCTGCAGCAGGTCCAGGATCGGGCTGTAGCCGCCGGTCTGCAGGGTCCCGGGGGCATAGTTGCTGTAGCCGAGCCGGTAGTCGTAGCGCCGCTCGGCCTCGTCGCGCCGGCGATCCAGATCGCTCAGCCGCCAGGCCTCCTCCTCGTCCAGGCGCTGCAGCTCACGGTCGCGCCAGTCCCTGACGTCGCGAATCCGCCGGCGCCGCTCGCGCTTGCGGGGCACGTAGTCGCGGATTTCCTGGATCGAGCGCTTGGCGGCGCGCTTGATCTCCCTGCGGTGCTGGTCGAAGTCCTCGATCACGCGGCGCCGCTCGTCGGCGATGGTGTCCAGCTCGGCCTCGTACGCCCGCCGGGCCTGGTAGCCGTCGCCCTCGCTCTGCGCGGTGGCGGCCAGGACGTCGACCAGGACCTGCAGGATGGTATCCATGCCTTGGGCCCGGGCCGGCGCGGCCGCGGCCAGGGCGATGCCCAGGGCCGCCGCGATGGGCAGGAGGCTGCGTGAAAGGCGCATGTCTTGTCGCTCCCATCCTGGATGCTCACTCGACGAGATGTGATACGCGCCGTGACCGCTCTCCCTCCCCTGCACCTGTGGATTTGCACCGAGCCGCGCTAGACGCCGAACAGCCCGATCACCAGGCCCATGACCAGCAGGACGCCGAGCCAATGGCCGCCGTCGATCAGGCTCAGGGACCAGCGCGCCATCTGGAAGCGGTGGTTGACCATCATGGTGGTCAGGACGAAGCCGAACCAGACGAAGCCGGCCGAGATGACCGCGCCGCTCAAGGTCACCTCGCCCAGGTGGCCGATCAGCCCGGCCAGCATCCAGGCCATGACCAGTTGGCAGACGAAGGCGACGATGAAGGGCAAGGGCTGCGGCTTGAAGCTCTCCTGCGGCTTGCCGAGCGCCGCCAACCAGGCCTTGCCCAGCACGCCGTACCAGACGGAGCCGAACGCGAAGCCGGCGACCGCCGCGACCAGCACCGCCAGATAGTTCATTCCGCTGAATGCCAAGACTTGTCTCCCCCCTGAAGCTCGATCGAGGCGCTTTATACGTGGCCGGGGCGGTCTCCGGAAGCCGCAACCCCCGGGCGGAGCCGAGCCCGAGGAAGGCTCCGTTGACAGCCGGCGAAGGGCCATGCGATAGGCCGCCGCCATGACCGAGATCGACATCCGCGACTACGAGGCTGCCGACGGGCCGGCGGTGATCGCCTTGGCGCGCGAGCTGCAGACGGCCGAGCTGTCGTTCTACGACCGCATGAAGCCGCCGGAGGCGCTCGGCGACTGGTATCTCGAGCACCTGCTCGAGTCCTGCGCGAAGCATAGGGGCAAGATCCTGATCGCCACCCTGGACGGCGAGGCCGTCGGCTACCTTGCCTTGTTGACCGAGGTCTCCTCGGAAGACGAGGTGATCGAAGTCGACTTCACCTACGCTCTGGTGAAAGACCTCGCGGTCACGCAGCGCTGCCGCGGCCAGGGTATCGGGCGCCGGCTGCTCGATCGTGCCGAGACCGAGGCGCGGACCGCCGGTGCGCGCTGGCTGCGCGTCGGCGTCCTGACCGAGAACGAGTCGGCCTTCGGCCTCTACCGGAAAAGCGGCTTCGGGCCCCTCGGCACCACGCTCGAGAAGCCGCTCTAACCCGCCGCCTTCGCCAAACCCGTCTCGGGGTCCGGCAGCGGCGCGACGGCGCCGGCCAAAGCCTCCTTCTCGCCAGCGCTCAGCGGCCGGCCGTTCGGCGTCTCGGCAACCCGCACGGTGACCTCGCGGTGGGCGAAGTGGATGCCTTCCTTCTCGAAGAGCTCGCGGATCCTGGCGTAGACCAGCTTGCGGGTGGTGAACTGGTCGCCGGGCCGGGTCATGTACTTGACCCGGATGATCATCGCCGAGTCCTCCATGCGATAGACGCCCTGCGACTTCAGCGGCTCGAGGAACTTCGGGCCCTCCTCCGGGTGCTCGAGCAGCTCCTGGCCGAGCTTCTTGATCAGCTTGCGCACCTTCTCGACGTCGGTGTCGTAGGTGACGCGCAGCGGCAGCTTCATCATCACCCAGTCGCGCGAATAGTTGGTTAGCTGGTGAATCTCGCCGAACGGGACCGTGTGCAGGGCACCCAGATGATGGCGCAATTGGAACGAGCGCATCGAGATCTTCTCCACCACGCCCTTGACCTGATCGATCTCGATATATTCGCCTTTGCGGAAGGCATCGTCGATCAGGAAGAAGGTTCCGGAGAAGATATCCCGAATCAGCGTCTGGGCGCCAAAGCCGATGGCGATGCCGACCACGCCGGCACCGGCGAACAGCGGCGCGACATTGACGCCGAGATAAGACAGCACCGCGGTGAAGGCGATCACGACGATGATGGCGGTCAGGAAGTTGCGGAAGATCGGCAGCAGCGTGGCCAGGCGCGACTGGCCGACACCGCCTTCATTGTCGGTTTCGCCCGGCATGCCCGGCGAATCGTCCAATGTGCCGCCTTCCTCGATGATCTTCAGATCGATGAAGCTGTTCAGCGAGCGGAAGGCGGCGACCGCGATATAGACGACGAGGATGACGTCCAGCGTCGCCGCTATCCAGTGACCGCCCTCGCGGCCAAGATCGGCACCCCACAGGCGGGCCAGTTCGCCAACCGAGACCACCAGAATGACGGCC
>JANQLT010000155.1 GCA_028280455.1 Kiloniellales bacterium
CCCAAGCGAGCGCAGACGAAGGCCGCAGACACACACCAGGTCTCCCGTCTCTTCACCCAGCTAACCTGCGCCTCCCGCTCGCGACCCTCGGCCGCCCCCTCAAAAGGGCGGCCGAGGTTTTTTCGGACATCGGGGGGCCGCCCCCCAAAAGGGGCGGCCGAGGCTTTTTCGGATAGTCCCGATGGCGCCACGATGGCCTCCCGCAACGCACCCGATACATTGGATTTTAGTCAAATAAATCCAAAATAGACCTCAACATTACTTTAATAATGAAACGAAACTACTTGCCATTATCGAGGATTTTGCTGTATAGTCTTTCGAAACTTGAGACAACAAGCCGACACACCGGAGAACGCAGCCATGAAGACCATCACCGAATTCCTCAAGGACGAGTCGGGCGCCACCGCCATCGAGTATGGCCTGATCGCAGCCCTCGTCTCCGTTGCCGGCATCACCGCCTTCCAGTCCCTCGGCACCTCGCTCGGCACCATGTTCTCGACCGTCGCCTCGACCATCAACGGCGCCGGCGGCTGATCGGCCCCCGATCGCAACGGTCTCCCCACGCGAGCGCAACCGAGACGCAGGACCCTCGCCCCAAGGGGCACGTCTCTTCACCGCTTAACCCTGCGCCTCCGCTCGCTACCCTCGGCCGCCCCCCAAAAAGGGGCGGCCGAGGTCTTTTCGGCTGCGGCAGGGCATCGCCCGAAGGCCATGCCATAGTGACGAGTCGCTCTGTTATCCTCCGGCCAGTAGCGAGTGGTGCCGGAGGCTCGGATGACGTCAGCACCGTCGGAGGCGACACGGCCGCGTGCCCGCTGGCGCCGGCATGTCGCGGGACTGCCGATCTCGATCACCTTGGCCTGCGCCATCGGCGCCCTGGTGCTCCTGACCTCGGCGACCGTGCTGATCCTGCAGCTCCAGGCCAACCGCGAGAACACCTTCCAGCTGGTCAAGGAGATCTCGGTCCTGGTCATCGAGACCATGGAAGGCGGGATCCGGGCCCACCTGACGCCCGCTCTCGACCAGGCCGAGTTCATCGGCCAGCAGATCGAGCGCCGCGAGGTCACCCTGGCCGACCGGGAGTCGCTCTTCACGCTGCTGACCGGCGCGCTCTCGGCGGCGCCGCAGATATCCGCGCTCGGGATCTGGGACCTCGAGCTGCAGCGGACCCTGGTCGCGCGCAGCAGCGCGAACGTCATCGTCCGGGAAAGCCAGAGCGATCGCGACGACCCCAACGTCGTCGAGGCGACCCGGCAGCTCGCCGACCACAGCGCGCCCTATTGGGGCCGGCTCTTGCGCAACGACCAGGGCCTGACCTTCATCAATCTGCGCCGCGCGCTGCGCCGCGACGGCGAGCTCATCGGCTTCCTGCTCTCGGCGATCGCCGCGCCGGAGCTTTCCAAGCTTGTCAGCGAGACCGGCGACGAGTTCGGCGCCACGGGTTTCGTGCTCTACGGCCGGGACCGGGTGCTGGCGCACCCCAACCTGATCGGCACCGACAACCGAACCTGGGACGACCAGGTCGCCGCGCCGATCGACGCCGCCGGCGACCTGATTCTCTCTTCCCTTTGGGAAGCCGAGCCCTTCCCGCACCTCAACCTGGTCGGCAGCGAGGACGTCGAGATCGTCAGGATCTCCTTCGGCGATCAGGACTACGTGGCGATCTACAAGACGCTGACGGAATTCGGCGAGGTACCCTGGACCTTCGGCCTCTGGTTCCCGCTCGACGACGTGGACCAGGTCCTCCAGCGCCTGCAGGGCTCGGCGATCGCCGGCATCGGCCTGGTGCTGCTGTCGATCCTCGCGGCCTTGCTGCTCGGCCACTTCATCGCCAAGCCGATCCGCGCGGCCGCGCTCGGCACCGCCCGGATCGGCGACCTCGAGCTCCAACAGGTCGAGCCGCTGTCCAGCAGCCTGTTCCGCGAGCTGAACGAGCAGGCCCGCGCCTTCAACGCCATGCTGATCAGCCTACGGGCCTTCGAGACCTACGTGCCGAAAGGGCTGGTGCAGCGCCTGATCGAGCAGGGCGAGGACCAGGGCTTGCCCTATGAGGAACGCGAGCTGACGGTGCTGTTCACCGACGTGGTCGGCTTCACGGCGCTTTCCGAGCAATCCACCGCCAGCGAAGTCGCCGCCTTCCTGAACGAGCACTTCGCCTTGCTGGCCGGCTGCGTGCGCTCGCAGGCCGGCACGATCGACAAGTTCATCGGCGATGCGCTGATGGCCTTCTGGGGCGCCCCGGACCACCAGGCCGACACCGCCACCCGCGCCTGCCGCGCCGCCCTCTGCATGGCGCGCGCCATCGCCGAGGACAACGAGAAGCGACAGGCCGCCGGCCGGGCGCCCATCGGACTGCGCGTCGGCATCCACACGGGGCCCGTGGTGGTCGGCAACATCGGCGCGCCCGGGCGCATCAACTACACCATCGTCGGCGACACGGTGAACATCGGCCAGCGCCTGGAGGATCTCGGCAAGAGCCTCGGCGACGGCGGCGCCGTGACGATCCTGGTCAGCGACGCCACCGCGCGGCAGCTCGATGACGACTTCACCCTGGAGCGCGCCGGCGACTTCTCGGTCAAGGGCCGCAGCGAGCCCGTCGTGGTCTATCGCCTGAAAGCCTCGAGCTGACCCTCGTGCGGAAAACGCTCACATCTAGATAGTCCGCGGCGGCGGAGCGGCCGGTGGGTGCCGCCGCTACTGCGCGGCGTGGGGCGGCTCGGCGGACGCGTGGCTCTTGCCGTGGCCGGCATCCGCGGCACAGGCCCTGAGCAGCGCGCGCAGCTTGCCGGGCTCGACCGGCTTGCGCAGTACCTCGCAGCCCTTGGCCTCGGCCTCCATCAGGATCTTCGGCGAGATGTCGCCGGTCACCACGATCGCCGGCATCGAGGGATCGTAGCGCTGGCGGATGCGCTGAATCACGAACAGCCCGTTCTCGCCGTCCGGCAGGCGATAGTCGGCGATCACCACCTCCGGCAGCACCGTCAGGCCGCGGAAGCGCTCCATAGCTTCCTGGGCGTTGCTGGCCTGGTGCACGGTGATGCCCCAGGTGCGCAGCATGAGGGCGGCCGCCTCGGCGACCATCGGGTCGTCCTCGACGATCATCACGCTCGAGGGGCCGGCGCGCAGGGTGACCGGGTCGACGGCTTCCTGTTCCTCGGCGAGGTTCTCGAGCGCGCCGAGCGGCACCTCGACCGAGAAGACCGAGCCCCGTTCGGGCCAGGACTGCACGACCACCTCGAGCCCGAGCAGCCGCGCCAGGCGCTGCACGATGCCGAGCCCAAGGCCCAAGCCCTGGCTGCGGTCCCGCCCGACGTTGCCGAGCTGACGATAGTCCTCGAAGACGGCTTCCAGGGAGTCCTCCGGGATGCCGCGGCCGCTGTCCCAGACCTCGATGCGCAGGCTGTCGGCCTGACGCCGGCAGCCGACGAGGACGCCGCCGCTGTCGGTGTAGCGCACCGCGTTGGACAGCAGGTTGTCGAAGATGCGCGCCAGCAGCACCGGGTCCGAGCGCACCACCAGCGAGGAGGGCACGGCGCGCAGGGTCAGGCCCTTCTGCGCGGCGCTCGGCGAGACGGTGGCGATGACGTTCTCGATCACCGGGCCGATCCTGAAGTCGGCGACCTTCGGCTTGACCGCGCCGGACTCCAGCTCGCCGATGTCCAAGAGGGCATTGAGCAGGAGGCTCATCGACGAGGCGGCGTTGCCGATCTGATCGATGATCTGGCTTTGCCGCTCGACGCCGCCGCTCATCCGCAAGGTGTCGATCAAGAGCCGCATGGCATGCAGCGGCTGGCGGAGGTCGTGGCTGGCGGCGGCGAGGAAGCGCGTCTTGGCCGCGCTCGCCGTCTCGGCCTCCTCCTTGGCGACCTCGAGCTGCGCCTCGACCTGCTTCAGCCGGCTGATGTCGGTGTGGATCGCCGCGACCAGGCCGACCTCGCCCGGATCGTCCAACAGCGGGAACTTGACCGTCAGGAGATGGATCTGGCCCTGCGCGGTGACCAGCGTCTCCTCGCGCGCGGAGGCATGGCCGCTGAATAGGACCTCCTCGTCGTGCTCCCGGCCGGAGCGCACAAAGGCACGCGGGAAGAGCGCTTCCGAGGTCTCGCCGACGATCTCGTGCAGATCCAGGTTCGCCAGCTCGGCGAAGCGCCGATTGACCACCAGGTAACGGCCGTTGCGATCCTTGATCGAGATCGCCGCCGGGGCGTTGTCGATGAAGGCGCGAAAGCGCTCCTCGACGATCTTGCGCGCCGTGATGTCGCGCCCGACCGACTGGAACTCGACCACCCGCCCGCGCGCGTTCCGGAAGGCGATCTCGGTCCAGAGCTGCCAGCGGAGCTCGCCCAAGGGCCCCGTCACGCGCACCTCCCGGCTCACCGCCTCCTGGCTCTGGCCGACCTTCGCCAGGTGATCCTGCAGCCCCTCGCGCTCTTCCTCGGAGACGAAATCCAGGAAGGAGCGCCCCAGCAGGTCCTCGCGGCGCCGGTCGAAGTAGCGGCAGTAGGCCTCGTTGACGAAAGTCAGCGTGGTGTCCGGGTGGAAGCGCCGGATGAGATCGGTCTGATCGTCGACCACCTGGCGGTAGCGCTGCTCGCTCTGCAGCAGGGCCTCCTCGACCGCCTTGCGGTCGGTCACGTCGTGACCGACGGACTGGATCTCCGCCGGCGCACCCTCACCGCGCTGCAAGAGGCGATCGGTCCACTCGAGCCAGCGCGTCTCCCCGGCGGCGTTGACGCTGCGCCGCTCGAAGCTGACGGTCCGCGGGATCCTGACCAGCGAGCGAAGATGGACCGTCTCGCGCTCGCGCTCCTCGGCCGGCATGGACTCCAGATAGCGCCGACCGATCCAGTCCTCCGGGCGGCCGCCGAAGAAGCGGCAGTAGGCGCTGTTGACGAAGGTCACCGTGCCGTCGGGCAGGGCCCGGCAGATCAGCTCGGTCTGGTCCTCGACCACCACACGGTAGCGCTCTTCGCTGCGCTGCAGGGCCTCTTCCGTGCGCTTCTGGTCGGTGATGTCGATGACCGAGAACTGGATCGCGGGCTCGCCGTCCCAGATCACCCGCCGCACCGAGGTGAAGAGCCAGATAATCGTGCCGTCCTTGTGCTGGCCGCGAAAGGCGTACTGCTGCGGGATCTCCTCGCCGTCCAAGCGGGCCTGGGCCCGCTCGCGCTGGCTCTCCCGATCGGCCTCGGCCACGAGGTCGTAGACCGACGGCAGCGCCATGATCGCCGCCGGGTCGGCATAGCCGAAGATCCGCGCCAGCTCCTGGTTGGCCAACAGGATGCGCTCCTGGCGATGCACGCCGAAGCCCTGCACCGAGCCTTCCACCAGGTCCCGATAGCGGCTCTCGCTCTCCCGCAGGTTGGCTTCCATCTCCTTGCGGGCCGAGATGTCGAGCAGGATCAGCGCCGTCGAGCCGTCCGGCTGCCTGTCTTCCCGGACCTCGACCCAGCGGCCGTCGAGGCGCATCTCGAAGGGCTGCACGGGCCGCCGATGCCGCTGCAAGCGGTCATGGAACCAGGCATCCTCGCGGCCGCGGGCATCGTCGATCATGCCCTCGTCGAGCAGGCGGATGAGGATCTCGGTATAGGCGCGCCCCGGCTGGATCTCGTCGGCCATGCGGCCGAAGAAGCGGCGGTAGCTCGAATTGCAGGTGTAGAGCCGGTCGTCGGCGTCGTAGATGGCGAAGCCTTCGGACAGGCTATCGATGCCGCGGCGCAGGCCCTCGTTGGAGGAGGCGATCTTCGAGGCCCGCCGCCGATAGAAGAGCCAGACCGCCAGCCAGCCGAGGCTCGCCAGGGCGACGACCAGCAGGCAGACCAGGGTCTCGCCGGATACAGGCAGGCCCGCCAGGGAAGCGTGCGGCGCCGTCGCCTGCCCCAGGGCCGCCCCGCCGGGCAGGCAACCGGCAATGCCCAGGCCCGCCGCAAGCCAGCGGCGGGGCGTCGCTATCCTCGGCGCCAAAGGCCGACCTCCGCTCGATCCGCGATGCTCCACACTCATCCATAGGTGGAAGAAGCGGAACTCACAACCATTTGATCTATGGCACCGAATATAGACTGCCCGGCGGCATCGTGCATGTCGATCCGCACCCGGTCGCCGAAGCGCAGGAAAGGCGTCCTGGCCTCGCCGCCGTCGAGAATCTCGCGCATCCGGGCCTCGGCCAGACAGGAGACCCCGGCGGCGGGATCCCGGTTGGAGACCGTGCCCGAGCCGACGACGCAGCCCGCCGAGAGGCGCCGGGTCCGGGCGGCGTGGGCGATCAAGGCGCCGAAGTCGAAGCTGAGATCGACGCCGGCATTGGGCGCGCCGACTTGGCGGCCGTTGACGAAGCTCTGCAGCGGCAGGCTCAGGCGGCCGCCGTCCCAGGCCTCGCCGAGCGCCGCGGGCGTGACGGCGACCGGCGAGAGGGCGCTGGCCGGCTTGCTCTGGAAGAAGCCGAAGCCCTTGGCCAGCTCGGCCGGCACGAGGTTGCGCAGGCTCCAGTCGTTGAGCAGCAGGACCAGTCGGATCGCCCCGCGCGCCTCGGCCTGCCCCGCGCCCATGGCGACCTCGCCGACGATCACCGCCAGCTCGGCCTCGAAGTCGATGCCCCAGTCATCGTCGGCGAAGGCCGCGTCCTCGGTCGGCCCCAGGAAGCGGTCGGAGAGCCCCTGATACATCAGCGGATCGTCGCGCAGGCTCTCCGGCAGCTCCGCGCCGCGCGCCTTGCGCACCAGCTCGACGTGGTTGAGGTAGGCCGAGCCGTCGGCGAACTGATAGGCCCGCGGCAGGGGCGCGGCGCAGCGCGCCGGCTCGAAGGGCAGCGACTCGCCGGCACCGGCCTCGAGCATTGCCGCGGCCACCTCGAGGTCCGGTGCCACGCGCGGCCAGTCCTCCAGTGCCGCCTGCAGGCTGGCCGCGATCTGCGGCACCGGCCGGCAACGGGTCAGGCCGCTGTCGACGACGACCAGGGTCCCGTCGCGGCCGCCGTCGCGCAGCGTGGCGAGCTTCACGCGCCCTGCCCCGGCGCCGCCTTCCAGGAGTCGACGTAGGCCAGGTCCTCGACCCCCTCGCCCAGAGCCGCGACCTCCAGGGGGTCGCGGGCGTCCAGCATGACGGCGTACTCGTCGGTCGCCGGCTTCTTGGCCTGCAGCATGTTTCCGAGGGCCTTGGGGTGCGGCCCGTGGGTGAAGCCGCAGGGGTGGAAGGTGACCATGCCCTGCTCGATGTGGTCGCGGCTGAAGAAGTCGCCGCGGTGGTAGAAGATCACCTCGTCATAGTCGTCGTTGTTGTGGAAGAAGGGCACCTTCAGGGCGCCGGGGTCGGTCTCGAAGGGCCGCGGCACGAAGCTGCAGACGACGAAGCGCGACGCCAGGAAG
This sequence comes from Kiloniellales bacterium, assembly GCA_028280455.1. Lineage (GTDB taxonomy): Bacteria > Pseudomonadota > Alphaproteobacteria > Kiloniellales > JAKSDN01 > JANQLT01. Next base: position 7,362 of record JANQLT010000155.1, read on the forward strand.
GTGGTGTGCGCCGAGGGCGGCAGGTGATAGCGGTGGCTGGTCAGCGGCCGGATGTCGCGCAGGTTGAGCCTGACCGGCGAGAGATCGCCGTGCCAGCCGACGGCGTCGAGCGGGTTGAAGGGATAGCTGACCAGGGACAGCGCGTTCAGCCGCTTGACCTCGACCTGCCAGGGCGCCTCGGCGCCGTCGGGCCTCTGCTGCGCCTTGAAGGCCTCGTCGATGTGCGGCGTCTCCAGCATGGCCGGATCGAAGATCGCGTGGCCGCCGACCAGTCCCTTCTCCGGCAGCCGGTAGCTGTCGTTGGTGGCCTCGATCAGCAGGAGCTCGGCCGGGCCCGCGAACTCGGTCCGCCACATGGTGCCGCGCGGGATCACGACGTAGTCGCCTTCTCTCAGCGCCAGGTGGCCGTAGTCGCAGAACAGGGCGCCGGCGCCGCGATGCAGGAACAGCAGCTCGTCGCCGTCGCCGTTGCGGGCGAGCCGCGGCATGGCGCCTTCGCTGCGCCAGAAGCGGTAGCGCAGGGCGGCATTGCGCAGCACCTCGACGGCCTCGAAGGGCGAGGCCACCGCCTCGGCCAGGCGATTGAGGTCGAAGGCGCGCGGCCGCAAGGGGCCTTCCCAGGCGGTCCAGCCGGTCGGCGGATGGCGGTGATACATGTGGCTGGCCGGGCCGAAGAAGCCCTCGCGGCCCAGCTCGCGCTCGTAGGTGCCCGCGGGCAGATCGGCATGGGCCTGGCGCGAGGCCAGCCCCTCGACGCGCGGGAAGGAGATCCACTTCTTCATCGCCTGCCTCTCCTCGAGCCTCTCCGCACCGCAGCCGCCGCGCTCACGCGGCGATGTCGAGCGCGACTTCGCCCGGCAGGAGCTCGCCCGGGTGGATATCGGCCTGATGGGTCAGGTGCCGATAGTGGGCGGTGAAGTCCGGCCGCGTCGCCTCGAAGAGCTGCTCGAAGGACTCGATCACGAAATAGACGTCCTGCAGATCGTCGATCCTATAGCGGGTGCGCATGATTCGCAGGAGGTCGAAAGGCAGGCGATTGGGCTTGCGGCTCTCCAGGCAGTAGCGGCTCTCCTCGAAGGAGGAGAGGATGCCGGCGCCGTAGATGCGCAGGCCCTCGGGCGTCTCGATCAGGCCGAACTCGACGGTGTACCAGTAGAGCCGCGCCAGCTTCGGCAGCGCGCCGAGCCGCAGCGCCTTGAGGCCGCCCCGGCCGTAGGCCTGCAGGTAGTCCGCGAAGACCGGGTCGGTCAGCAGCGGCACGTGGCCGAATAGGTCGTGGAAGACGTCCGGCTCCTGCAGATAGTCGAGTTGCGCGGGCTTGCGGATCCAGTTGGTGGTCGGGAAGCGCCGCTTGGCCAGCAGGTAGAAGAAGACGTCGTCGGGCACCAGGCCGGGCACGGCGACCAGCCGCCATCCGGTGTCCGCTTCGAGCAGGTCGGACAGCCGCTCGAAGTCCGGGATGCCGTCGGCGGCGATGGCCAGCTTGTCGAGGCCCCGCAGGTAGGCCTCGCAGGCGCGCCCCGGCAGCAGCTTGGCCTGCCGCTCGAAGAGCTGGCGCCAGATGCCGTGCTGCGCCGGCTGGTAGCCGGCCCAGCCCTGCTCGATGATGTGTTCCGAGACCGTTGCCGCCAGCGCCGCGTCTTCGACCATGAGCCTAGTCCCCGTCCGGCCGCTCGAGCACGCCGCGGCGGATCTGGTCCTCCTCGATGGCCTCGAAGAGGGCCCGGAAGTTGCCTTCGCCGAAGCCCTCGTCGCCCTTGCGCTGGATGATCTCGAAGAAGATCGGGCCGATCACGGTGGCGGTGAAGATCTGCAGCAGCAGCCCCTCCGCGTCGCCCGGCGCCCCGTCGATCAGGATGCCGCCGTCGCGCAGCCGCGCCAGGTCCTCGCCGTGGCCCGGCAGGCGCTCGTCGATCGCCTCGTAGTAGGCCTGAGGCGGCGGCGGCATGAAGTCGACGCCGCGCGCCCGCAGCGCCGCCACGGTGGCGTAGATGTCGTCGGTGGTCAGGGCGATGTGCTGGATGCCCTCGCCGCGATAGGCCTCGAGGTACTCGGCGATCTGCGACTTGTCGTCGGCCGACTCGTTGATCGGGATGCGGATCCGCCCGCAGGGGCTGGTCATGGCCCGGCTGCGCAGGCCGGTGAGCTTGCCTTCGATATCGAAGTAGCGGATCTCGCGGAAATTGAAGTGCCGCTCGTAGAAGCCGGCCCAGAAGTCCATGCGCCCCTGGAACACGTTGTGGGTCAGGTGGTCGACCTGCAAGAGGCCGGCCCCGCCGTCGCCCTGCCCGGTCGGGTCGTCGATCGGCTGGAAGTCGATGTCGTAGATCGAGCTCTCGCCGGGGCGGTCGACCAGATAGATCAGGCTGTCGCCGATGCCGCGGATCGCCGGGATGTTGAGCTCCATCGGCCCGACCCGGCCGCGGTAGGGCGCGGCCCCCTGCTCGACCAGGCGCTCGAAGGCCGCGGCCGCGTCGCCGACCCGGAAGGCGATGGCGCAGACCGAGGGGCCATGCACCCGCGCGAAGGACTGGGCGAAGCTCTCGGGCTCCGCGTTGACCAGGAAGTGGATGTCGCCCTGGCGGTAGTGGGTCACGTCCTTGGAGCGATGCCGGCCGACGGCGCGGAAGCCGAGGGTCTCGAACAGCCGGCCGAGCGCCGCGGGGTCCTCGGCGGTGTACTCGACGAACTCGAAGCCGCGGGTGCCCATGGGGTTGTCCCAGAGCTCAGGCGTCGGCGGCTGCCGTTTCTCGGCCAGGGCGGTCATTGGGCTCCTCCGCGGTCGGATCGGTCGGATTTCGCGATATCCATGCGAAATTAGCACAGCGAAGGCGCACGATTTGCGAGTTCTGGACAGCAAGACCCTAGTGCGGTACACGATCTACGCAGAAATTAACCATGATGCGCGAACAATGGCCGATCTCGACGGCTTCGACCTGGCCCTGCTCGCCGCCCTGCAGGAAGACGGCCGCCTGACCAACCAGGAGCTGGCCGAGCGGGTCAACCTGTCGGCCTCGCAGTGCTCGCGCCGCCGCCTGCGGCTGGAGGCCGAGCGGGTGATCAGCGGCTATCGCGCCGTGCTCTCGGCCCGGGCCCTGGACCTGCAGATCGCCGCCTTCATCCAGGTGACCTTGGCGGCCCACAGCCGCGACATCGCCGAGGCGGTCACGGCGCTGCTGCGCGAGCGCCCGGAGATCCTCGAAGCCTATGCGCTGACCGGCGACACGGACTACCTCTTGCGGGTGGCGGTCCGCGACCTCGAGGCCCTGTCCCGGCTGGTCAACGACGTGCTGCTGCCGCACCCGGCGGTCGCCCGCGTGCAGTCCCGGATCGTGCTGGAGCGCCTCAAGGAGCACGGCCCCCTGCCGATCGCGCAGGACCTTCCGCGCGACGGCCGCAAGGCCGCCTTCGCAAAGACCTGAGCCCAAAGCGAAAGGGCCCGGCCGCGCGGAAGCGGCCGGGCCCGATCGGTCTCAGGTCGGTTGCGAGAGGTCAGGCCGCGCGCAGGCCGCGGATGAAGGATTCGACCTCGCTGCGCAGCGTCTCCGACTCCTTGGAGAGCTCGGTCGCCGCGGCCAGGACCTGGTTGGACGAAGCCCCCGTCTCTTCCGCCGCCCGGCGCACGCCGGTGATGGTCGTCGCCACCTCCTTGGTGCCCGACGCGGCCTCCTGAACGTTGCGCGAGATCTCCTGCGTGGCGGCGTTCTGCTGCTGCACGGCCGAGGAGATCGAGGTGGCGTTCTCGGAGATCTGCTTGATGACGTCGGAAATCTTCTGGATGGCCTCGACCGTGTTGCCGGTCGCCGCCTGCATGTTCTCGACCTGCGAGGAGATCTCCTCGGTGGCCTTGGCGGTCTGGTTGGCCAGCGACTTGACCTCGCTGGCGACCACGGCGAAGCCCTTGCCGGCCTCGCCCGCGCGCGCCGCCTCGATCGTGGCGTTGAGCGCCAGCAGATTGGTCTGCTCGGCGATATCCGAGATCAGGCTGACCACGTCGCCGATCGTCCGGGCGGCCTGGGACAGACCCTGGACATCGTGGTTCGCCGCGTCGGCGTCCTGCACCGCCCGCTGGGCGATGGAGTTGGACTCGCCGATCTGCCGGCTGATCTCGGCGATCGAGGCGGAGAGCTCCTCGGTCGCGGCGGCGACGGTCTGCACGTTCGCAGAAGCCTCCTCCGACGCCGAGGCGACGATGCCGGTCTGTGAGTTGGTCTCCTCGGCCGTCGCCGACATGGACTGCGCCGTCTGCTGCATCTGGCCGGAGGCGCCGGAGACCGCCTCGATGATCCGGCCGACCGAGGACTCGAAGGTGTCGGCGAGCTCGGCCTGCTGCCGGCGCTTCTCCTCCTGCGCCGCCAGCTCCTGCTCCTCGCGCTCCTTCTTCAGCTTCTCGACGGCGATGGCGTTCTCCTTGAAGACCTGCACCGCGGCGGCCATGTCGCCGACCTCGTCGCGCTGGCCGACCGCCGGCACCTCCGCGCTCAAGTCGCCCTTGGCCAGGCTCTCCATGGCCCCCGTCATGCGCGAGATCGGCTTCGAGACCGCCCGGCCGACGACGAAGGCCAGGACGGAGCCGAGCAGGATGGCCAGGACGCTGATGACCTCCATGGTCGTGACGGCCTGGTTCAGGTCGTCCGTCATGCGCGGCCCGAGCTCTTCCTGAAGATCCTTGTTCTCCAGCTTGAGCTGCTCCATCTCATCCGCCAAGCGGGGGCCGAGCACGTCGAGCGTGCCCTTGATGATCCCGTTGCGGTGGTTGATCACCGTGACGGTCTCGGCGAAGGTCGCGGCGTAGGCGTCGGCCAGCTCGACCAGCTCGCCGGCCAGCGCCCGTCGCGTCGGGTTCTGCAGCTCGGCCAGCATGAGCTTCGCCGCCTCGGCGAAGTCGGCGAGCTCCCGGTTGGCCCGGGCGGCGCTGCTCTCCAGGTTGTCGACCAGGAAACGGTTGGAGTAGAGCCGAGCCAGGAGCAGGTGGCGCAGGGCGATACCGGCCTGATAGCTGGCGCTGGCGTCGCCGTCCTCGTAAGCGCTCTTCATGATCTCGGTGAGGTTTCGCTCGCTCTGGGGCCCGAGCGTGTTCATCTGCTCGACCTTCTCGTTGCGAACGTGGACGTCCTCGGTGACCTCCGCGAAGCTCTCCTGATACTGGCGGATGTCTTCGGCCGCCTTGGTCACGGCCGCCAGGGCCTCGTCGCGATGGAACAGGCCCTTGGCCTCGTCGATCAGGGTCACCGTCGCCGTGATGCGCTCACGGACGCGCTGAGCCGCTTCGTCCGTGTTCTTGATGATGTAGTCCTTGGCATAGAGCCGGGCGAGCAGCAGGTTGGCCTGGATGCGGCCCATCTGATTGGTCTGCCGGGCCAGGTCCCGATACTCGTTGAAGCCGCTGTTGGCACCGGTCAGACCGAAGTAGCTGACGGACGCGACGACGACCAGGAACAGCAGGATCACCATTGAGCCCAGGCCGATTTTCCGACCGACCTTGAGGTTGGCGAAGATCCCGCTGCCGGGAAATCCGGAGGACCGACGGACAGAGCCGACCGCGCCGGCGCTATGCTCTTGGCTCATGCTTGCTGCTTCCTTTTTGTCGTCCGGCCTGACCTGGCCTGGCACGGGAAGATGGAGATCGGACTCGATCATCCCTATAAAAAGACCTATTACAAAAAGGATATTAATGCCGCGTAAAGGCTAGGAACTTATTCTTTAAAAATAGGCATTTAGACACAAATGGTTGCATTTCCACACAGATTCTCTGTGGAGCTGCAGCGGCCAGACCCACAAACGCGACGCGGCCGGGACAAGCCCGGCCGCGCCTCCAGGGCCCGCAAGGCCCCTATCCGATAGCGCCCTATTCCGCGGCGGAATCCGTGGCGCTTTCCGCAGCCTTGTCGTGCACCACGATCACCGGATCCACCTTGCGCAGCTCCTCCAGCGAGATGTGGCAGGCGATCATGTGGCCCGGCTCGGCCTCGATCTCGGGCGGCCGGTCGGTCTCGCAGATATCGCCGACCTTGCGGTGACAGCGGGTGTTGAAGGGGCAGCCCTTCGGCGGGTTCATGACACTCGGCAGGTTGCCCTCGAGGATGATCCGCTTCTTCTCGATCGAGGTGTCGGCGATCGGCACCGCCGAGAGCAGCGCCTCGGTGTAGGGGTGGTAGGGCGGCGCGAAGACCTCGTCCGTCGAGCCCTGCTCGACGATGTGGCCGAGATACATGACCACCACGCGATCCGCCAGGTAGCGCACCAGGCTGAGGTCGTGACTGATGAAGACCAGCGTGGTGCGGTAGCTGCGCTGGATGTCCATCAGCAGGCCGGTGACCGCCGCCTGGACCGAGACGTCGAGGGCGGAGACCGGCTCGTCGGCCACCACCATGCGCGGGTTGCCGGCGAAGGCGCGGGCGATGCCGACGCGCTGCTTCTGGCCGCCGGAGAGCTGGCGCGGCCGGCGGCGCGCGAAATCGCGCGGCAGCTTGACCAGGTCCAGCAGCTCCATGACCCGCTGCTCGACCTTGTCCCGGTCGCTCTCGACGCCGAACTTCTTGATGACGCGCGCGAGCTGGGCGCCCACCGAGTGGCTCGGGTTGAGCGTGTCGAAGGGGTTCTGGAAGACCATCTGCACCGAGCCGACCTGCTCGGGCGAGCGCTTCTGGACGGGGAAGTCCGAGACGTCCTCGCCGCGGAAGATGACCTCGCCCTCGGTCGCCGTCTCCAGGCCCATCAGGACCTTGGCGAAGGTCGACTTGCCGCAGCCGGACTCGCCGACGATGGCGACCGTCTCGGACTCGTGGGCATCGAAGGAGATCTTCTCGTTCGCCTTGACGTACTTGATGCGGTTGCCCTTGAGGATCGCGGCGATCGAGTTGTCGGTGATCTCGTAGTACTTCTTCATCGCGTTGATCTCGAGGACCTTGTCGCCGACCTCGATGCTGTCGCCGCTCAGGCCCTCGGGGCGATAGGAAGCCCAGTCGATGTCGCGCCAGCGCGCGCAGCGGACCCGGTGATTGGGCTCGCCCGGCACGTCGCTCATCTCGATCTGGCCGCGGTTGCAGTGGCCTTCCTGGAAATGGTCGCAGCGCGGGCCGAAGTAGCAGCCGCGCGGCCGCTCGTGCGGCAGCGGTAGCTGGCCGCGGATCGGCACCAGGGGCCGCGCGGTCTTGTCGGCGCCCGGCAGCGGGATCGCGCTGAACAGGCCGCGCGTGTAGGGGTGCTTCATCTGGTCGAAGACCTCGCCGACCGAGCCTTCCTCGACCACCACGCCGGAGTACATCACGTTGACCCGGTCGCAGGTCTCGAGGATGAGACCGAGGTTGTGCGAGATGTAGATCATCGAGGTGTTGAACTCGCTGGCGATCTCGCCGATCAGCTCGACGATGCCGGCCTCGACCGTCACGTCGAGCGCGGTCGTCGGCTCGTCGAGCAGCAGCAGCGAAGGCCCGGTGAGCAGCGCCATGGCGATGACCACGCGCTGCTGCTGGCCGCCCGAGATCTGGTGCGGATAGGAAGCCATGACCCGCTCCGGGTCGGGCAGCTTGACGCTGGCCAGCATCTTGGCCGCCCGGTCGTAGGCCTCCTGCTCCGTGATGTCCTCGTGGCAGAGCGGCACCTCCATGAGCTGCTTGCCCAGCGTCATGCTGGGGTTCAGCGAGGCCATCGGCTCCTGATAGACCATCGAGATCTCGTTGCCGCGGAGCTGGCGCAGCTCCTCCTCGCTGAAATCGGCGAGGCTGCGGCCCTTGTAGAGGATCTCGCCGCCGACGATGCCGCCGTTCTTGCCCATGTACTGCATGATGGCCAAGGCGACCGTGGACTTGCCGCAGCCCGACTCGCCCACCAGGCCGACGCTTTCGCCCTGATTGAGCTTGAGGTCGAAGTCGACCACCGCCGGGATCTCGCCGGCCCGGGTGAAGTAGGAGATGCAGAGGTTCTTACACTCCAGAACCGGACCGTTGTAGGCCTGACCGTTTCCAGACATCGACCTGTCTCCTCAGTCTCTCAGGGACACCTCGCGCAGTCCGTCGGCCAGCAGGTTGAAGCCGAGGACCAGCGAGGAAATCGCGATACAGGGGAACGCCGCCATGTGCGGGAAGGTCATGGCCATCTGGCGGGTCTCGTTGATCATGCCGCCCCAATCCGGATCCGGCGGCGGCAGGCCGAGGCCCAGGAAGCCGAGCACGCCGATCGTGATGATGACGTAGCCCAAGCGCAGACAAGCATCGACGATCAGCGGCCCGCGCGCGTTGGGCAATATCTCGACGATCATGATGCGCCACGGCGTCTCGCCGCGGGTCTCCGCCGCGAAGACGTACTCTCGCGTTCGCAGGTCGAGCGCCAGGCCGCGCACGATACGCATGATGCCCGGCGCGCTGGCGAAGGTTACAGCGAGCACGATATTGATCGCCGAGGCGCCGATCGTCGCGATGATGATGACGTAGAGCACCAGGACCGGGAACGAGAGGATGACGTTGGCGACGAAGGACAGCACGTCGTCGACCATGCCGCGGCGGTAGCCGGCCGCCAGGCCCATCGGGATGCCGACCAGATAGGCGCAGAAGGTCGCCAGCGGGCCGTAGAGCAGCACCTGCCGGGAGCCATGGATGATCCGGCTGAGGATGTCGCGGCCGATGTGATCCGTGCCGAGCCAGAAGGTGCCGCAATCGAAGCTGCCCTGGTTCTCGCCGAAGCGCACCGGCGCGCAGACCTCCTCGACCGGCGTGCCGAGGTACTGCGAGCCGCCCGCGACGATGTAGGAGGTCCCCGGCGCGGCCAGCGGGAAGAGCGTGGCGTTCGGCGGGAAGGGCGCCAGCACGTCCGCGAGGATCGCGACGAGGACCCAGAAGCCGACGATGCAGGCGCCCACGAGGCCGACCCCGCTCTCGCGGATCAGCGCCATGGAGCGCAGCATGCGGAGGATCGAGGACTCCCGCTGCGGGATGTTGTCGAGTGCCTGATCAGTCATGACGCGCTCTCCTTAGGCGAAGCGAATGCGCGGGTTGAGGTAGGTGTAGCCGACGTCGGACAAGGTCTGTGTCCCGACGGCTACGAAGACCGCGACCATCGCACAGGCTTCGATCAAGAAGATGTCCTGATTGAGCGAGGCCTCCAGCAGGAGCGCCCCGAAGCCCTTATAGGCGAAGAAGAACTCGACCACGATCACGCCGGAGAGCAGCCAGTTGATCTGCAGCATGATGACGGTGAAGGGGGCGATCAGCGCGTTGCGCAGGGCATGGCGCATGATCACCGTCTTGTAGGGCAAGCCCTTCAAGACGGCCGTGCGTATGTAGTGGGTCGTCATGACCTCGGCCATCGAGGCGCGCGTCATGCGCGCCACGTAGCCGAAGTCGTAGAGCACAAGGACCATGACGGGCAGTATCAACTGAACGATGTCGAAGCCGTCCGTCATGCCGCTCGTGCCTGGTAAGAGGTCCAGGTAGAAGACGAAGATGGCGGACAGCAGCACGGCGCTCGCAAACTCGGGAATCGACGTGGTGATGATCGAGGTCACCGATATCGTTCGATCGAGTTTCGAGCCCTCGCGCATGCCCGCGAGGACTCCCAATGCAAGGGATAAGGGTATGACCACCCCCAGGGTCGCCAGAGCCAGGATTCCGGTATTGGCCAGGCGCGGCCAGAGCACGTCGGCGACCGGCGTCTTGAAGCGGATAGACTGGCCGAAGTCGCCGACGATGAAGTTGCCGAGCCAGCGGAAGTAGCGGACCGGCAGGGGGTCGAAGTAGCCGTTTTGCTCCAGCCAGAGGTTGCGCTGTTCTTCGGAGGTGTAGGGGCCTAGGACCTTGACCGCCACGTTGCCCGGGGTGAACTCGAGCAACAGAAACAACAGGACGGAAACGACGAGCATCGTCAGGACCATGGTCCCGAGACGCCGCACGATGAAGATCAACATGGCCTAAGCCCCCTACTCCTGCCGTTGTCAGCGCTTTGTTATTCTCCTGGCCGCCGGATGCCGTTTTAGCTATCCAGCCAAACGTCCTGGAACTGGTGGTATTGGGTCGGGTGTAGCTTGTAGCCCTTCACCTTGCTGGTCGTAGCCGCGAAGATCGAGCGCCAGAGCGGCTGCGCGATCACGGCGTCGTCCTGCAGGATCTTCTCGACCTTCTCCATGGCGGCCCGGCGCTCGTTGACGTCGAGGATCGCGCCGGCCTCGTCGAGGGCCTTGTCGAACTCGGGATTGTTGTAGGCGCTCTCGTTCCAGGGCACGCCGCCGCGGTAGCCGAGGTTGAGCACCATCACACCGAGCGGCCGGTGCGTCCAGGATGTGAAGCCGAAGGGCGTCTTGTCCCAGACGTCCCAGTAGCTCGCGCCCGGCATCGGGTTGAGGTCGAGCTGGATGCCGGCCGGCGCGCACTGCTCGCGGAAGCCCTGCATGGCGTTGAGGTGCCAGTCCTCGGCAGAGCCGAGGTCGATCTTCAAGGTCAGCCCGCCGCCGTAGCCGGCCTCCTGCAGCAGCGCCTTGGCCTTGGCGATGTCGGGCTTGAGCTTGGGCAGCTCGAAGTACTCGGGATGCACCGTCGAGACGTGGTGGTTCTCGGCCGGCGCGCCGCGCCCGCGGTAGGCCACGGTGAGCAGCGCCGAATGGTCCATGCAAGCGACGAGGGCCTTGCGCACGCGCTCGTCGTCGAAGGGCTTCTCGGTGACGCGCATGCGGGCCACGCCGGTCTGCGCCGTCACGGTCTCGTGCAGCACGGCGTTGGGCATGCGCTCGACGACGTCGATCGAGGAGATGCCGACTTCATAGAGGTGATCGACCTGGCCGGAGGCCAGGGAGGCGACGGCGGCCATCATGTCGTCGCCGGTGTCGACGTAGAGGATCTCGTCGAGCCAGACGTCGCCGCCCCAGTAGTCGCCCTGCCGGCGCTTCAGCAGGCAGCGCTCGCCGATGCGGAACTCGGCCAGCTCGTAGGGGCCCGTGCCGACCGGGTTCTTCGAGAGGTCGCCGCCCTCCTCGTCGAATCGGCGGTGAACGATCGCGGCCGGGTAGTTGTAGAGGTTCTCGGGGATCGCCAGCTCAGGGCGCAGCAGGTTGAGGCGCACGGTGTGGTCGTCGACCTTCTCGACCGCGCCGTCGATCATGCGCTTGGACATGACCGGGTTGCCGTTCTCGTCCTTCTCGCCGCTGTCGACATCCTCGACCATGCCGGCGAAGAGACCGATGTTGGAGGAGCCGGTCGCCGGATCCAGCCAGCGCGTGAAGTTGTGGACCACGTCGTCGGCGTTGAAGTCGTCGCCGTTCGACCACTTGACGTCCTTGCGCAGGTTCAGCGTCCAGGTCTTGAGGTCGTCCGAGGCCTCCCAGCTTTCCGCCAGGTAGGGCCGGGTGATGTTGTCCGAGCCGGTACGCGTCAGGTACTCGAGGATCGGCCGGGTCTGGTTGGACATCTGGGTCCAATCGTAGGTCGCCGGGTCGTCCATGCGTTGCACGCGCATGGCGGAGCGGAGGCGGCCGCCTTTCTTCGGCGTCTCGGCGCGGGCCGGGCGCGTCATGCTCGCGCTCTGGCCGGTGATGCGGTCGGCCATCGCGTAGGCCGCCGTCGCGGACACACCGAGTAGCGTGGCGGTGCGCAGGAAATCCCGGCGGCCGATCTCTTCTTTGCGAAGCTGTTCGGCCAACTCGGGGATGTAGGGATGGACTGGCTTGTTCGACTCGTCGCGCGTCTTACTCGGCATCAACCGGTACTCCTACCCATGAGATCATTGCATCTCGCCGCCCGGGGCAGCGTGACAAGCGCCGCCCGAGGCGGCGCGACAGCATTCATCGCCGCGTCCGCGAGAGTCGCGGACCGCGTAGCCCTGGAATGCGCATGAACGGGGTCTGTCGCGCGCCTGCCGCGCGCCTGGGCTCGACCCGGTCCCGCCCACTCTCCGGACGGTCTCAGCGGTATTGATCGGCCGGACTTCTTGGCCGCACAGTCCGCCTCCCTAGCCTCGCGGTGGGCGCAAAACCGCAACTGCGACACCGCTTTATCGTTGTTCTCTTATTATGCTATCAGACTTTACGTAAGACCGTCACCAGCAAGTTTCGCTTTCACGACAGTCACTGCGCCGAGAACGACCTAGTCCGACTTGGTCTCGACCAGAACCTCGCTGTGCAGGGTCCGGTGGACTGGGCATTTGTCGGCGATTTCCAGGAGCTTGTCGCGCTGTTCGGCATCGAGATCTCCGCTCAACTTGATGCTGCGCTGGATCCGGTCGAGCTTGCCGGCCTTGGTCTCGCAATCGGCACAGTCCTGGGCGTGGATCTTGTCGTGCCGTAGGTCCACCTGGACCTGATCCAGGGGCCATCCCTTGCGCTCGGCATACATCCGCAGGGTCATCGAGGTGCAGGCGCCGAGCCCGGCCAGCAGCAGGTCGTAGGGGCCCGGCCCCTTGTCGTCGCCGCCGTAGGATTCCGGCTCGTCGGCGGTCAGCCGATGGGGCCCGGCGGCGACGTCCTGGGTGAAGCGCCCGGACCCGGCTTCGCGCACGGCGACGCTGCCGGCCGCCGCCTTCGGCCCGGGCTCCTCGAAGGGCCGGCCGATGTAGCGGCCGACCCAGGCGGCCAGCACGTCGGCGACGTAGCGGCCGTCGGCCTTGTTGGTCAGCAGGTGATCGGCATCGTCCAGGGAGATGAAGCTCTTCGGATGCTTGGCGGCCATGTAGATCTGCCGCGCGTTGTCGATCTCGACCGTCTGGTCGTGGGGCGCGTGGAACACCAGCAGCGCCTTGCGCAGGTTGCCGATGTGGCTCTCCAGCTTCTGGCTCTCGATGTCCTCGAGGAACTGCTTCTTGATCCGGAAGGTGCGCCCCGACAGCAGCACCTCCGCCTCGCCCTGGGCCTCGATCTCCGGACGGGCCTCCTGGAAGAGATGCTGGACGTGGCCCGGGTCGGCGGGCGCGCCGATGGTCACCACGGCGGTCGCCTCGGGCACCCGGGGCGCGGCCGAGAGGATGGCGGCACCGCCCAGGCTGTGGCCGATCAGGATCTTCGGCGCCTCGCGCTCCTGGCGCAGGTAGTCGGCCGCCGCCAGGAGGTCGGCGACGTTGGAGGAGAAGTTGGTGTTGGCGAACTCGCCCTCGCTATGGCCGAGGCCGGTGAAGTCGAAGCGCAGCACGGCGATGCCGGCCTCGGCCAGGGCACCGGCGATCCGCGAGGCGGAGAAGATGTCCTTGGTGCAGGTGAAGCAATGGGCGAAGAGCGCGTAGGCCTCCGGCTTGCCGGCCGCCGGCCGCTCGAGCCGCCCCGCCAGCATCTCGCCGGTCGCCGAGGGAAAGGTCAGCTTCTCGCTCGTCGTCTGCATGGCTGCCTCCGCGTCTCCGCCGCTTGTCCAAGCCCGCCCGAAACACCGATAGTCTGCCGCCGAGGCCCGCCCCCGTCGAGCCGCGCATAGGAGAGGCGAAGCATGACCGAAGCCCCAGGCGCCCCCGATCCGCGGATCGAGATCGTCGAGAAGACAACGCCCTACCGCGGCTACTTCCAGCTCGACCTCTACCGCCTGCGCCACCGCAAGTTCGACGGCGGCTGGACCGACGAGTTCCAGCGCGAGGTCTTCGAGCGCGGCCATGCCGCCGCGGTGCTGCCCTACGACGCGGCGCGCGACGCCGTGGTGCTGATCGAGCAGTTCCGGGTCGGCGCCCTGGCGGCCGGCCTCGATCCCTGGCTGATCGAGATCGTCGCCGGCGTCATCGAGCCGGGCGAGCAGGCCGAGGCGGTGGTCCGCCGCGAAGCCCTGGAGGAGGCCGGCTGCCGGATCGAGGACCCGGTCGAGATCGGCCGCTACCTGATGTCGCCGGGCGGCTGCTCGGAGACCCTGGCGCTCTACTGCGCCCGGACCGACAGCGAGGGCCTGGGCGGCGTCCATGGCCTGGCCGAGGAGCAGGAGGACATCCGGGTCCGGGTGACGCCCTGGCCGGAGGCCCTGGCGCTGCTCGCGAGCGGCCGGATCAACAACGCCTTCACCGCCATCGCCCTGCAATGGCTGGCGCTCGAGCGCGACGCGCTGCGCCGGCGCTGGACCGCTTGATAGGCCCCCGGCGGCCCGGCTAGTCTCGCGGCCCGCCCCGGTTTTCCGAGGACAACAGGAACCATGGACATTCGCGACGGATTCGTCGGCACGATCGGCAATACGCCGCTGATCCGCCTGCGCCGGGCCTCGGAGGAGACGGGCTGCGAGATCCTCGGCAAGGCCGAGTTCCTCAACCCGGGCAGCTCGGTGAAGGACCGGGCGGCCTGGTTCATCGTCAAGGACGCCGAGGCGCGCAAGGCCATCGAGCCGGGCGGCGTGATCGTCGAGGGCACGGCCGGCAACACCGGGATCGGCCTGGCCCTGGTCGCCCGGGCTCGGGGCTACCGGACGGTCATCGTCATCCCTGAGACCCAGTCGCAGGAGAAGAAGGACATGCTGCGCCTGGCCGGGGCCGAGCTGATCGAGGTGCCGGCGGTGCCCTTCAAGAACCCCGAGAACTACGTCCACCAGGCGGCGCGGCGGGCCGAGGCCATGGCCGCCAGCGAGCCCGCGGGCGTGCTCTATGCCAACCAGTGGGACAACCGGGCCAACCGCCAGGCGCATATCGAGGGCACCGGGCCCGAGATCTGGCGCCAGACCGACGGCAAGGTCGACGGCTTCGTCTGCGCCGTCGGCACGGGCGGCACCCTGGCCGGGACCAGCGCCTACCTGAAGGAGCGGAACAAGGACATCCAGATCGGCCTGTCCGACCCGCGGGGCTCGGCGCTCTACAGCCACTTCGTCCACGGCGAGCTCAAGGCCGAGGGCAACTCGATCACCGAGGGCATCGGCAACGGCCGCATCACCAAGAACTTCGAGGGCACGGCGGTCGACCACCCCATGCAGATCTCCGACGAGGAGGCCCTGCCGGTGGTCTACGACCTGCTGGAGCACGAGGGCCTCTGTTTGGGCGGCTCCAGCGGCATCAACGTCGCCGGGGCGATCCGCCTGGCCAAGGAGCTGGGGCCGGGCCACGTGGTCGTGACCATCCTCTGCGACTACGGCACGCGCTACTCCAGCAAGCTGTTCAACCCGGCCTTCCTGCGCGAAAAGGGTCTGCCGCTGGCGAGCTGGATGACGTGACGAGGGAGGGCGGCGCCATGGAGCTGCTGTTTCGCGAGGACGCCTACCTGAGGAGCTGCGAGGCCAAGGTCGTCGCGGCCGACGAGGCCGGCATCCGGCTGGACCGGACGGTCTTCTACCCGACGGGCGGCGGCCAGCCGGGCGATTCCGGCCTGCTCCGCCTGGCCGACGGCGGCGAGATCCGCATCGCCGACACCCGCAAGGGCGAGTCCCACGAGGACGTCGTGCACATCCCGGCCGAGGGCAGCCCCCTGCCCGCGCCCGGCACCGAGGTCACCGCCGAGATCGACTGGGAGCGGCGCCACCGCTTCATGCGCATGCACACCTGCATGCACCTGCTCTCGGCCGTGGTGACCGGCGAGATCACCGGCGGCCAGGTCGGCGACGGCAAGGGCCGGGTCGACTTCAACCTGCCGGACGGCAGCCCCGACAAGGAGCAGCTCGCCGCCGACCTCAATCGGCTGATCGAGGAGGACCACAGGGTGGCGCCGCGCTGGATCACCGATCAGGAGCTCGCCGCCAACCCGGGCCTGGTCAAGACCATGTCGGTCAAGCCGCCGACCGGCAGCGGCACGGTCCGGCTGCTGGAGATCGAGGGTGTCGACCTGCAGCCCTGCGGCGGCACCCACGTCAGCCGCACCGGCGAGATCGGCCGGGTGGGCGTGCGCAAGATCGAGAACAAGGGCAAGCAGAACCGGCGGATCAACCTGGTCCTGCTCGACGAAGACTGAACGGATCGCGGGAACGGGAATAGACATGAGCATCGATTTCGAGCAACAGCCCCTGGTCAGCACCGACTGGCTCGCCGATCACCTGACGGCGCCGGACATCCGCGTGGTCGACGGCTCCTACTACCTGCCCCACGAGGGCCTGGATCCGCGCGCCGAGTACCGGCTGCACCACATCCCCGGCGCGCTCTTCTTCGACATCGACGACATCGCCGAGAGCGACAGCCCGCTGCCGCACATGCTGCCCTCGCCGGTCAAGTTCTCCTCCAAGGTCCGCAAGCTCGGCCTCGGCGACGGCGTGCGCATCGTGGTCTACGACCAGCGCGGGCTGTTCAGCGCGCCTCGGGTCTGGTGGACCTTCCGGCACTTCGGCCACCGCGACGTCGCCGTCCTCGACGGCGGCCTGCCGAAATGGATGGCCGAGGGGCGGACGCTCGAGGAGGGCGAAAGCCGGGCCGGCGAGCGGCACTTCACGCCGCGGGTCGACACCTTCCTGCTGCGCGACAAGGAGCAGATGCTGAACAACCTCTCGAGCGGCCGCGAGCAGGTGCTCGACGCCCGCTCGCGCGGCCGCTTCGAGGGCAGCGAGCCGGAGCCGCGCGAGGGCCTGCGCGGCGGCCACATTCCGGGCAGCCTCTGCCTGCCCTACCCGGCGCTGATCGACGCGGAGAGCCAGACCCTGAAGCCGGCCGAGGCCCTGCGCGCGGCTTTCGAGGGCGCCGGCCTCGACATGAAGCGGCCGGTGGTCACCACCTGCGGCTCGGGAATCACCGCCGGGATCCTGGCGCTCGCGCTGGAGATCGCCGGCCACAAGCAGGTCGCGGTCTACGACGGCTCCTGGGCCGAGTGGGGCCTGCCCGGCGACACGCCGGTCGAGACCGGCCCCGGCGGCAGCACCCCGACCGGTGGCGCATGATCGAGCCGGCGGATCTGCAGATCCGGGCCTATCGGGAGAGTGACCGGGACGCGCTCGTCGCCCTGTGGGAAGACTGCCGCCTGACCCGGTCCTGGAACGATCCGGACCGCGATCTGGCCCTGATGCTGGCGAGCGAGGCCAACGCCGCGGTCTTCGTCGGCGAGCACGAGGGGCGCCTGCTGGCGAGCTGCTTCGTCGGGCACGACGGCCACCGGGGCTGGCTCTACTACCTGGCCATCGCGCCGGCCGAGCAGCGCAGCGGCCTCGGCAGCCGGCTGGTCCGCCACTGCGAGCGCTGGCTGGACGGCCAGGGCGTCGCCAAGTGCCAGGTGATGATCCGCGAGGAGAACCTGGCGGCCAAGCGCTTCTACCAGCGCATCGGCTACGAGCCGAACCGCTGCCACCTGATGCAGCGCTGGCTGCGCGAGAGCGGCGCGCCCAAGGCGGTGCCCGACGCCCGCGACGACGGCCGCCTGAGCTGCACCATCACCTACCTGGAGATGACCGAGCGGCCGGCCCTGCCGCCGGTCCACCTGAGCCACGAGACCAAGATCGCCCTGCTGCGCGCCGAGCAGCCGAGCGTCGCCTTCTACCGCTTCCTCTACGACCGGGTCGGCGAGCCCTGGCTCTGGTGGGAGCGGCGGGCCATGGAAGACGACGAGCTGGCCGAGATCATCGGCGACGATCTGGTCGAGATCTATGTGCTCTACGCCAACGGCGTGCCGGCCGGCTTCGCCGAGCTGGACGGCCGCCAGCGGCCGATCGTCGAGCTGGCCTATTTCGGCCTGCTGCCCGAGTTCGTCGGCCGCGGCCTCGGTCCCCATCTCCTGACCGCCGCCATCGAGAACGCCTGGCGCCGCGAGCCGGAGAAGCTGACGGTCAACACCAACACCCTCGACCACCCCAAGGCCCTGCCGCTCTACCAGCGCTTCGGCTTCAAGCCCGTGCGCCAGGAGACCCGCGACATCGACGACCCGCGGCTGAACGGCTTGATTTAGAGCGCTTTCCGATCGGACGGCAGCGGGCCGCTGATCCGGCGACGCTCAGGCGATCGCGGCTCGTCGCGGCAGCCTTCGAGAAGGAAACGAACCGCCCCCTCACCCAGCTCCGGCTAGGCTCGGCTGCGCCTCGCCAAGCCTGCGCATCCCTCTCCCCCGTCGGGGAGAGGGCGTGGAGGCTTAGCGAAGCCGAAGGCTGAGCTTAGCCGGAGCCGGGTGAGGGGGCGGTTCGTTTCTCTTCGGCAGCGGGCCGGCGATGCCACCTAATGAGGCAACGCTCTAACGACGAAGGATCCCGAGCAACCGCCCCTCAGTGCGCGAGGATCTGGCTGAGGAACAGCTTGGTGCGGTCGGACTGCGGGTTGTTGAAGAACTCTTCCGGCTCGTTCTGCTCGATGATCTCGCCGCCGTCCATGAAGATGACCCGGTTGGCGACGCGCCGCGCGAAGCCCATCTCGTGGGTCACGCAGAGCATGGTCATGCCGGACTCGGCGAGCCCGACCATGACGTCGAGCACCTCGGAGATCATCTCCGGGTCGAGCGCCGAGGTCGGCTCGTCGAACAGCATGATGCGCGGGTTCATGCAGAGCGAGCGGGCGATCGCCACGCGCTGCTGCTGGCCGCCGGAGAGCTGGCCCGGGAACTTCTTGGCCTGCTCCGGGATGCGCACCCGCTCCAGGTAGTGCATGGCGGCCTGTTCCGCCTCCGCCTTGGGCATCTTGCGCACCCAGATCGGCGCCAAGGTGCAGTTCTCCAGCACCGTCAGGTGCGGGAAGAGGTTGAAGTGCTGGAACACCATGCCGACTTCGCGGCGGATCTCGTCGATCTTGCGGATGTCGTTGGTCAGCTCGATGCCGTCGACGATGATCTGCCCCTGCTGGTGCTCCTCCAGACGGTTGATGCAGCGGATCATGGTCGACTTGCCGGAGCCCGAGGGCCCGCAGATGACGATCCGCTCGCCGCGGTAGACGGTCAGGTTGATGTCCTTGAGGACGTGGAACTGGCCGTACCACTTGTGCATGGCGTTGATCTGGATCGCCACCTCGTCGGAGATCTGCATGCCGGCGCCGCTGCCGGCGCCTTCGGTGGCTGTGGTCTGTGCGTCGGTCATGGCGCTGGCTCCTAACGCTTGTGCCCGGTCTCGAGCTTCTTCTCGAGGTAGATGCTGTAACGCGACATCGCGAAGCAGGAGACGAAGAAGAACAGGGCGATGAAGACGTAGATCTCGGTCGAGAGGCCCTGCCACTTGGAGTCGGCGAGGACCGCCTGGCTGAGACCGATCGGGTCCAGCAGGCCGATGATCACCACCAGCGTGGTGTCCTTGTAGAGGCCGATGAAGGTGTTGACGATGCCCGGGATCGAGATCTTCAAGGCCTGCGGCAGGATGATCAGGCCCATGTTCTTCCAGTAGGAGAGACCCAGGGCCTGCGCCGCTTCGGTCTGCCCCTTGGGGATCGCCTGCAGGCCGCCGCGCACCACCTCGGCGATGTAGGCCGCCGAGAAGAGCGTCACCATGATCAGCACCCGCAGAAGAAGATCGAAATAGGTGCCGGGCGGCAGGAAGTAGTTCAGCAGGGTCGAGGCCACGAAGAGCAGCGTGATCAGCGGCACGCCCCTGATGAACTCGATGAAGCAGACGCAGATCACCCGCAGGATCAGCAAGTCCGAGCGCCGCCCGAGGGCGAGCAGGATGCCGAGCGGCAGGGAGGCGACGATGCCGGTAACGCCGATCGTCAAGGTCAGCATGAAGCCGCCGAACTTGGCCGATTCGACGTGGGCCAGGCCGAGGCCGCCCCACAGCAGGAAGTAGGCGATGATCGGATAGACGCCCGAGAAGACCAGGCCGAGCTTCCGGAACGGCGTCTTGTCGTAGAGGATCGGCACCAGCGCTGCGATCAGCAGCAGGAAGGCCAGGATGACCCGCCAGCGCTCCTCCTCCGGATAGAAGCCGTAGACGAACTGGTCGAAACGCACGACCACGATCGCCCAGCAGGCGCCCGAGCCCTTCTCCCAGCACTCGTTGCGCGATCCCGCATCGAAGACCGAGTTGATCAGCATCCAGTCGACGAGCGGCGGGATGATCGCGTAGAGCAGGTAGATCGACAGCAGGGTCAGGACGATGTTGGTCGGCGAGGAGAAGAGGTTCTCGCGGACCCACTTGATCGCGCCGCGATCCGCCACCGGCGGCGGCAGGCTCGGATGGGTGCCCGGCGCGTATTTCTGTTCGACGGTCTGTTCGCTCATGGCCGCCTCACCGTTCCACAAGCGCGACGCGCTTGTTGTACCAGTTCATCACCGTCGAGATGAAAAGCGAGAAGGCGAGATAGAGCCCGAGCACGATCGACATGCATTCGAGCGCCCGCCCCGTCTGATTGAGCGAGATACCGCCAATCGTCGCGACGATGTCCATGTAGCCGACCGCGATCGCCAGGGAGGAGTTCTTGGTCAGATTGAGATACTGGCTGATCAGCGGCGGGATGATGACGCGCAGCGCCTGCGGCAGGATGACCAGGCGCATGGTCCAGTTCGGCCGCAATCCCAGCGCATAGGAAGCTTCCGTCTGGCCATGGCTGACCGCCTGAATGCCGGCGCGCACGTTCTCGGAGATGAAGGCCGCGGTGTAGAAGGAGAGCGCCAGCCAGAGCGCCATGAACTCGGGCCGGACGGTCACGCCGCCCCTGAAGTTGAAACCCCTGAGCTCCGGCCAATCCAGGGTCAGCGGCACGCCCATAGCCATGAACACGATCAGCGGCAGGCCGACGACCAGCGCCAGGTTGATCGTGAAGACCGGATAGTGCTTGCCGGTCTGCTCCTGCACCCGCTTGGCGTAGCCGGCGAACCAGATGGCGCCGGCGACCGCGACGCCGAGGGCGATGACCACCGCCCAGAAGCCCGGCTCGAACTGCGGGCTCGGCACCGAGAAGCCTCGATTCGACAGGAAGAAGCCGTCAGCGGGCGATAGCGCTTCCTGTGGCCTTGGCAGGCTGTGCACGATGATGCCGTGCCACAGCAGGATCTGCAGCAGCAGCGGCACGTTGCGTGTCAGCTCGACCCAGACGTAGACCAGCCTGGAGATCAGCCAGTTGCCCGAGAGGCGCAACACGCCGGCGACGAAGCCGAGGATCGTCGCCAGGACGATTCCCGCCCCCGCGACGATGGCCGTGTTGAGAATGCCGACCAGGGCCGCGCGTCCGTGGCTGGAGCGCGAGCTGTACTCGATGGGTCGTTGGTTGATGTCGTAGTTCGACGGCTCGTTCAGGAACCCGTAGCCGGTCTCGACGCCGAGCAGCTTCAGGTTGTTGATCGTGTTATTGACGATAAAGCCGATGAACAGGAGAAGTAGGATCAGCGCAATGATCTGAATGATCACGCCGCGCGAGCGTTTATCTACCCAAAGCTCGGAGAGCTTCACGCCCGGCTGCTGCTGATAGTCGACCGCTGCCATTTCAGCCAGGCCTCCCCTCAGCGAGGTTCATGAACGAAAACGCAGAGTGCGCGCCGCGATGTGGCATTCGCGGCGCGCTCCCTGCGGATCGATAACCTCTCTTACCGGAAAGGCGGTGCGTAAATCAGACCGCCCTTGGTCCAGAGCTCGTTGAGGCCGCGCTCCAGGCCGATATCCGTCTCCGTGCCGATGAAGCGCGCGAAGATCTCGCCGTAGTTGCCCCCGGCCTTGATCGCGTGCACGGCCCAGTCGGCAGGCAGGCCCAGCATGTCGCCATAGCTGCCTTCGGCGCCCAGCATCCGGTTGATCTCCGGATTATCCGTGCCCTTGGCCATCTCCATGACGTTGTCCTGGGTGACGCCGAGCTCCTCGGCGATGATCAGGACGTTGAGGGTCCAGCGGACGAGGTCGGCCCAGTTGTCGTCACCGTGACGCACCAGCGGACCCAGCGGCTCCTTGGAGATGATCTCCGGCAGAATCACGTGGTCGGCCGGGTTCTCGAAGGTGGCGCGCGTGGCGGCGAGGCCGGAAGCATCCGTCGTGTAGACGTCGCAGCGGCCGGCCTGATAGTTCTGCCGCGCCTCAGCGTTGGTCTCGATCGGCACCGGCTCGTAGCTCATGTTGTTGGTGCGGAAGAAGTCCGCCAGGTTGAGCTCGGTGGTGGTGCCGGTCTGGATGCAGACCGAGGCGCCGTCCAGCTCCTTGGCGCTCGAGACGCCGAGGCCCTTGGGCACCATGAAGCCTTGACCGTCGTAGTAGTTGATGCCGGTGAAGCTCAGCTTCAGATCGACGTCGCGGCTATAGGTCCAGGTGGTGTTCCGCGCCAGCATGTCGATCTCGCCCGACTTGAGGGCCTCGAAGCGAGTCTTGCCGGTGGTCGGGGTGTACTTGGTCTTGCTCGCATCGCCGAAGATCGCCGCGGCAACGGCCTGGCACACTGCCGGGTCGAAACCCTGCCAATTACCCGCGTCATCGGTGAAGGCAAAGCCGGCAACGCCGGTCGACACGCCACACTGGAGGAATCCTTTGGCCTGCACGTCGCTCAGCGTGTCGGCATAAGCCGCGGACGCGACGAGACTCGCCGCAGCGACTCCCAGGAACAACCTCGATACTTTCATTGCAACGACCTTCCCTGCTGTTCGTTCGATTGTCTTTGTGCGCGATTGCAGCTTCCGATGACTGTAATGCGCAGGTCGTCACCATGACCCAACGGATGACGAAAGGCAAGATCCGGCTGCCACGCCGTAGAGCCTTGTTAGAATTGGTTAACTGCCCCGGCCGCCCGCCGCGTCACGGCCTTTTCCTGGGCCGGGCGCGCTGTCATAAAGGATTGACGGCCGGCGCGCCGGCGGGGCGGAGACAGAAATCGTGAAAGTAGAGGACAAGAAGGACGACACGCTGCTGGCCCATCTGGGCCGCGATCCGCAGCGATTCGACGGCGCGGTCAACGTGCCGGTCTATCGCGCCTCGACCATGCTGGAGCCCGACCTCGCGAGCTGGCAGGACCCGGCGCGGCGCAAGCGGCCCGGCAAGGCGACCTACGGCCGCAGCGGCACGCCGAGCAGCTTCGCCTTGGAAGGCGCGGTCGCCGCGCTAGAAGGCGGCCATGGCGCGGTCGCCCTGCCCTCGGGCCTGGCCGCCATCGCCGTCGCCCTGCTCGCCTTCGCCGAAAGCGGCGATCACATCCTGGTGACGGACTCCGTCTACCGGCCCGGCCGCAGCTTCTGCGACGGCCTGCTCAAGCGCCTCGGCGTCGAGACGACCTACTTCGATCCGCTGATCGGCGCGGACATCGCCGGCCTGATCCGGCCGAACACGCGCCTGGTCTATCTCGAATCGCCCGGCTCGCTGACCTTCGAGATTCAGGACGTCCCGGCGATCGCCGCCGTGGCCCGCGATGCCGGGCTGAGCGTCATGCTCGACAACTCCTGGGCGACGCCGCTCTTCTTCAAGTCCTTCGCGCACGGCGTCGACGTCTCGGTCTATGCCGGCACCAAGTACATCGTCGGCCATTCCGATGCCATGCTCGGCCTGGTGGTCGGGCGCGACGAGGAGACCGAGAAGCGCCTGCGCTGGACCGCGCGCAGCCTCGGCGTCTGCGCCGGCAGCGAGGAGCAGTTCCTCGGCCTGCGCGGCTTGCGCACCCTGTCGGTCCGGCTGGCCCGGCACCAGGAGACCGCGCTGGCCCTGACGCGCTGGCTCGAGACGCACCCGGCCGTCGAGCGCGTGTTCTATCCCGCGCTGCCGAGCGATCCCGGTCACGCGATCTGGCGGCGCGACTTCACCGGCGCCTCCGGCCTCTTCGCCTTCGCGCTGGCACGGCGAGCGCCGCAGCCGGCGATCGCGGCGATGATCGACGGTCTCGAGCTGTTCGGCCTCGGCGCGAGCTGGGGCGGCTTCGAGAGCCTGCTGATCCCGGTCGACGACGAGCTGCCGGCGACCCGCGGCTTCCTGCCCGAGGCCGCCGCGGGCCCGGCCTTTCGCGTCCATGCCGGGCTGGAAGACCCGGCCGACCTGATCGCCGATCTCGACGCCGGCTTCGCGCGACTGGACGAGGCGGCACGGGTCAGCGCCTGACCATGGCCGGCCCGACCCTGCGCGGCGGCCCTGCCGCCACCGCCCTGCTGTTCGCCGCCGCGCTGCTCCTTGGCGCCGCCGCGCCGGACGCCAGGTCCGAAGAGCCCGTCACGGTCTTCGCGGCGGCGAGCCTGACCCTGGCGCTGGGCGAGATCGCCGAGGCCTACCGGGCGCAGGGCGGCGGCGCGCTGCGCCCGGTGCATGCCGCCTCCTCCGCCCTAGCCAAGCAGATCCTGCACGGCGCGCCGGCCGACCTCTACATCTCCGCCAACCCGCAATGGATGGATCACCTCGAGGCCCGCGCGGCGATCGAGCCCGGCAGCCGGGTCGCACTGCTCGGCAACCGGCTGGTGCTGGTCGCCCCTAAGCGGCGGCCTCTAGACCTCGCCATCGAGCCGGGCTTTGCGCTGGCCGAGAGCCTCGGCGAGCGCCGCCTGGCGATGGGCGACCCGGCCCATGTGCCGGCCGGCATCTACGCAGAGGCGGCGCTGCGGCACCTCGGCGTCTGGCCCGAGCTGGCGGCCAAGGCCGCCTTCACCGCCCACGTGCGC
Source organism: Kiloniellales bacterium (assembly GCA_028280455.1). Taxonomy (GTDB): domain Bacteria; phylum Pseudomonadota; class Alphaproteobacteria; order Kiloniellales; family JAKSDN01; genus JANQLT01. The sequence goes on from JANQLT010000155.1 coordinate 31,657, forward strand.
GCCGCCCTGGCCCTGGTCGAGGGCGGCGGCGCGGGCGCCGCCATCGTCTACGCCAGCGACGCCCAGGCCAGCCGGCGGGTCCAGCTCGTCGGCTCCTTCCCGCCCGACAGCCACCCGCCGATCCGCTACCCCATGGCCCTGGTCGCCGGCCGCGACGGGGCCGGCGCCCGGGACCTGGCGGCCTACCTGCGCGGCGCCGAGGCGGCGGCGATCTTCGCCCGCCATGGATTCGAGCCGCTGCGCGCGGCACCCTGAGCCGCGATGCTGACGCCGCTCGAAATCGAAGCCCTGGCGCTGAGCCTCAAGGTCGCCCTGGCCAGCGTGGTCTTCAGCCTGCCCTTCGGCCTGCTGGTCGCCTGGCTGCTGGCGCGCCGGGACTTCGCCGGCAAGACCCTGCTCAACGGCATCGTCCACCTGCCGCTGGTGATGCCGCCGGTGGTGGTCGGCTATCTGCTGCTCGTGCTGTTCTCCCAGGACGGCCCGCTGGGCCGGCTGCTCGAGGGCCTGTTCGGCGTCACCATCGCCTTCACCTGGCAGGGCGCGGCCCTGGCCGCCGCGGTCATGGCCTTCCCGCTGATGGTGCGCTCGATCCGGCTGTCGATGGAATCGGTCGACCGCCGCCTGGAAGCGGCGGCCCGCACGCTCGGCGCCACGCCCGCGGACTGCTTCCGCTCCGTCACCCTGCCGCTGATCGCACCCGGCATCCTGGTCGGCGTGATCCTGGCCTTCGCGCGCAGCCTCGGCGAGTTCGGCGCGACCATCACCTTCGTCTCGGCCATCCCCGGCGAGACCCGGACCCTGCCGATCGCGCTCTACGGCCTGACCCAGAGCCCGGGCGGCGAACTGGGCGCCCTGCGCCTGGCGATCATCTCCGTCGTCGTCGCCTTCGCGGCGCTCTTCGCCTCCGAGGTCCTGGCCCGGCGGCTCGGCCGCGGCATAGGCGCCTGACGCCATGCTCGAGGTCAGCGCGCAGAAGCGGCTCGGCGCCTTCGCCCTGGACGTCGCGCTGGCCTGCGAGACCAACGGCATCATCGCGCTCTTCGGCCGCTCGGGCTCCGGCAAGACCAGCCTGGTCAACATGCTGGCCGGCCTGCTGCGGCCCGACCGCGGGCGCATCGCAATCGACGACGTCGTGCTGTTCGACAGCGAGGCGGGCATCGACCTGCCGCCGGAGCGACGGCGCATCGGCTACGTCTTCCAGGAGGGCCGGCTGTTCCCGCATCTCTCGGTGCGGCGCAACCTGCTCTACGGCGCCAAGCGCGCCCGCGGCGCCGACGCCGGCAACGGCCCCTCCTTCGATCAGGTGGTCGCCCTGCTCGGCCTGGAGAGCCTGACCGAGCGCCGGCCGCAGGACCTCTCGGGCGGCGAGAAGCAGCGCGTGGCGCTCGGCCGGGCCCTGCTCACCCGGCCGCGCCTGCTGCTGATGGACGAGCCGCTGGCCTCGCTCGACCAGCCGCGCAAGGAGGACATCCTGCCCTTCGTCGAGCGCTTGCGCGACGAGCTCGACCTGCCGATCGTCTACGTCAGCCACGCCATGCAGGAGATCGTCCGGCTCGCCGACACCCTGGTGCTGATCTCCGACGGCCGCATCGTCGAGTCCGGCGCCATCGAAGCGCTGACCAGCCGGCTCGACCTGCGGCCCCTGACCGGCCGCTACGAAGCCGGCTCGGTCTTCGAGGTCAGCGTCGAGGATCACGACGACAAGGACGGCCTGACCGCCCTGACCTTCTCCGGCGGCCGGCTCTACGTGCCGCGCCTCGAGCTGGCGGCCGGCGCCCGGCTGCGGGTCAGGATCCGGGCCCGCGACGTCGCTCTGGCGCTGGAAGCACCGGGGCGCAGCTCCTTCCTCAACGTCTTCGCCGGCGAGGTGCGCGAGATCGGCGCGGAGGACGGCCCGCTCGTCGACGTGCTGATCGCGGTCGGCGAGGCCTCGCTCTGGGCGCGGGTGACGCAGCGCTCGCGCCGCGAGCTTGAGCTGGCGCCCGGCCGCGCCGTGCAGGTGCTGATCAAGGCCGTGGCCGTCGACAGCCACAGCTTCGGCCGGCGCACCCGCCACCGCGCCTTTCCCGGGAACGAGGCCGAAGCCTAACGCTATGGTAAGAAGCGCTTGGCATAGTCCGGCAGACTGATCGACCGACTCCGCCGTGCCGAACTACGAGTCGGAGAGAACAGCTCGATGGAAATCTGCCAGCGATGCCGAGCGAAGTTCGCACCATCACCTTCAAACAGGCCGAGGTGGTCAGCGCGCTGATCGACTATCGAGCGCGCAAGGGTCAGCCCCTGCCGAAGGGCAAGCTGTTCCGCTTCTCGGCCGAAGCCAATCCGGGCGTCCACGTCGCCCTGGCCATCGCCGTCGAGGGCGAGGACCGGCTCGAGACCTTCGACTTCCCGCCGGAGCAGCTCGGCGCGTCGCTGGTCATGTTCTGCATGAAGAACAAGATCCCGCTGCCCTCGCGGGACGCGACCAAGGGCCTGCAGGTCGCGGGCGACTGCGTCGCCCTCGTGGTCAAGCTGAACACCGGTACCGTGATCCTCTCGGATCACATCAAGATCGAGTAGCAGCGGCCGGCGGTCAGCCGGCGGTGGCGCTCCCGTCGGCCTTGGCCTGAGCGCCGGTCGAGTCGGTCGGCAGCAGCCAGGCATCGCTGATGCCGGCCTTGGTCGCGCGCGAGACGGCGCTCTTGACGACCTCTTTCGGGAAGGGCCCGAAGACCACCCGGTACTGGGTGCGGCCCTCGACCTCGGCCTTGAGGATCTTGCAGCCCCAATCTGAGCGCTCGGCGATCAGGCGCTGGGCGCGGGTCTCGGTCTGGAAGCTGCCGATGACCACGAAGGCCGCGTCGCTCGCCCACTTGCCCTTGGCCTCGCCGGAGTCCGTCGAGCGGACCTGATACTTGTTGCCGCCGTCGGCCGCGCTGGCTTGGTCGACGAGCGCGCCGCCGATCAGGCTAGCCGAGACCAGGGCAGCACCGATAAAGAGGGAGGGGCTCTTCATGGATTCCACCGTTTTCCTGTGTTGGAGCGGGACAAGAGAGTGAGCCGGGCGACACGCGAGACGAGAGCGCTCGCGGTCCTGTTCCCCCGGCGAGCCGATTGTTGAGCAGGCCGCTTAAGGAAGGCTTAACTCGCCGGCGCACCGGCCGCGCCGCGCCGACACAGAAAGGGCCCCCGCCCTTCGCGGGCGGGGGCCACGCAGGCATCCGCAGGGAGGCTAGAGCGTTTTCCGCTGACGCGGAATCACGGCACCGGCCCGCTCCCCCTCCCGGCCACCCACGGCAGTATCCTATTGGGTGGCCGGGAGGGGGAGCG
>JANQLT010000175.1 GCA_028280455.1 Kiloniellales bacterium
CCCGCTCCCCCTCCCGGCCACCCAATAGGATACTGCCGTGGGTGGCCGGGAGGGGGAGCGGGCCGGTGCCGTGATCCCGCGTGAGCGGAAAACGCTCTAGCGATCCGAAACGGGATTTCATCCGGATTCTTGGCCGAGCTTCGCCTGCGCCGCCGCCAGGCGGGCGATCGGCACCCGGAACGGCGAACATGACACGTAGTCGAGGGCAACGGTCTGACAAAAGTCGATCGAGGCGGGATCGCCGCCGTGCTCGCCGCAGATGCCGATCTTGAGCTCGGGCCGCTGCCGGCGACCGCGCTCGGCGCCGATGGCGACCAGCTCGCCGACGCCCGCGGCATCGATCGAGATGAAGGGATCGCGCTCCAGGATGCCCTTCTGCTCGTAGGCGCCGAGGAAGTTCCCGGCGTCGTCGCGCGACAGGCCGAAGGCGGTCTGGGTCAGGTCGTTGGTGCCGAAGCTGAAGAACTCGGCGACCTCGGCGATCTGGGCGGCCTGCAGGCAGGCCCGCGGCAGCTCGATCATGGTACCGACCAGATAGCGGATCTCGCTGCCGGTCTCGGCCATGACTTCGCCGGCCACCTTGTCGACCAGGTCCTTCAGGATCGCCAGCTCCTCGCGGGTCGCGACCAGGGGGATCATGACCTCGGGCTCGACCGCCTCGCCGCCCTCCCGGGCCACCGCCGCGCAGGCCTCGAAGATGGCGCGGGCCTGCATCTCGTAGATCTCGGGATAGGTGATCGCCAGCCGGCAGCCGCGATGGCCGAGCATCGGGTTGGCCTCGGCCAGCTTGATCGCCCGGGCGCGCAGCTCGTCCAGCGGCACGCCGGCCAGCGCCGCGACTTCCGCCAGCTCCTCGTCGTTGTGCGGCAGGAACTCGTGCAGCGGCGGATCGAGCAGGCGAATGGTGACCGGCAGGCCGGCCATGATCCGGAAGATCTCCGTGAAGTCGTCGCGCTGCATCGGCAGGATCTCGCCCAGGGCCTTGCGGCGCAGCTCGGGCGTGTTGGCGAGGATCATCTCGCGCACCGCGACGATCCGGCCGGCGTCGAAGAACATGTGCTCGGTGCGGCAGAGGCCGACCCCCTCCGCCCCGAAGCGCCGGGCCGTCTCGCAGTCGCCCGGCGTGTCGGCGTTGGCCCGCACGCCCATGCCGCGAATCTCGTCCGCCCACTCCATGATGGTCGCGAAATCCCCGGAGAGCTGCGGCTCGATGGTCGACACCTCGCCCAGCATGACCTCGCCGGTCGCGCCGTCGATGGTCAGCAGGTCGCCCGCCTTCAGCTCCAGCCCGGCCACGCGCATGACCTGCAGCTTGGGATCGATGCGCAGCTCCGCGGCCCCGGAGACGCAGGGCCGGCCCATGCCCCGGGCCACGACCGCGGCGTGGCTGGTCATGCCGCCGCGGGTGGTCAGGATGCCGCGCGCGGCATGCATGCCGTGGATGTCCTCGGGCGAGGTCTCGACCCGGCAGAGTAGCACGGCCTCGCCGGCCGCCGTTTGTGCCTCGGCCTCGTCGGCCGAGAAGACGATCTTGCCCGAGGCGGGGCCCGGCGAGGCCGGCAGGCCGCGGGCGATGACCTTGCGCTCGGCTTCGGGATCCAAGGTCGGGTGCAGGAGCTGGTCGAGCGACGCCGGGTCGATCCGCCGCACCGCCTCGGCCTTGTCGATCAGGCCCTCGGCCACCAGGTCGGCGGCGATCTTCAAGGCGGCGCTGGCCGTGCGCTTGCCGGTGCGGGTTTGCAGCATGTAGAGCTTGCCGCTCTGCACGGTGAACTCGATGTCCTGCATGTCGCGGTAGTGGCGCTCGAGCCGGCTGCGCACCTCCATGAGCTGACCGAAGACCTCGGGCAGGATCTCCTCCATGGCCGGCAGCTTGGAGCCCTGCGCCTCCTTGCCGGCGATGGTGATGCTCTGCGGCGTCCTGATGCCCGCCACGACGTCCTCGCCCTGGGCGTTGACCAGGTACTCTCCGTAGAAGGCGTTCGCGCCGGTCGAGGGGTCGCGGGTGAAGGCGACGCCGGTGGCGCAGTCTTCGCCCATGTTGCCGAAGACCATGGCCTGGATGTTGACCGCCGTGCCCCAGTCGGCCGGGATGTTGTGCAGCCGGCGGTAGGTGATCGCCCGCTGGTTCATCCAGGAGCCGAGGACCGCGTCGATCGAGCCCCAGAGCTGGTCGCGCGGATCCTGCGGGAAGGGCTCGCCGGCATCCTCGATGATCCGGGCCTTGTAGCGCTCGATCACCGCCTGCCAGTCCTCGGCGCTCAGGTCGGTGTCGAGCGAGAGGTCGCGGTCCTCCTTGTGCAGGTCGAGGATCTCCTCGAAGTTGTGATGCTCGACCCCCATCACGACCTCGCCGTACATCTGGATGAAGCGGCGGTAGCTGTCGTAGGCGAAGCGCTCGTCGCCGGAATGGCTCACCAGGCCGCTCACCGTGCTGTCGTTGAGGCCGAGGTTGAGCACCGTGTCCATCATGCCCGGCATCGAGGCGCGCGCGCCGGAGCGCACGGAGACCAGCAGGGGGTTCTCGCGGTCGCCGAAGCCGGCGCCGACCTCCTTCTCGATGGCCTGCAGGGCCGCCTCGACCTGCGCCTCCAGCGCCTCGGGACGGCGCCTGTCGTTGGCGTAGAAGTAGGTGCAGACCTCGGTGGTCACGGTGAAACCGGGCGGCACCGGCAAGCCGAGCGCCGACATCTCGGCGAGATTGGCGCCCTTGCCGCCGAGCAGCGACTTCATGCCGGCGTTGCCCTCGGCGACCTCGCCACCGAAGCTATAGACCCATTTGGTCATACCCCGCGCTCCTGGCTGCTAGCCCTCGATATGGGAAAAGTCGGCTACTTGGCCGAGTGTGTCGTTGATCCGGCTCAGTAAGCGCAGTCGATTCTCGCGCAGCACCCGATCCTCGGCGTTGACGGTGACCTCGTCGAAAAAGGCGTCGAGCGGCGCCCGCAAGCGCGCCAGCGCCGCCATGGCGCCGCCGAAATCCTCGCCGGCGAGCGCCGGGCCGGCCGCCTGGCGCGCCGTCTCCAAGGCGCCGAACAGCGCCCGCTCCTCGTCCTGGGCGAAGCGCGCCTCGTCGAGGCCGTCGGCGTAGCGGACCTTGTCCTTCTTCTCCTCGATCCGGACGATGTTGGCCGCGCGCCGGTAGGCGGTCAGCAGGTTGGCGCCGTCGTCGCTGTCCAGGAACCGCTCCAGGGCGGCGACCCGGTCCAGCAGCCGCACCAGATCGTCCTCGCTGCCCCCCTCCGTGCTCTTGAGGGCGAAGACGGCGGCGACCAGGTCGTGGCGCACGCCCTTGTCCTTCAGCGCGACCTTGAGCCGGTCGGCGAAGAAGGCCATCAGGGAGTCTTCGACGGGCGCCGACGCCAAGCTGCCGAGCGCCTGTCGGGCGCTCTCGAACAGCGGCCGCAGCGGCAGGCGCAGGCGGTTCTCGACGATCAGGCGGATCACGCCGAGCGCGGCGCGGCGCAGGGCGAAGGGGTCCTTCGAGCCGGTCGGCTTCTCGTCAATGGCCCAGAAGCCGACCAGGGTGTCGATCTTGTCGGCCAGGGCCACGGCCACCGAGACCGGCGCCGCGGGGCAGCGGTCGTTCGGCCCCAGGGGCGAGTAGTGCTCGGCGATCGCCTCGGCGACCTCGGTATGCTCGCCGTCGGCCAGGGCGTAGTAGCGGCCCATGACGCCCTGCAGCTCCGGGAACTCGCCGACCATGCCGCTGGTCAGGTCGGCCTTGGCCAGGCGGGCGGCCGAGCGGACCCGGTCCAGGTCGGCGCCCGGGATCTGCCGGGCGATCTCGGCGGCCAGCGCCTGCACCCGGTCGACCTTCTGGTCGAGGCTGCCGAGCTTGGCGTGGAAAACGATGTCGGCCAGCGCCGGCGCCCGGCTCGCCAGGCTGCGCTTGCGGTCCTGGTCCCAGAAGAAGCGGGCGTCGGCCAGGCGGGCGCGCAGCACGCGCTCGTTGCCGGCGACGATGTTGGCGCGGATCGCGCTGCCCTCGGGCGCCGGCATGTTGGCGACCAGCAGGAAGCGGCTCGCCAGCTCGCCCTCGGCGTCGAGGGTCGAGAAGTACTTCTGGTGCTGGCTCATGGAGATCGACAGCACCTCGGGCGGCAGGTCCATGAAGGCCTCGTCGATCCGGCCCATCAAGACCTCCGGCCACTCGACCAGCCCCGCCACTTCCTCGAGCAAAGCCGGCGCTTCCTTGACGCTCAGCCCTTCCGCCTTGGCCAAGGCGTTGGCCTGCTCCGCGATCATGAAGCAGCGCTGGTCGCGGCCGAGGATGACGTGGGCGGCGCGCAGCTTGTCGCGGTAGTCGGCGAAGGAACCGACGATGATGGGATCCGGCGACAGGAAGCGGTGGCCTACTGTAGTATCTGTAGCTACAAGAGTGCCAAATTCTCTGCAATACTCAGGAGTATAAGTGTCTTCGAAGGACTGCGACTCTTGATCGAAATAAACTTCGCTGTCTTTGAGGTCGAAGCCGAGCTTGATCGGCTTGCCATCGAAGATGGCCAAAATCCCAGATAAGGGTCGCACCCAGCGAAAGTTCCATGCACCCCAACGCATGGATTTCGGCCATCGCATATCATGCAAGATGTCATTTAAGAGTTCGGTCAGAACGTCCGACGTGCGACGGCCGTCAGTTGTACGAACTACGAAATAGAACGTTCCCTTTGGAGTTTCTCGGACTTCAGCTTGGTCGATTGACACGAGGCCGTTTGCCTTCACAAAGCCCTGCACGGCCTGCTCGGGCGCGCCGACCTTGGGGCCCTTGCGCTCCTCGGTCATGTCCGGCTGCTTGTCATGCAAGCCCTCGACCACCAGCGCCAAGCGCCTCGGCGTCACATAGGCGCGGATCTTCTCGTGTTGGAGGCGCTCCTTCTTTAACGCTTCCGTGACGAGCCGCTGCAGATCCTCCGCCGCGCGCGCCTGCATGCGCGCCGGGATCTCCTCCGACAAAAGCTCCAGCAGCAGCTCAGGCATGTCCGTCGCCCGTCTGGCTGGCGAGCCAGGCTTCGCAGCAGCCTTTGGCGAGGGCGCGGACGCGGCCGATGTAGGCCTGGCGCTCGGTCACCGAGATGACGCCGCGGGCGTCGAGCAGATTGAACAGGTGGCTCGCCTTCATGCACTGGTCGTAAGCCGGCAGGGCCAAGGGCCGCTCGCCCTCGAGCAGCGCGGCGCACTCGGCCTCGGCGTCGGCGAAGTGGCGGAACAGCGCTTCGGTGCCGGCGCGCTCGAAGTTGTAGGTCGAGAACTCGCGCTCGGCCTGCAGGAAGACATCGCCGTAGCGCTTGCCGCCTTGGTCCTTCGGCACGCCGTCCCAGTCCAGCTCGTAGACGTTGTCGATGCCCTGGACGTACATCGCCAGGCGCTCGAGACCGTAGGTCAGCTCGACGGAGACCGGGTCGCAGTCGATGCCGCCGACCTGCTGGAAATAGGTGAACTGGGTCACCTCCATGCCGTCGCACCAGACCTCCCAGCCGAGGCCCCAGGCGCCGAGGGTCGGGCTCTCCCAATCGTCCTCGACGAAGCGGACGTCGTGCTCCAGCGGCTCGATGCCCAAAGCGCGCAGCGAGCCCAAGTAGAGCTCTTGCGAGTCCGAAGGCGACGGCTTGAGGATCACCTGGAACTGATAGTAGTGCTGCAGCCGGTTCGGGTTTTCGCCGTAGCGGCCGTCGGTCGGCCGCCGCGAGGGCTGCACGTAGGCGGCACGCCAGGACTCCGGTCCCAGGGAGCGCAGCGTGGTCGCCGGATGGAAGGTGCCGGCGCCGACCTCCATGTCGTAGGGCTGCAGGATGACGCAGCCCTGCTCGGCCCAATAGCCCTGCAGCTTCAGGATCAGGCGCTGGAAACAGGTCTCGGGGTTGGCGGCGACGGGAGGCGCGCCGCGGTCCGCGTCGCTGGCCAGGGACATGGTGCGTCGACTCTTTTGCTGCACCGCAATAGGGCGGCGACCTTAGCCGCCGAATCGCTCGGGTTCAAGCAAGGCCCCGGCTGCCATCGAGGCGCCCGGGCGCCGCGCTGTAACGGGCTCAGCCGTAAGGGCAGCCGGGCCGATCGCAGGCCTTGGCGCCGCGCGCCGGGACATAGGCCTGGCAGGTCGGACACTGCACCATGTCCTCGACCTCGACCTGAGCCTTCTCCCCAGCGGCGCCACCACCGCTGCCGCCGCCGCCGGGCCACCAGGCGGGCCGGCTGCTCTTGCCGCCGTCGCGTACGCGCGTCTCGGCCTTGCGCGCCTGATCGAGCCGGCCGATCAGCTTGAAGCCGTACCAGACGGCGGCGAGGATCGCGACGAGGACCAGCAGCTTCTGGATGGAGAAACCGAACATCGGCGCATTAAGGGGCCCGGCCCGAGCCCGGTCAAGCCGGGCGCCGGGTCCGAGCGAGGGATTGGGGCCCGCTCAGTCGGGATTGGGCACGTAGTCCTCGTAGCCGCGGTAGCCGCTGAAGCGGCGCAGCAGCAGGGCGGCGTAGCTGTCGCCGCCGGGCCGGGTCTCGGCGTCGCCCGAGCCGTCGAAGGGCGCGCAGCTCGCCGCCGGGTTGGGCTCGACGAAGAAGCCGATCGAGCGGCGCTCGCCGCCGCCGTCGACGACCCGGTGCGGCGTCGCCCGCAGGCGGCCGCCGGTCAGGCCCTCGAAGACGTCGCCCAGGTGCAGCGAGACCGAGTTCGGCAGCCGCGGGATGTCCTGCCAGCGGCCGTCCGGCGCCTGGGCCTGGAGGCCCGCCTCGCGCTGCCAGAGCAGGGACAGGGCGCAGCCGTCGGTGTGGCGCCCGGCGACGAGCTGCGGGCGCTCCTCGTCGGCCTTGAGCGCCTCCGGGATGCCCTCGGTCAGCTCCAGCCCCTCGGGCCTCTGGGGATAGTTGAGCAGGCGCAGGGTGCCGTTGCCCTCGCCGAAACGGGCGTCGAGCTGCGCCTGGGAGACCCCGAGCTGGTCGCAGAGCGCGCGCAGAGCCGCATGGCCGAGATGCTCGAGCTGGCCGTAGTAGGCGAGCATCGCGCCGCGCCAGCCCGGCGCCGGCTCGCGGGCCGGCCAGAGGTTTGGCTCGGCGAACATCTCCGCGCCGCGCAGCGGCGGCAGGCTGAAGGGCCGCTCGGCGCCGATGTCGTACATCTCGTTGTAGGCCCAGCGGCGCTCTTCCAGCGTCGAGACATAGCCGCGGTAGGTGTGGCTGCTGTCCGGCCGGTTGCGCCGGGTGGCCACGGCCAGCTTGTCGGCCTCGTCCAGCTCGAAGAAGCGCAGCATGGTGGCCGCCCGGGTGTCCATCTCCTCGGCCTCGGGCATGCCGACGGCGACGATGGCGCCGTCGCGCTCGAAGCGCTCGACGAGGTCACGGGCCGTGGCCCGGCGAGCGGTCTCGTCGTCGCCGAACAGCGGCGCGACGTCGAGGACGGGGGCGGCGGGGAAGCTCCGGCTCATGGTTCCGCTCCAGCAATCCGATGCGGCCATTCTGAGCCCAGGCTCGAAACAGGATCAATGGCTATCCCATCACGCGGGACGCGGTGCCGATCGGCGATGGAGCGCGGCGCGGCCTCAGAGGCCGTAGCGGGACCAGAGCGCGCGCTCTTCCACCGCGGCGATCAAGCCGCCCGCCAGACCCTCGCTGTCCGGCAGGAACTCGCCGAGGCCGCGCGGGGCGCCGCGGCGCCACCAGGCCTTGGGCCCTTCGATCACCTTGAGGCGCACCTTGTCGCCGTAGCGCTCGCGCATGACCCGGCGCAGCTCGCCGATGCCGTCGACCAGGCCCAACTCCAGGGCGCGCTTGCCGGTCCAGAACTCGCCGCTGAACAGGGTCTCCTCGTCGGCCTTGAGGCGCTCGCCGCGGCGCTTGCGGACCAGCTCCTTGAAGCTCTCGTGGATCTCCGCCTGCAGCCGCTTCAAGCGCTCGACCTCTTCCGGCTTTTCGGGATTGAAGGGGTCGAGCATCACCTTGCGCTCGCCGGAGGTGTGCACGCGCCGCTCGATGCCGAAGCGCTTGATCGCTTCCGGGAAGCCGAAGCCGGCCGAGACCACACCGATGGAGCCGACGATCGAGCTCTCGTTGGCGTAGATCCGGTCGGCGGCGCAGGCCAGCCAATAGCCGCCGGAGGCGGCGACGTCTTCGGTGAAGGCGACGACCTCGACCTCCTTCTCCTCCGCCAGGTCGCGTATGCGCTGGGCGATCAGGGCCGACTGCACCGGCGAGCCGCCGGGGCAGTTGACCGCGAGGGCCACGGCCTCGAGCCGCTTCGGCGCGAAGGCGCGCTCGATCTGCGCGGCCAGGCGGGCCATCGTGAGCCCGCTGCGCACCGGCCCGGCCGCGCCGACGACACCGGTCAGGCGCAAGACGTTGACCAGCGGCCGGTGCTTGCCGAGCCGGCCCATGGAGAGCTTTTCGAGGAGGTTGGCCATGCTGAGCGCTAGATAGACCTCCGAACGCGACAGGACAAGGGAGCCCGGGCGGTCCCGCCGCAGATGCCGCTCAGAGCGCCAGGCCCGCGCCCCCGCGCAGCACCGCCTCGGCCTCGGCGCTGTAGCCGCCGCCGGTCTCGTGCAACACCAGGCCAGGCAGCAAGCGGGTCGGCGCGCCGACCGCCTTGCGCGCGCGCAGCAAGACCCGCTTGGCCGGCTGACCGGCGGCCGGCCAGAGCGGGAAGACCGCGATGTCGCCGGCCTGTCCGGCCAAGGCGGCGAGCAGGGCATCGAGCCGGTCGGCGCGATGCACGAAGGTCACGCTGCCTTTCGGCCTGACCCGGCGCAGGGCGACCTCGACCCAATCGGCCAGGCCCGCCTGGCCCTCCTGCTTGGCCCGGTCGCGCGCCGCGTCGTGCGAGCGGGTGCCCCGGCCCGCCTCGACCTGCGGCGGGTTGCAGCAGACATGATCGAAGAGACGCGCGCCCAGGAGCGCGTCGCTGGCCAGCAGGTCGCCGGTCAAGGCCTCGAAACGCTCGGCGAGGCCGTTGAGGCGCGCGTTGTCTTCCGCCAGCGCGGCCAGCGCGGGATCGATCTCCAGGCCGCTCGCCCGCGCCGCCGGCACCCGGGTCAGCAGCGCCAAGGCTGCGGTGCCGATGCCGCAGCCGAGGTCCAGCACGCTCTCGCCGGCCCGGGCCGGCACGGCGGCGGCGAGGAACAGCGGATCGATCGACGCGCGGAAGCCGGCGACCGGCTGGCGCAAGCGCAAGCGGCCGTCGAGCAGGCCGTCTTCGCTGGTCTCGAGGGGCGCTGCCTCCGCCACGGGCGGCCGTCCCGCCGCCGTCACCAGGCCGGCTGGCCGGACTCGCCGGCCTCGGCGAGGACCCGCTGGGCCCGCTGATAGTCGTCGTCGATGACCATCAGGCGGCGGGGGATCGCCCCGGCCGAGCCTTCCAGGACGCTGGTGTGCTGGTCGAGGACCAGGGCTTCGATGCCGGCATCGGCGAGCAGCGCCCGCAGCCAGGAGAGCTTCACCAGGTCGTTGGTCCGCAACAGCTCTTTCACCTCGGCGCCTCCCGCGATCCGGCCCGCCCTCGAGCGCGTATAGGATAGCATGGCGGCGGCTGGTCAATGCCGATGGCAACCGATAAGCTGTTTGCCCAAGGGGTAAGGCCAGGCTCCGGGGGTCACGGTGGAGCTTGGACAGACAGAGGGTGCGGGACCGATCGTGGCAGTCATCGATCTCAAACGTAAGCCGACGGGCGATTCGGCGAGCCTCGACCGCTTGAGCGACCTGGTCGGCGAGGACCTCAAGGCCGTGAACGCCTTGATCCTCGAACGCATGCAGTCGCCCGTGGCCATGATTCCGCAACTGGCCGGCCACATCATCGCCGCCGGCGGCAAGCGGCTGCGACCGATGCTGACCTTGGCGGCGGCGCGGCTCTGCGGCTACACGGGCGAGCGGCACATCGGCCTCGCCGCCTGCGTCGAGTTCATTCACACGGCGACCTTGCTGCACGACGACGTGGTCGATCAGAGCGACCTGCGGCGCGGCTTCGACTCCGCCAATGCGCTCTGGGGCAACAAGCCGAGCGTCCTGGTCGGCGACTTCCTGTTCAGCCGCGGCTTTCAGCTCATGGTCGACGACGGCTCGCTGGAGGTGCTGCGGATCCTCTCCCATGCCTCCTCGGTGATCGCCGAAGGCGAGGTCCGCCAGCTCGTCACCTCCAACGACATCACGACCAACGAGGAAGACTACCTGGAGGTCGTGCGCTCCAAGACCGCGGCGCTCTTCGCCGCCGCCTGCCGGCTCGGCGCCGTGGTCGCCGACCGGCCGCTGTCCGAGGCGGAAGCGCTGGGCCGCTACGGCCGCAGCCTCGGCATCGCCTTCCAGCTCGTCGACGATGTGCTCGACTATTCGGCGCACCAGGCGGAGCTCGGCAAGGCGATCGGCGACGACTTCCGCGACGGCAAGATCACCCTGCCGATCGTGCTCGCCGTGCAGCGCGCCAACGACGAGGAGCGCGCCTTCTGGAAGCGCTGCCTGGAAGACATGGAGCAGGACGATGCCGATCTCGAGCGGGCCATCGCCCTGATCCAGGCGAACGGCGCCCTCGAGGACTCCCTCGCGCAGGCCCGCCGCTACGCGGACGAGGCGCTGCGCTCGCTCAGCGTGTTCGGTCACACGCCGGAGCGCCAGGCCCTGATGGACGTGGCGGAGTTCTGCGTCGAGCGGGCTTACTGAGGTCCGCGGGCGCCGGTCTTCGCGCCGGCGCGACTGCCGGACTATGCCGGCGCGGCCTCGAATTGAGGCCGGCGCGGCCTGGAGATCAGCAGGTGCCGATCTTCGCCTTACAGGCGTAGGGGTCCGTGCTGTAGTCCCAAACCGGCGGGTTCTTGGTGGTCTGGATCGGCAAGGGCTTGTAACAGGCCGCCAGGAAGAGCGTCAGCAGAACGACGGCGAGCGCGCGAATCATGACCGGTTCCCCTCGTGCTTTCTTGCCCCCGAGCACCGCCCCCGAGGCTGTCTCGGACAATCTGCCCGACCTTGGTAGCCGTCGCGCGTGAAGCCGTCAACCACCGGGGCATTTGCGCCGGCCGCCCGGGCGGTCTATGTCCCTAGGGAGAAATAGAGAACTCGGGAAACAGAGCCATGGGCAGCAAGCTCGACAGCATCCAGGAGGCGCTCGACGCGGTCGCCGCCGGCGAGCTCATCGTGGTGGTCGACGACGAGGACCGCGAGAACGAAGGCGATCTCATCATGGCCGCCACCAAGGCGACGCCGGAGAAGGTCGCCTTCATGATCCGCCACACCAGCGGCATCCTCTGCGTGCCCCTCGACCAGGCCGAGGCGCGCCGGCTCGACCTCGACCCGATGGTCGCCGACAACGACGCGCCCCTGGGCACCGCCTTCACCGTCTCGGTCGACTACCGCTACGGCCTGACCACCGGCATCTCGGCCGAGGAGCGCTGCGCGACGATCCGCGGCCTCGCCAACAACAACGCTGGCCCCGAGGACTTCGTCCGGCCCGGCCACGTCTTCCCCTTGGTTGCGAAAGAGGGCGGCGTGCTGATGCGCTCCGGCCACACGGAGGCCGGGGTCGACCTGGCGCGGATGGCCGGCGAGCCGGCGGTCGGGCTGCTGGCCGAGCTGGTCAACGACGACGGCACGGTGAAGCGCGGCGCCGAGGTCCTCGCCTTCGCGCGGGAGCACGGCCTGAAGATCATCTCGATCGCCGAGCTGATCGAGTACCGGCAGCAGCGCGAGCGCCTGGTCGAGCGGATCGCGGAGTTTCCCGTGCAGACCGGCATCGGCGAGGCGCGCGGCATCGCCTACGCCACGACCTTCGATTCCATGCAGCACCTCGCCCTGGTCTTCGGCCAGATCGGCGACGGCCGCGACGTGCCGACCCGGATGCACCGCGAAGAGATCCTCGACGACGTCTTCGGCGGCAGCCGGACGCTCAAGGTGGTGTTCGAGCGCTTCCAGGAGTCCGGCCGGGGCGTCCTGGTGTACCTGCGCGAAGGCAGCACCGGCGTGCCGGTCGGCGGCCTGGAGAGCGAGGCCCGCGAGGCCTCGTCGAACAGCAACAGCGAGGCCGACCGGGCGCAGCGCTGGCACGAGATCGGCCTCGGCGCCCAGATCCTGCGCGACCTGGGGGTCTGCTCGATCCGCCTGCTGGCCACCCGCACCCGCCAATACGTCGGCCTCGGCGGCTTCGGCATCGAGATCGCCGACACCGAGATCATTGCGCCGTAAGTCGGGCGCGGGATCATCGCGCCGTAGGACGGGCGCGGTAGCAGGCCGCATCGGCCGTCCGGACCCCTGCCATGTTGCGTAGGGTTCCGTTGAACCGCTAGTTCAACCAAAGTAGTGTCCTTGTGGGGCGGCGGCCGGCCCCATCCCACCCGATCGGGCGGACCCGGTTTGGCCGCCGCCCCGCGGCCGCGCTGCCAAAGGACCTGCGATACCGCGTGATCATCGCCCCGCCAGGCCCGCGACGAAGGCCAACGCCCGAACCGGGTTCCGACCCCGGCCGCCGGACCCAGCGGCCAACTACCTTGAGGCGCACGACTCGACCGGATACAATCTCAAAGAACGTTGATTTAATCTCAGAATTCCCCCCGAGGCATTTGAGCTACCCTCCAGCGCCAGGCTCCGAGATGGCGAACAATCGGCTCCGCACGGATTGGATCGGCGAGGTCATGAAGGCCCAAGGCAAGACGCCGGGCCAGCTGGCCCGGGCGATCGGCGTCGACACCTCCGAGGCCAGCCGGATCAAGAACGGCGAGACGGGCGTACGGCTCTATCGGCTGCCGGACCTCAGCCGCTTC
The DNA here is from genome assembly GCA_028280455.1 of Kiloniellales bacterium. Lineage (GTDB taxonomy): Bacteria > Pseudomonadota > Alphaproteobacteria > Kiloniellales > JAKSDN01 > JANQLT01. Next base: position 12,723 of record JANQLT010000175.1, read on the forward strand.
CTGCAGATGCCGATCGGCGAGATCGTCGAGCGCATGGTGGGCGACGCGGGCTTCTCCGACGCCGCGGCCCAGGACGACGGCGTCACGGCACCGAAACGCGACGTCTACAAGGCCGTCAAGGCGACGCTCGAGAGCATGGTGCGACACGGCCTAGCAGACCTGTCTGATCTCGAGATCGACGAGTGCGCCAGTGCCATTGCGCTGGGCTTGGCGCGCAAGCGCTTCGAGTCCTCCGAGCGCTCGCGCGACTACATGGAACAGCAGATAGTCCAACTGAGCGAGAAACGCGAACTACGAGAATAGGGAAGCCATGCAGCCGGGATCATCGAATACGCCGCTACACAACCTGGGTCGCGCCCTGGGCGACGCCCGTCGCGCCAAGGGCACCAGCCGGCTGGTCGCGGCCAAGGAAACGGGTCTCGCGTTCGAAGAGCTGGCGGCGATCGAGGAGGGCCGCGCCCGACCGAAACTGGTCAATCTCGTCAAGCTATTGATCTTCTACGACCTACCTCCCAAGATGATCCTAAAGCGCCTGGGCAAGGCGGACAGGGAGGTCGTCCAATTGTTGGCCAGGATTGCACCGATCTACTATCTCTACGAAGTGGAGCGAGATAAGGCGTCGTGACAAGACCGATCGCCACCTTCGCGCAACGCGATGTCGTCCCGGGCGACTACTGGGTCGACCGGGAGCGCTCGTGGTTTCCGAAGTATCTCTGGTTCGACCACTGCGAGATCAACTTCGGCGCCATGGGCCTGATGCGCGTGCGCGTGCGCGACGACCGCCTGGCCATCGTCTGGGACGCCCATCACGTCGACCCCGACGCGCTGCAATCGGTCCTGGCGTTCCTTGAGCGCTCCAGGCCCCATCGACGCTGCGATCTGCGCTACCTGCGCAGCGGCTGGATCGAGGAGTGGTACCCGGAGGTCGAGCAGGCCGCCGAGCGCATCCAGGAGATCCAGAGGAACCTGAACGTCGTCAGGCTCATGCCGGGCGTGACGATCAACCGTATGCCCTTGGATCATCTGGCAAAGGTGCATCCCCACTTGCGCGAAAGCTACATCGCGCTGCAGCACACCGATCCCTTCGACTGGGCGCGCTCCGAGCTCGGCCGCGCCGGCATCGTCTACGAGCGCGACGGCGACAGCCTGATCTACCAGCACGTCGGCGACCGCACCGAGGTCCGGCGCATGCTGGGCGACGGCTGGTGGCACAAGGCGCGCGGCCGGCGCGCCGAAGACGCCTTCTCCGACGACGAGTTCAATCGGCGCCTCAACGTCGCCTACGACCTGGCGCGCTCCGAGGGCACGGCCATCATCGAGGAGGCGCTGGCCAACGTCGAGCAGGCCGGGCGCCGGCTCGTGGTCCCCTTCTCCCGCCTGACCGTGCCGCTCGGCCCGAATCACCTGGCGGTGGTCGTGCGCCGGCGCAACGGTCCCGACAACACCCACGCCCTGTCAGGCGCTGCGGCGCAAGGCCGCCCGGCCTACCTCGAAGTCGCGTAGCGGGTCCGCCGCCAGCTCGCGCATGCGCTGCGGGCCGGACCATACCAACCCCTCGGTCTCGACCGCAGAGCCGTCGGCGGTGCGCCAGGCGACGGTCTCGACCTCGTCGCCGTAGAAGCCGGTGAAGGCGGTGAACTCCGGACGGGTGTTGGTCGGCGCCGTCAGGCCGAACACGACGTCGGGCCGATAGACCTCCCAAACGATCACCTGGCCGAAGCGGAACAGCAGCTTGCCCAAGCCGCGGCCGCGGGCCCTGGGCGAGACATATACTTCGCCGGCGTAGACGATCGCGCCGGAGATCGAGCGCGCCTCCGCCGAGACCACCTCGGAGCGCAGGGCGTCGATCGGCTTGCCGACCGGCGGATAGAGCGACAAGCGCGCCATCAGGTGGGTCCAGAGATCGGGCGCCTCGTCGCCCACCGCGCGAAAGGCCTGGATGCCGATCAGCTCGTCGCTGGGGCGGTCGCGCACCGCCATCCAGCCGCCCGGGCCGATACGGCGGTCCGGATCGAAAATGCCGGTGGCGGGCCCCCGTCCCAGCGCCGCCTTGGCCTGGCCGAAGGCCGCCAGGTCGGCACTCCACTCCAGATATACATCCGAGCTCTCGGCGAGCGCGTCCAAGCGCCGACAAGCCTCTGTGGCGAGCATGCTAGCCTCCTCCCCAAACGTGAGCCTGTGGATTAATTGTCGGTCGCTCGTCCGAGCCGCCCCAACTGTGGATAACTCTGGGGTCAGACCTGGCGCCTTGAGGCCACCTCAACGACCGCAGGCCCGGTGATCGAACCGGCCGGAAGCTCCCCGGAGGCCAGCGCGCAGCACCCGAAGCCATGTTCAGGGATTATGCCCTGCATGAGAATTTCTTCAGTTTTCCGCGCAATGAATGGCCGTATCATCATAATTCACACTCATGGTAGAGACGCCGGACCCGAGGCTCCTGCCCGGCGCCGCCCGGCATCGATGGGCGGCACAGGGCGCGGGAGCCGCGAAGGCGGCGTGATAGACTCCAGACGGCTCCAGGCAGGACCGCAGGCGATCGAGGAAGCGAGTCCTTCGGCATGACCCCATGACCCCGGTCCAGGCACAGCTCAAAGCCGCCAGCGCGGAGGAGCCGAGCGCCCTCACCGTTCAGGGCGCCTATCTCGACGAGCTGGTGGCGATGCTCTGGGAGGCCTTCAGCGAGGTCGTCCGCAAGCGCGAGCCGGCCATCGCCGGCAGCATCGACAACCCGACCGGGCTGCAGGGGCTCGAGGGCGAGCGCCTGCTGCGGGCCCTGCAGGGCCAGGGCATCTGGTTCCAGCTCCTCGGCATCGCCGAGGAGAACGCCGCGGTCCGCCAGCGCCGGCAGATCGAGACCCAGCAGGGCACCAACCGGGTGCCGGGCTCCTTCGCCCAGACCATCGCCCGGGCCGTCAGCGCCGGCGTCTCCAGCGATCGGATGCTGGGCCAGCTCGCGCAGCTCCGCATCTGTCCGGTGATCACGGCCCACCCGACCGAGGCCAAGCGGGTCACGGTGCTGGAGATCCACCGGCGCATCTACCGGCTGCTGGTCGATCTCGAGTCCCACCGCTGGACGCCGCGCGAGCGCGACGAGCGGCTGGGCGAGCTGCGCGACGAGATCGACCTGCTCTGGCTGACCGGCGAGCTGCGCATCACCAAGCCGAGCGTCGAGCAGGAGATCGCCTGGGGCCTGCACTTCTTCGAGGAGACGCTGTTCGACCGCGTGCCCGAGCTGATGGCGGCGCTCGAGCAGTCCCTGCGGCAGCACTTCCCGAACAGCAAGTCGGCGCTGGGCTCGATCTTCCGCTTCGGGTCCTGGATCGGCGGCGACCGCGACGGCAATCCCTTCGTGACCCGCGAGATGACCCGCCACGCCCTGCAGGCCAACCGCGAGGCCTGTCTCGACCACTATCGGCGCGACCTGGAGCGCCTGCTGCAGCTGCTCAGCGTCGCCGAGCATGCCGCGGCGGTCCCGCAGGCCTTCCGCGAGCGCCTGGCCCGGCTGCTGGCGCGCAGCGGCGAGGAAAGCGAGATCACCGCCCGCAACCCGGGCGAGATCTTCCGGCAGTACGTCGCCTGCCTGCTGGGGCGCCTGCAGGCCACGATCGCGGCCGCGCGGGGCGAGACCCAGGCCGTGCCCGCCCTGGCCTACGGCGGTCCCGACGAGCTGCAGGCCGAGCTGCGCGACATGGAGCGCGCCCTGGAGGCCGTCGGCGCGGGCGGCCTGGCCGAGCGCCTGGTCAAGCCGCTGAGCCGCAAGGTCGAGACCTTCGGCTTCCGCACGGCCAGCCTCGACATCCGCCAGAACAGCATGGTCATCAACCGGGCCCTCGGCGAGATCTGGCGGCGGCAAGGCGACGACGGCGAAGCCGCGCCGCCCGCCGAAGACTCGGAGGCCTGGAAGGCCTGGCTGCTCGAAGAGCTCGCCCGGCCGCTCGAGGCGCCGCTGCCGCTCGACGCGCTGTCCGACGAGACCCGCGAGGTTCTCGAGACCTTCCGGCTGCTGGCGCAAAGCGGCAACGTCTTGGACCGCGAGGCGATCGGCTCGGTCATCCTGTCGATGACCCAGCGCTCGGCGGACGTGCTCGGCGCCTACCTCATGGCCAAGTACGGCGGGCTCTTCGCCGACGCCTCGGGCCAGGAGAACTGCACGCGGCCGATCGTGCCCCTGTTCGAGACCATCGGCGACCTGCAGCGCGCGCCGGCGATCCTGCGCGAGCTGCTGTCGGTGCCGGTCGTGCGCCGCAGCGTGCGGGCGCTCGACGGCAGCCAGGAAGTGATGATCGGCTATTCGGACTCCAACAAGGACGGCGGCTTCCTCAGCGCCAACTGGGAGCTGCACAAGGCGCAGATCCAGCTTACGCGCATCGGCCGCGACGCCGGCATCCCGGTGACCTTCTTCCACGGCCGCGGCGGCTCGGTCAGCCGCGGCGGCCTGCCGACCGGCCGCGCCGTGGCCGCCCAGCCGGCGGGCTCGCTGCGCGGCAAGATGCGCCTGACCGAGCAGGGCGAAGTCGTCTCGTCGAAGTACGCCAACCGCGGCACGGCGCGCTTCCAGCTCGAGCTGCTGGCCGCCAGCGTCATCGAGCACGGCCTGCGTTCCGCCGATGGCGCGGCCGAGAAGGAGCCGCCCGAGGTCGAGGACGCCATGGAGGCGCTGGCCGGCGGCGCCTATGCCGCCTACCGCCGGCTCGCCGAGCACCCGGGCCTGGTCGACTACTACCGGCTCTCCAGCCCGGTCGAGGAGCTCAAGCGCCTCAAGCTCGGCTCGCGCCCGACCCATCGCTTCAGCGCCCAGAGCCTCGACGACCTGCGGGCCATCCCCTGGGTCTTCGGCTGGTCCCAGAACCGGCACCTGATTCCCGGCTGGTACGGCCTCGGCACCGGCCTCAAGGGCTTCCTCGACGTCCGCGGCGAGGACGGCGAGCGGCTGCTCAAGCGCATGTTCGCCCAGTCGCGGCTGTTCCGCCTGGTCATCGACGAGGTCGAGAAGACCCTGATGCTGGTCGACCTCGACCTGGCCCGCCGCTACGCCTCGCTGGTCCCGGACCAGGCGGTCCGCGAGGAGATCTTCGCCATGATCGAGACCGAGCACGCGCGCACGACCGAGCAACTGCTCCGCGTCACCGGCGAGAAGACCCTCGGCCAGCGCTTCCCGAACCAGGGTGGCCGGCTGGCGCGCCGCCTGGCGGCCCTGAACAGCGCCGGCTGCGCCCAGGTCGAGCTGATCCGCGGCATCCGCGCCGCCCGCCAGGCCGGCGACACCCGCCCGGCCGGCCTGGTCCCGCTGCTGCTGTCGATCAACTGCGTGGCCTCAGGGCTCGGCTGGACGGGGTGAGGCCAAAGCTCGATGAGCTCGACTCAGGCCCAGCCATCAAACTGAAGAGCGCTCGCAATCGCTAGCAGGATGACGATCCTGAAGTTCTCTGTCGGGGAGGCGCCTTACCCTGTCAGTTAAGCCCATCTTGACACCTTCGTGCTTTGTATCAATATGATACATGACGATGGTCGACCCAACGCCTTTTCGCCGGCCGATCCGCTGGGATCGGCTACGCTCCGACGAAGCGGAGCGGGTCATCCGGGAAAGGGCGGCCGACACCGCGAAGGTGCGTTTTGCCCTGCACGCCTTCGACCGCATCGACGATAGGTCGATCACTCAGGTGGACGCCTATCGGATCCTGAGGGAAGGCTATGTCGACACCCTCCAGAAGAACCTCGATGGCGAATGGGAAGCGATAGTAACGAAGCGAATGCCCGGGAGTCGCGAAGCAGCAGTCGTCACCATTGTGTTTCGTCAGATTGACGAGTTATTCGTCAAAACAGTGATGTGGCAGGATGTGGCGTCATGACAGAGCAGTATCACTACACCCAATGCGGCTTGGACTACGTCTACCTGGTCAACGGCTTCTCCATCGAAGAGACGCCATACGGGCCGGGCGTGGCGATCGAGAAAGCTGATCAGCTCCATGACCTGATCGCCCGGACCATCATCACCTCACCGCACGCGCTGCGTGGCCAAGAGGTCCGTTTCCTCCGGTCTATGCTCGATGTGTCGCAGACCGGCCTCGGCGACCTCTTGGGCAAGAGTCGCGCCAGCATCGCCCGCTGGGAAGCCGCCGAGCACGAGCCCATCCCGGGTGAGGCGGATCGATTCTTGCGCGTGTTCTACGCGCACAAGATCGAGGGACATGAGCTCGTCGAGGAAATCCTCGCCCTGTTGACCGAGATCGACGAACTCGAACACCGCCTGGCCACCTTTGAAGATACCGAGACCGGGTGGCAGGCGCTGGCGGCTTAGGACTCGAGAGAGGAGCTTGTCATGTCAGCGTTTGGCGAAAGCCTGGTTCGAGGCGCAAAGCAGGCCTTGGCGATCGCCCGTGGCGAGGCCGAGCCGGGAAGCTATCGAGTGCACGAGCCGGTGGCCCAGTACCGACCAGAATCAAAAGGGGCCGAGCGCCGGCGCCCAGCCCCTCAAGAACCAACCCCTCGAGACGGGGTGAGGTCGTGCTGACCGATTTGGTCGGGGAGAGAGGATTTGAACCTCCGGCCCCTGCCTCCCGAAGACAGTGCTCTACCAGGCTGAGCTACTCCCCGACAGCGGCGGCTATATAGGCCTTCGCGGGCGGCTTGGCAATGGCCGCGTCCCGGCCCGGCGGCCCGAAACCCAAGCGTTTCGGGGCCTTTTTCCTGGCGTTCCGTGGGCCAGGGGGGCCGGGCATGAGTCTTGTGCCCCTGCGAGCCAGGGGCTAGTGTCAGGCCGACTTGCGCTCCCTGAGACCGGCCCAAGCCGGCGATCTGGGGGCGCAATCATAATGAAATCAATGCTCGCCCAACGAAGGCGGGCACATCATTGGACGGGAGGTCCACAAGACATGAGAATTCGCTACATCGTGAAGTGTGCCGCGGTCGCGCTGCTGGCCGGCGGCCTGGCAGGCGGCGCCGTGGAGGTCGGCAGCGCCGATGCCGCCGACAAGGTCCGCCTCAAGATGGGCTCGACCTTTCCTTCGAAGCTGAAGCAGCTCGGCTCGCTCGGCAAGCGGCTCGAGTCGACGGTCAAGGAGATCTCGGACGGTGAGGTTCAGCTCAAGTTCTTCGAGCCGAACGCGCTGGTCCCGGCCCTCGAGCTGTTCGACGCGGTGAAGAACGGCTCGGTCGACGCCGGCTGGTCGACGCCCGGCTACTGGCAGGGCAAGGAGCCTTCGCTGGCGCTCTTCTCGGCCGTGCCCTTCGGTCCCTCCTCGGGTGAGTACGCCGCCTGGCTGTTCTTCGGCGGCGGCGAGGAGATGATGCAGAAGGTCTACGCCAAGCATAACATCCACTCGATGATCTGCGGCGTGATCGCGCCCGAGGCCTCCGGCTGGTTCCGCGAGGAGATCAAATCGATCGACGAGCTGAACGGCAAGAAGATGCGCTTCTTCGGCCTCGGCGCCAAGGTCATGCAGAAGATGGGCGTCGATACCCAGCTGCTCGCCGGCGCCGACATCTACCCGGCGCTCGAGCGCGGCACGATCGACGCCACCGAGTTCTCGCAGCCGGCCATCGACCTCGACCTCGGCTTCTACCAGATCGCCAAGCACTACTACTTCCCGGGCTGGCATCAGCAGTCGACGACCTTCGAGCTGCTGGTCAACATGGAGAAGTGGACCGCCATGACGAAGGCCCAGCAGGCCCTGCTGCGCACCGCCTGCCGCGCCAACTTCACCATGGGCATGGCCGAGGGCGAGGCGATCCAGGGTGCCGCCCTGGCCGAGCTGAAGTCCAAGGGCGTGCAGATCCACCGCTGGCCCGACTCCGAGCTGGCCAAGCTCGAGGCAGCCTGGAACGAGGTCGCCGCCGAGATCGCCGCCAGCGACGCCTCCTTCAAGGAGGCCTGGGAATCCCTGCAGGCCTTCCGTGCCGAGTACACGGCCTGGGGTGAGCTGGGCTACCTCGACTGAGCAAGACCCTTGGAAGCGCCCCGGAAGCTAGCCGCTTCCGGGGCGTTTTCGGGCGTCCCCGAGCCAAGCCGATCTCGACCACAAGAGTCGCAGGCTGAGCGCTTGCCTTGAACGGCATCGCTCGGCCCGCCGAAACGCGACAACGGCCATCGGACTAGTGCCATGCATGCCCTCCTCAAGGTGAGCGCGGCAATCGACCGGGCCCTGGCGGCCATCGCCAAGGTCGGCGCCTGGGCGGGCCTCGCGCTTGTACTCGTCGTCATGTACGACGTGATCTCGCGCTACTTCTCCGTGCCGAAGCCCTTCGGGCTCAACTCCACCCAGATCCAGGAGTCCGAATACTGGCTGCACACGGTGCTCTTCTCCCTGGTGATCGGCTACGCCTACACCAAGCAGACGCACGTGCGGATCGACCTGGTGCGCGAGCGTCTCAGGGTGCGCACCCGCCTGCTGATCGAGTTCCTGGGCTGTGCCTTTCTGCTGATCCCCTTCACCGTGGTCGCGCTCTACTACCAATTCAACTACGCGCACACCTCCTACGTCGAAGGCGAGATCTCGAAGTCGGTCATCGGCCTGACCAACATCTGGATCCTGAAGTCCTTCTTGGTCGTCATGTTCTTCCTGCTCCTGCTCGCCGCGATCTCGCAGCTCATCAAGTCGCTGGCGGGCTACTTGGGCTTCCTCCCGGAGGACCAAGTGAGGCAAATCGCCGGCCAGGAGCGCTAGAATGGACTTCGTCGAGCTCCTGCCGGTCTTCATGTTCCTGGCCCTCGCGGCCTTTCTCTTCACCGGCTTCCCCGTCGCTTTCGTTCTGGGCGGCGTCGGCTTCGCCTTCGCCATCCTCGGCGTCATCTTCAACGACTTCGTCGTCATCACGGACCTCGCCGCGATCCCCTCGCGGATCTTCGGCGGCCTGGCGGAGAACCTGATCCTGACCGCCGTGCCGATGTTCATCTTCATGGGCACGATGCTGGAGCGCTCGGGCGTCGCGAACGACCTCCTGAACTGCCTGCAGGTCCTCCTGAAGCGCGTGCCGGGCGGCCTCGCCCTGGCGGTCATCATCATGGGCACCATCATGGCCGCGACCACCGGCATCATCGGCGCGTCGGTCGTCATGATGACGCTGCTGGCCTTGCCGGTGATGCGTCAGCGCGGCTACAGCGCCCAGCTCGCGACCGGCTCCATCGCCTCCTCCGGCACGCTCGGCATCCTGATCCCGCCCTCCATCATGCTGGTGATCATGGCGGACCTGCTGGCCCGCTCGGTCGGCAACATGTTCGTCGCCGCCTTCCTGCCGGGCCTGCTGCTCGCCGGCCTCTACATCGTCTACGTCGTCATCCGCTGCTCCCTGAACCCGTCACTGGCGCCCCTGCCGAAAGACGACTTCGGTCCCGACTCGATCGGCAAGTACGTGGTCATGGTGTTCCGCAGCTTCGTGCCGCCGGTGGTCCTGATCATCCTGGTCCTGGGCTCGATCCTGATGGGCCTGGCGACGCCGACCGAGGCCGCCGGCGTCGGCGCCTTCGGCGCGCTGCTGCTCGGCTTCATCAACCTGGTGGTGCTGCCGACCATAGGGGTCGAGCAGATGCGCTTCACCGAGACCGAGGTCGACCTCGACGACCATGCGGTCGGCGGCGGCTTCATGTCCGAGCTGAAACACTACTGGGGCATCGTCGGCGACGCCGTGGCGCGCACCGCTCAGACCAACGCGATGATCTTCGGCATCTTCATCGGCGCGACGATCTTCAGCCTGGTGTTCCGCCTGCTGGGCGGCGACGAGATCATCGTCAACTTCGTCGAGGAGACCGGCTTCGGCTCCTGGGGCATCCTGATCCTGTTGATGGCCCTGGTCTTCTTCCTCGGCTTCTTCTTCGACTGGATCGAGATCACCCTGATCGTGCTCCCGGTCTTCGCGCCGATCATCGAGCTGCTCGACTTCGGCGATCACGTCGAGAAGCGCGACGTCGTCTACTGGTTCGCCATCCTGATGGCGGTCAACCTGCAGACCTCGTTCCTGACGCCGCCCTTCGGCTACGCGCTCTTCTACATGAAGGGTGTGGCGCCCTCCGACATCAAGCTGCAGGAGATCTACAAGGGCATCATCCCCTTCGTGATCCTGCAGGTCTGCGGGCTGGCGCTGGTGATGCGCTTTCCGGAGATCGCGCTCTGGCTACCGCGCCAGCTCCTGGAGTAGCCGGCTTCCGGAGAGAGCCCGGAGCCGCAGAGGGCTTGTCCGGCCTCAGGCGGCGATCTGGTTGAGCTTGCCGATCAGATAGTCGATGTCGTCTTCGGCGATCCCCTCGGTGGGATCTTCGAAGTGCGTCAAGAGACGCTCGACCATGCGCGCGGCGTAGCGCTCGCGGTCGTTCGGGCCGCCGTCGTAGTCGTTGTCCTTGGAGACGTCGACACCGGCGCGGAAGGCCGGATAGAGCCGCTCCGGCAGGCTCGCCTTCTCATAGAGCGACCTGAGGCCGAGCCGGCCTTCGTCGTGGATCAGGATCCGCGCGTTGGCGATCGGGATATTGGCGAGCCGCGCCAGGGCGGCCTCGAAGAAGGTCACGTCGCCCATGGCGATGGCGCGCAGCACGACCGACGCGGTCAGGCGGCCGTTGACATGCATCTGCTCGACGAGCTGCTCCAGCTCCGCGTCGCTCGAGCCTTCGCGGAGCAGGCTCAGCGTCGCGCGCTCGCGGGCCTGCATCAGCACGTTGCTGAGCTGATCGGCCGGTAGGTCGATCTGGCCCGAGAGGGCCGATTTCATCTTCTCGGTCAGCTTGGTGACGAGCTGCTCCTGCACCGCCGCCGGCATGTTCGAGCGCCGCGAGAGGCTGTCCGAGACCGCATCGCTGCTCTCGTAGTCGGTGATGACGCGGTCGAAGGCGGTCTCGTCGAGCTGCGCGCCTTCGTTGGAGACCAGCCGGGCGACCGCGGTCTCGTTGCCGGTGTCGATCACGGCATCGGCGACCACGGCGGACACGGTCGGGCGCTGGGCGATGGCCACCTGCTTGGCCTGGCACTGGTCCTTGACGATCTCCACCAGATCCTCGTCGGTCAGCACCTCGGAGCTCCGCAGGATCGGCAAGGAGACCGCCTCGACGTCGCGCGCCAGGGAGAGGGCCACGTCGCGGGGCACGTCGGGGCAGGACTTCAGGTGTGTCGAGAGGGTTTCGCGAACGATCTGCTCGGCGTCGTTGACGAGAGTCCGGAAGATATCCTCGGCGATCTGCCGCTCGGACTCGTTCAGCGCCTGTTTCTCGAACTCCTCGGCTACCTTGGCGGCGGTATCGGCTCTCGCCGCCTTGGAGCCATCGGTCATCAGCTTGTTGACGTCTTCGATGGAAAGCTTGCTTGCCATATCGTCCCTCGAACTACGGGCTCCTGAACCACGACCCGCCGACGTCGGCAGCCGGGGTTGCCGACGGCGACCCCTCTGCCGACTTCGGAGTATCGTCGCAGGAGCGTTAAGCGAAGCTTAACGGGCGGCCGAACCACGGCGGAAACGGCCGCTCCGCTTCGGCCCGGAAGGGTTGCCTTGCGCCCTAAAGAGCTTTGCGATCGGACGGCACCGGCCCGCTCCCCCTCCCGGCCAGCCACGGCACTATCCTATTGGGTGGCCGGGAGGGGGAGCGGGCCGGTGCCGTGATTCCGCTTGAGCGGAAGACGCCCTAAAGAGCCAAGCCGAGCAGCAGGCCGAGGATCAGGCCCAGGACCAGGCAGAACAGGGCCAGGGTGAGCAGGACGAAGGGCAGGCTGGCGAAGAGGTTGCGGGGCTCGCGGCGCCCCTGCTTGCGCGACCCGGCGGCGGCGCCTTCGCTCATGCCTCGCCGAGGGAGAGCCCGCGGGCCTCGAGCGCCCGGCCGATGGCCCGGACCTGGGATTCGGCCGAGATGTCGGCGAAGGAGGTCACCTCGAGGTTGCGGTCCTCGAAGACGTCCTCGACATCGGGATGATCGCGGCGCCAGGCCTCGATGGTCTCGTCACGCACGTTGACGAGATCGATGATCAGGGGCTTGTAGAGCCCGACCATCGCCGTGACCCAGCGGTTGGCCGGCCAGGACGGCCGCGCGTGGTCGATCTTGAAGTAGTCCAGCAAGGACGCCACGGCCTTGGCGTCGTACCAGACCTCGCCGGTCACCCAGCGGTTGACGGTGAACAGCCGGAAGGCGATGCCGCGCGGATCCATGGAGATCGCGATCAGGTGGCTCAGCTCGTCGTTCGGGTCCTTCGGCGGCTTGTAGTTGGGCACCGGCGCGCGCTTCACCCAGGGCGGCATGCCCTTCGGCCGCATGAAGGTGTGGAAGTGGCCGTGCTCGCCGTCGAAGCGCTGATCGAGCGGGTGCGCATGATAGTAGTACTGGCCGTGGGTCTCCCGGTCGTAGACGTCGCCCTTCGGGAAGTGATCCCACTCGTAGAAGGTGCCCTGCTCGCGCAGGATCTCGCCGACGACGTTGTCGTTGGTCTTGTTCAAAACCCTGTGAATTTCCAGCACCTCTTGGCCCGCCCGCGCCATCGCGAGCAGGGCCTCGTCGCTCTGAGCGTCGAAATCGGGCTGCCACCTGACCTCGACGCTGCGCAATACATCCGCCGTTCTCATCGCGTCCCTACAAATCGCGTTGTCGGCCGCTCGTGCAACATCGCCGCCCATCAACATGCCGCGAGCCGCGGGCTAAGGGAAGCCCGCAGAGCGCCGTGAGCGATCGGCTCATTCGGCCAGCAGGCGAAAGCCGACCAGGATGTGCTTGAGATCGGCCGGCCGGGCATGGCGCGCCGCGGGCCGGCAGACGCCGCAGCCGCTGTCGTCCCAGGAGCCGCCCTTGACCACGAATCGCCCCGGATTCCCGGGGCTGGCCGTCCATTCGAAGACCTGCCCGGCGCCGTCGAGCAGGCCGTGCGGGCCCTGCCCGGCCGGAAAGCGGCCGACCGGCAGGGTGTCGAAGGGCCCCCGATCGTGGCTGTTGAGGCGCCGCGGATCCCAGTCGTCGCCCCAGGGAAAGCGGCGGCCGTCGCTGCCGCGCACCGCCTTCTCCCACTCCAGCTCGCTCGGCAAGCGCCAGCGGCGGCCGGTCTCCGCGCTCAGCCAGGCCGCATAGGCCCGGGCGTCGGCGTGGCTGACCAGGACGACCGGATGCGCCTCGCGGCCCTCGGGTGGCAGGCCTCTCGTCCAGGCGTGGCGCCGGGTGCGCTCGTAGGGGTGGATCAGCCTGTAGCCTTGCCAAGTGGCGCGGTCGACGTCGGGCGCCGGGTGGCCGGTGGCCGACAGGAAGGCCGCATACTGCCGATTGGTGATGGGCGTGACCGTGATCTCGAAGCCGGGCGTCTCGTGGCTGCCCCGCGGCCGCTCGCGCTCGTACCAGCCGCGCTCGCGAGTTCGGGAATGGCCGTAGGCCGCCTCGTCGAGCCGATAGGCCGCCTCGCGCTCGGCCCGGTCGGACCCGGCGATGAAGGGACCGGCCGGGATGGCGGCCAGCCTCGGCAGCGGCAGCTCTGCCGCCTGCAAAAGCGGCGCGCCGCAGGCCGCCAAGAGCATCGTCAAGGCAAGTGCCAGCGCCCGCGTCGTCTTGAAAGGCTCGGGTGCCGTTCCGCGCGGCAAGGCGTCAGTCGCGGACGACCAGGACCGAGCAGGTGGCATGGCGCACCACCCGCGCGGCGTTGGGCCCCAGCAGATAGTCCTTCAGGTCGGGCTGGTGCGAGCCCATGACGATCAGGTCGCAACCCGCCTCCTCGGCGATGCGCAGGATCTCCCGATAGATCGAGCCGTGGCCGATCTCCAGCGTCAGGTCGACGCCGGCCGGCACCGCGTCCTTCGTGAAGGCCTCGAGGCGCGCCTTGGAGTCCTCGATGGCCTTCTGCTCGTAGCCGGCCGGGAAGTAGCTGCCAACCAGGCTGGAGCCGAAATCCGGCACCACCGACATGACGATCAGCTTGGCCCCCGAAGCCTGCGCCTGGCTGACGGCAGCCTTCATGGCCTTGCCCTGGGTCTCGAGGTTGGGCAGGTCCAGGGGCAGGAGGATGGATTTGAACATCGGCGCTTCTCCTCGCCTCACGCCACCGCCGGGATGGGCTCTTCGCGGGCCAGCCGTCGGCGCTGCACCAGGACGACCAGGCCGAGCAGCAGCAGGGCCGGCAGCCAGAAGACCTCCTTGGGCATCCGCTCCGCGGGGATCTCCACGGCCTTGATCTCCCAGTCGAAGTCGAGGCCGGCCTTCTCGGCGGGGGAATCGAAGCCGATGGCGTCGATGTAGACCTTGCCCTCCTCCTCGCGGATCTCGAGGCCGGCGTTGTCCATCAGGCGCGCCGCGCCGTCGCCGGCCTCGCCGAGCGGCAGGCGGACGGTGGTCGAGACCAGGTCGCCCTCGAGGTTCTCGCCCTCGACCTGCAGCCTGATCTCGCCGTCGGGCGGTGCGCTGCCGGCCCGCTCGACCAGGCTGACGGCCTCGACCTGCTCGAAGGGCGGCTCGACCATGTCCAGCCAGAAGCCTGGCCGGAACAGCGAGAAGGCGATCAGCAGCAGCGCCAGGGTTTCCCAGATCCGGTTGCGGACGAAGAAGAAGCCCTGAGTCGCCGCGGCGAAGACCAGCATGGCGATGATCGCGCTGATCACCACCAGGACCAGGTCCCACCAGGCCTCGATGCCGATCATCAGCAGCTTGGTGTTGAAGATGAACAGGAAGGGCAGGATGGCCGTGCGGATGTCGTAGATGAAGCCCTGGATACCGGTCCTGATCGGGTCGCCGCCCGATATCGCCGCGGCCGCGAAGGCCGCGAGTCCAACGGGTGGCGTGTCGTCCGCCAGGATGCCGAAGTAGAAGACGAAGAGGTGCACGGCGATCAGCGGCACGACGACGCCGGCCTGGGCGCTCAAGCTGACGATGACCGGGGCCATCAGGCTGGAGACCACGATGTAGTTGGCCGTCGTCGGCAGGCCCATGCCCAGGATGATGCAGATCATCGCCGTGAACAGCAGCACCAGCATCAGGTTGCCGCCGGAGATGAACTCGACGAACTCGGTCATCACCTGGCCGATGCCGGTCAGCGTCACCGTGCCCACCACGATGCCGGCCGCCGCGGTGGCGACGCCGATGCCGATCATGTTGCGGGCGCCGGAGATCAAGCCGTTGATCAGATCGACGAAGCCCTGGCGGAAGGCACCGCCGCTTTGCCGGCCGCGGAACAGGGCCAGCAGCGGCCGATGGGTGACGACGATGCACATCATCAGCACCGTGGCGTAGAAGGCGGAGAGGCCCGGCGAGAAGCGCTCGACGGTCAGGCACCAGACCAGCACGACGATCGGCAGCAGGAAGTAGAGGCCGACCTTCACCGTCGGCCCCGGCAGGGGCAGCGAGACGATATCCGCGTTGGGATCGTCGAGCTCCAGCTCGGGGAAGCGCGCGCCGTAGGCGACCAGGGCGATGTAGGCGACGGCGATCACCGCGCAGGCGATATAGATCGTCGCGCCGCCGAAGGCCCCCTTTGTCCAGCCGAAGCCGTAGTAGATCACGCCGGCCAAGATGATCAGGCCGGCGAAGACGGCCGTGAAGGTGAAGATGCTCCGAACCCAGGTCGTCTCGAAGGCCCGCGGCAGGCCCGTCATCCGCGCCTTACAGGCCTCGAGGTGAACGATGTAGACCAGCGCGATATAGGAGATGATCGCCGGCAGGAAGGCGTGCTTGATGACGTCGACATAGGAGATGCCGACGTACTCGACCATCAGGAAGGCCGCCGCGCCCATGACCGGCGGGGTGAGCTGGCCGTTGGTCGAGGAGGCGACCTCCACCGCGCCCGCCTTCTCGGCCGGGAAGCCGACCCGCTTCATGAGCGGGATGGTGAAGGTGCCGGTGGTTACCACGTTGGCGATCGAGGAGCCGGAGATCAGGCCGGTCATGCCGGAGGAGACCACGGCCGCCTTGGCCGGCCCGCCGCGCATGTGGCCGAGCAGGGAGAAGGCGACCTTGATGAAGTAGTTGCCGGCCCCCGCCCCTTCCAGGAGCGCGCCGAACAGGACGAAGAGGAACACGAAGCTGGTGGAGACGCCGAGCGCGACGCCGAAGACACCTTCGGTCAAGAGCCATTGGTGCGACATGGCCTTGGCGAAGGAGGCGCCCTTCCACTGGATGACGTCCGGGATGAAAGGCTGGTCGCCGAAGAAGACGTAGATCAGGAAGACCGAGGCGACCACCATCAGCGGCGGGCCCAGCGCGCGGCGGGTCGCCTCCAGCAGCAGGACCATGCCGATGCCGGCGACGACCAGGTCCTGGGTGATCGGTGCGCCCGGCCGCTCGGAAAGCTCGCGATAGAAGAGGAAGAGGTAGGCCGCGGCGAAGGCGCCGACGAGCGCGAAGATCCAGTCGAGGATCGGAACCCGGTCGCGCGCCGAGCGCTTCAGGGCCGGAAAGGCGGTATAGGCCAGGAAGACGGCGAAGGCGAGGTGGATCGAGCGGGTCTGGGTGTCGTTCAGGACCGGCAGCACGCTGGCGAACATGAACGGCAGGGGTGAGGCGATCCAAAGCTGGAACAGGGACCAGACCAGAGCCACGCCGGCCAGGAGCTTGCCGACGGCGCCCGCCGGGTTGCGCGGCCCGGTATCCACCGATGCGACGATGTCGTCCGCGCCCGCGGGCGCCGTCGCCGTCTCGCCAGACTTCTGGTCGCTCATACCTGTCCCCTCACTGTCCTCGTCCCCCGCCCTCTCAGCGGCACGTAAGCTCTTGCGACGTCTCCGGCCCCTCGACCCTGCCGCCGGTCTACATCATGCCCCGCTCTTGGAAATAGCGTTTGGCGCCCTCGTGCAGAGGCGCGGTCAGACCCTCGGTGATCATGCCCTCGGCCTCCAGCGGCTCGAACGAGGGATGAAAGGACCTCAGGGCATCGAGCTCGTCGAACACCGCCTTGACGATGCGGTAGATCGTCTCTTCGTCGACATCGGTCGTGCTGAGCAGCGTCGCCTTGACCCCGAAGGTCTCGACCGCGTCCGGGCTGGCGGCGTAGAGATCCTTCGGTATGCGGGTGCGCACGTAGAAGGGATCGGAGTCCAGCAGCCCGTCGATCTCGGCGCCGCCGACGTCGAGCATGCGCCCGCCGCAGAGGCCGACGGCCTTCTCGATCGAAGCGCTTGGATGCCCGACCGTGTAGACTAGGGCCTGAATCCGATCGTGACAGAGCGCCAGCACGTGCTCGGCCGCGGTCAACTCCTGGACCACCAGAAAGTCGTCCACGGTCCAGCCCTTGGCCGCCATCACCGCGTCCATGGTCGCGCGCTGGCCGGAGCCGGGGTTGCCGATGTTGACCCGCTTGCCCTTCAGCTCGTCGAAGGACCGGATCCCGGAATCCTGTCGCGCCACGACCGTGAAGGCCTCGCTGTGCAGCGAGAACAGCGAGCGCAGGTGGTCGTAGCTCTCGTCGACGAACTCGAAGCGGCCGGTCTTGCTATAGGCCTGATAGTGGACGTCGGACTGGACGACGCCGAGCTCGATGGCGCCGGCGCGCAGGTTGCTGACGTTGAACTGCGAGCCCTCGGTGGCTAGGGGCGCGCAGCTCATGCCGGCGTCTGCATTGTCGATGAGCCGGCAGATCGCACGACCCACCTTGAAGTAGATGCCGTTCGGGCTGCCCGTGCCGATGACGATGTCGGCCGCCCGGACGCCGCCGGTCGTGCCCAGGAGTCCCGGGAGAAAAGCCAGCACCAGAGCCGTCGCAAGGAGTCTCATGGATCGTCCCTCCCACAGTTCGTAGCCAGCCAATCGGGGCTTCCCCAAAGCCCACCGCCTCTCGGCTCGCCCGCCTAGCCACTTTATGCGGCGGCGGCAGACATCTCCTCGACTCCCCGGTCACGCAAAACAAAGGAGAACGGGAAGGCAGCCTCCCCGAGGGCCGCCTTCCCGAACGGCGTTACATCCAGCCCTTCTCCTTGTAGTAGCGCGCGGCGCCATCGTGCAGCGGCGCCGACAGGCCGTCCTTGATCATCTCTTCCGGCTTCAGGTTGGCGAAGGCCGGATGCAGCTTCTTGAAGCTGTCGAAGTTCTCGAAGACCGCCTTGACGATGACGTAGACCACGTCCGCCGGCACGGCCGCCGAGCTGACGAAGGTGGCGCCGACGCCGAAGGTCTGGGTATCGCTATCCGAGCCCCGATACATACCGCCGGGGATCGTCGCCGAGCGATAGTAGGAGTTGTCGGCGACCAGCTTGTCGATGGCCGCGCCGGTCACCGGCACCAGCACCGAGTCGCAAGAGGTCGTGGCTTCCTTGATCGAGCCGGAGGGATGGCCGACGGTGAAGACCATGGCGTCGATCTTGTTGTCGCAGAGCGCCTGCGACTGCTCGGCGGACTTGAGCTCGGACGCCAGGGCGAAGTCGCTGTTGCTCCAACCGAGCGCCTCCATCACCACTTCCATGGTGCCGCGCTGGCCGGAGCCCGGGTTGCCGATGTTGACCCGCTTGCCCTTGAGGTCATCGAAGGTCTTGATGCCGGCATCGGAGCGCGCCACGACGGTGAAGGGCTCCGGATGCACCGAGAAGACGGCGCGCAGATCGGAGTACTTGCCGTCCTTCTCGAACTTCGAGGTGCCGTTGTAGGCGTGGTACTGCCAGTCCGACTGGGCGACGCCGAAGTCGAGCTCGCCGGCACGGATGGTGTTGATGTTGTAGACGGAGCCGCCGGTCGACTCGACCGAGCAGCGCACGCCGTGCTCCTTGCGGCCCTTGTTCACCAAGCGGCAGATCGCGCCACCGGTCGGATAGTAGACGCCGGTCACACCGCCCGTACCGATGCTCACGAACTGCTGCTCGGCAGCCGTGCCTTCGATGGCCGTCCCGGCCAAGAAGGCAGCGCCGGCCAGCGCCGCGGCGACGGATGTGAGTGCCAATCTTTTCATCGGGTTCTCTCCTGCTTCTGGCTATCTCTGAACGATCGAGGCATGGGCGCATGGCCCGGCCTCGCTTGCATGACGCCTTGCCGTCACGCCGGGACCGCCGGCCCCGACAGAGACGCAGTCACGCAGCGATCACCGCCGATCGCTCGGCGGCCGCGCATTCGATCATTGAACGAACGTTAGCCCTGGCTCTCCCTGCATGCCTTCCGATGGTGCTTTTCGCACTTCTTGGCGGTGCACTTCGCACCTGGGGTGACCATGTTATTCAACATGGCCTAGGGCGCAAAGGCCAGTCCCTTTATTGTTTGAAACAAAGGCACTATTTCCAGCCGCGCTCGCGATAATACCGCAGCGCACCATCGTGGAACGGCGCGGAATTGCCCGATTCCACCATGGTCTCCGGCACCAGCGTGGCCAGGGCGGGGTGTTGCCCCTTGAGCTCGTCGAGCCGCTCGAAGACCTCGCGGACAACCTGATAGACGAGATCGGCGGGCTGGTCGGCTGCGGCGACGAGGGTCGCGCGCACGCCGAAGCTGCCGACCCGATCCGGGTTGCCGCGGTAGAGCCCGCCGGCGATGCTGGCGCGCGCGAAGAACGGCAGCCGCGCCAGCAGCGCGTCGACCGCCTCGCCCTCGACGGGGATCAGGCGCGCGAGGCAGCCCTCGGCCGCCGCCGCGACCAGGCCGCTCGGGTGGCTGGTCGGCATCACGAAGGCATCGATCAATCCCGCGCAGAGCGCTTCCACCTGGTCGTCGGGAGCCAGGTCGAGCGCTTCGCTGCGCGCCGACTCCGGCCAGCCGAACGCCAGGACGAGCGCTTCCGAGGTGCGCCGCATGGCCGAGCCGAGCGGCCCCAGGCTGACCCGCTTGCCGAGCAGGTCCGAGACCGACCCGACGCCGCTCTCGCGGGCGGCGACGATGGTGATCGGCTGTGCGTGCAGGGAGAAGAGCGAGCGCAGGCCGGCGAAGGCGGGGCCGTCCTTGGCGCCGATCGTGCCGCGGTAGGCGTGGTACTGCCAGTCCGACTGCAGCAACGCCAAGTCCAGATCGCCGGTCTTCAGGCGGCGCAGGTTCTCGGCCGAGCCGGCCGTGCTTTCGATCAGGCAACGCAGCCCATGCTCGTCGCGCTTGGCGTTGACCAGCCGGCAGACCGCGCCGCCGGCCGGGAAGTAGGCACCGGCAACCGGCGCCGTGCCGAGCACGAAGACCGCCTCGTCGGCGGCCACCGATAGCCCGGACAGGCAGAAGACGGCGGCCAGGAGCGCGCTGCGCCACCACGACCGCCAACGCCGGCTCATCGCGGCGCCATGAGGTTGCGCGCGCCGGCCGCGTCGGCGAGCGGCCGGGCCAAGGCGGCGGCGCCGCGCGCCGCGGCGGCGACCAGGGCCGCGTTGTCCGGCGCCAGGCCGCCGTCCGGCAGGTGCAGGTTGTTCTCGAAGCCGACCCGCGCATGGCCGTCGAGGGTCATGGCGGCGATGGCACAGGCGGTCTCGCGCCGGCCGAAGGCGCAGACCGCCCAGGGATGTCCCCGGCGATTGGCGGCGACGAAGGGTAGGAGCTCGGCCGGCCTCGACTCCTGCGTCTTGCTGTAGCGGCCGAGCACGAAGAGCAGGAAGCGCTGCCCCGCCGGGATCACGCCGCGCGTCTGCAGGTCGTCGAATCGTTCAAGCTCGTCGGCCGCGTAGAGAATGAACTGCGGCAGAATGCCCTCGGTGTCGAGCCAGGCGAGGAAGTCGGCGACCTCGCCCTCGTCGGCTCCCCCGTCCGGGTCTTCCGGCAGCAGCTCGCGCGGCGCCAGGCTGACCGCCTCCGGACGCAGGGCCCGCACCATCGCCATCTGCTCTTGCGGCTTGTAGCGGCCGACCGCCTCGCTGGTCACCTGGATCACCAGCCGGTCGCCGACGGCGGCGCGGATCGCCGCGATGGCGGCGCGATAGGCCTCGACGTCGAGGCTGTGCCCGCCCGCTTCGTCGCGCACGTGCAAGTGGATCATGGCGGCACCGGCCTCGGCACAGGCGGCCGCGGTCGCGGCCAGCTCGGCGGGCGAGATCGGCAAGGCCGGATGGTCCGCCTTGGTCTTGCGGGCGCCGTTGGGCGCCACCGCGAGGATCACCGGCGGCAGGGAGTCGTGCGCATCGCTCATGCCGATGCGACGGCGGCCTTGTCCGAAAGCACGGAGTCCAGGGCGTCGCCCAGCTTCTCGACGATCTCGGCGACGTGGCTCTCGTCGATGATGAAGGGCGGCGCCAGCAGCACGTGGTCGCCCTTGTCGCCGTCGGCGGTGCCGCCGTTCGGGTAGCACATCAGGCCGGCCGCCATGCAGGCCGTCTTGACCTTCGCGAAGAGCTTCAGCGCCGGGTCGAAGGGCGCCTTGCTCGCCCGGTCGCTGACCAGCTCCAAGCCGATGAACAGGCCACGGCCGCGGATGTCGCCGACATGGCGGTGGTTGCCGAAGCGCTCCTGCAGGGCCGACATGAGCTGGTCGCCGCGCCGTCGCACGTTGCTCAGCAGGTCCTCGCTCTCGACCGTCTGCTGCACGGCCAGGGCGCCGGCGCAGGCGGTCGGATGACCGATGTAGGTGAAGCCGTGCTGGAAGGCGCCGCTGCCGGCCTCGATGGCGGCATAGATGTCCGCGCTGACCAGCGTCGCGCCGATCGGCTGATAGCCGGCGCCCAGGCCCTTGGCGCAGGTCAGGATGTCCGGCGCCACGCCGTCCTGCTCGCAGGCATAGAGCGTGCCCGTGCGGCCCATGCCCGACATGACCTCGTCGAGAATCAGCAGCACGCCGTGACGGTCGCAGATCTCGCGGATGCGCTTGAAGTAGCCGGGCACCGGCGGCACCGCGCCGGCGGTCGCGCCGACCACGGTCTCGGCGAAGAAGCCGGCGACGCTGTCCGGGCCCAGCCGCCGGATCTCCGCGTCCAGCGCGTCGGCGGCGCGCCGGCCGTAGTCCTCTTCGCTCTCCTCCGGGCGCTTGTGCCGGTAGGCGTAGCAGGGCGGCACGAGATGGCCTTCGATCAGCAGCGGCGCATAGGGCTCCTGCCGCTTCGGGTTGCCGCCGACCGCCAGCGCGCCCAGCGTGTTGCCGTGATAGCTCTGCCGGCGCGCGATGAAGCGATGGCGCCCGCCCTGGCCGATCTCGAGGAAGTACTGGCGGGCGAGCTTCATCGCCGTCTCGTTGGCTTCCGAGCCGCCCGAGACGAAGTAGACCTTGTCGAGCTTGCCCGGCGCGCGCTCGGTGAGGTGGGCGGCCAGGCGCTCGGCCGGCTCGTTGGTGAAGAACGCGGTGTGGGCGTAGGGGATGCGGTCGAGCTGCGCCTTGATCGCCTCGATCACCGCCTTGTTGCTATGGCCCAGGCAGGACACGGCGGCACCGCCCGAGGCGTCGAGGTAGCGCCTGCCCTGGTCGTCGATCACGTAGGGGCCGTCGCCGCCCGCCGCCATCGGCAAAGTCGCGCGGGTGCTGCGGTGAAAGACGTGCGTCATGACGTGTTTGCTTGATCCCGGCGACTACCCCAAGGGTCAGTAAAGCCGTCTTTGCCGGGGCCGTGCAAGCCCGATAGGATGCCGGCTGCAGCGACCGCGAGCGTCGTGTGCGCAGGCTCGACGTCGCGAGGGGGGCAGCTTGACAAGCCAAGCCATGGACCTGAGGGATCACATCGCAACGGTCCCCGACTTTCCCAAGCCGGGCATCCTGTTCTACGACATCTCGACTCTGCTGGCCCATGCCGAGGCTTGGCAGACGACGGTCGAGCGCCTGGCCGAGGCCGTCTCGGCGCATCGGCCCGACGTGCTGGCGGGCATCGAGTCCCGCGGCTTCCTGGTCGCGGCACCCCTTGCCCTCAAGCTCGGCGTCGGCTTCGTGATGGTGCGCAAGCACGGCAAGCTGCCGGGCAAAACCGTGTCCTACACCTACGATCTGGAATACGGCTCCGACACGCTCGAGATCCAGGAGAACGCCATCGCCGCCGGCCAGCGCATCGTCGTCCTCGACGACCTGCTCGCGACCGGCGGGACGATGCGCGCCACCGCCGATCTGCTGCGCAAGTGCGGCGGCGACGTCCGGGCCGGTGCCTGCATCATCGAGCTGACCTTCCTCGACGGCCGGGCCAAGCAGGACATGCCGGTCACGACCCTGATCAGCTACGACGAATAACCCTCCCTCAGCCGGCCTCGCCCGACGCGCCCGCGAAGGCCTCGGCGAACGCCAGCAGCATGCGGTCCTGACCGGCCGCGGCGATCAGCGACAGGCCGACGGGACAGCCCTCGACTTCGCCGAGGGGCAGGGTCACCTGCGGGAAGCCGCTGAGCCCGGCGGTGCAGGTGAGGCCGTGAACCCGCAGCCGCTGTTTCGCCAGGGCCTCGGCCGAGGCGCTCAAGAGCGGTGCGATGGAAGGTGCGGTCGGCAGGCAGAGCAGCGTCTCGGGGCCGCCGAGCAGCGCCGCCAGTTGCTGCCTGAAGTCGCCCTTGGCGCGCTTGGCGGCCGCCAGGTCCTCGTCGGAGACCATGCCGTGGGCGTCGAAGTTGCGGGCGATCTCGGGGCCCAGGTCGGGCTCGGCGCTTTCGATCCAGGCGCCGTGGGAGGCCCAGGCCTCGCCGATCAGGATGGCGCGGAGCTTGTGCACCCAAGCCTCGAGGCCGCCGCCGGGCTCGCCGACCGCGACCCGCTCGACGCTGCCGAAGCGGGCCTGCAGGCGCTCGAGCGCGGCGGCGAGCGCGTCGTTCACCGCCGGGTCGGCCAGCGTCCAGGCATCCTCGGCGATCAGCAGGCGGCTCGGCGTGGCGCTCGCCGAGTCGGGCTCGGTCAGTATCGCCTCGCCGACCCGTCGGAACAGCGCGGCGTCGCGGGCGAACCAGCCGACCGTATCGAGCGTCGGCGCCAGCGGCATGACGCCCTCGAGCGAGACCCGGCCGTGGGTCGTCCTGATGCCGAACAGGCCGCAGTAGCTGCCCGGGATCCGCACCGAGCCGCCCGTGTCGCTGCCGAGCGCGGTCTCGACCACGCCGCCGGCGACCGCGGAGGCCGAGCCGGAGGAGGAGCCGCCGGTGATCCGCCCGGGCGCATTGGGATTGGTCGGCGCGCCGTAGTGATGGTTGATGCCGTTCAGGCTGTAGGCGAACTCGTCGGTGATGACCTTGCCGGCCAGGCGGGCGCCGGCGTCGAGCAGGGCCTGGACGGCGGCCGCGTGGCGCTCGGCCGGCGCGTGGCCGCGCCGCCAGTCCGGGTTGCCGCAGCCGGTGACGTGGCCGGCGACATCGTAGATGTCCTTGGCGGCGAAGCGGATGCCCTCCAGCGGGCCGCCGGGCCTGCCCGGAATGTCGACCGCGGTGCCCGGCACGAAGGCGCCAAGCGGGTCATCGATGGTCTCGGCCAAGCCCTGTTCCCCCCGACAAGAAAGACCGCGTCTTGCCCCGCGGTCCTACAGCAGGCCCCGGGCCGAGGGCAAGGCCAAGGACCAGGGCGAGGGCCGGGCGGCTCAGATCTCCCGGTTCTCGATGCGCGGGGCGGGGCGCGGCGCGGTCTCGGGCCGCTCCCGCGGCGGCAGGCGGCGAATGATGATGTCGCCCTCTTCCGTGATCTCCGGCAGCGCATAGAGCGGCACGGTGCGCACGAAGCTGTCGAAGGCCTGCATCAGCCGCTCCAGCCCCTGCAGGGCCAGCTCGCGCGGGTCTTCGTCGCGCGGATAGGGCTCGGCCGCGCTGGCCGGCGCGGCGACGACCAAGATCAAGGCGAGGACAAGAAAGATGCTCGGAAGTCTCATCGGGGCCAGTCCTTCCTGTCGAATCAAACGTTTGGCGCCGAATACAGGTTAACCTCGCGACATTATTGCACAATCGTGGCGGAAATCGGACACCGCCGCGCCGGCCGCGGCGTTGACCCTTCGCGGCGGCCTGCGATATGCCCTTGGTATCCGGCGACCGGCGCGCCCATCGGGAGGACGACCATGAGAGCCATCCTTGCCAGCTTTTGGATCCTGCTGCTCGCCTGGTCGGCGCCCGCCCTCGCCGACCGCAGCAAGGCCGTGCAGGCCCTGACCGCCGGCGACTATGCCGCCGCCCTCGAGGCCCTGCGGCCCCTCGCCGAGGGCGGCGACTCCTGGGCCCAGGCCTATCTCGGCAAGATGTACCGGGAATCCCTCGGCGTGCCGCGCAACTTCGAGACCTCGGCCGCCTGGTACCAAAGCGCCGCCGAGGCCGGCGAGCCGGAAGCGCAGAGCATGCTCGGCATCTACTACGCCGAGGGCTTCGGCGTCGAGCAGGACTACGAGAAGTCCCGCTACTGGCTGACCAAGGCCGCCAACCAGGGCGAGGCCAACGCCCAGAACAGCCTGGGCGCCCTCTACAAGCACGGCTTCGGCGTCGAGGTCGACGACGCGGAGGCGGTCCGCTGGTACCGGCGGGCGGCGCGCCAGGGCCACGCCTACGGCCAGAAGAACCTCGGCGTGATGTACTTCCGCGGCCGCGGCGTGCCGCAGGACAGCAACCTGGCCTACCTCTGGCTCTACCTCGCCGCCGAGCAGGGCCTGGCCGAGGCCCGGGATCAGCTCGACAAGGTCGCCGCCTCCCTGCCCTCGGAGCAGCTCGCCGAGCTGCAGCGGCAGGCCCAAGAAACTCCGCTGTTTCTACATGAATAGTCCCTACGGCGAGTCGGGCCGCCAACAATCCGTCTAGACGTCGCTTATGCCGCTTATCGTAAGTAAAGAAAAACCCGTATGCCCTAGGAGATAAATTTCAACTAGATGACCCGCCTACTCTTAGTCTTGGAATAATCCCAGTTACGATTTACCGTATCGCAATAGTTGCAAATTATTGTCGGTCGAACAGATCGATCGAGGACCGGCCGACGGATTGGTTTCCCTGCCGCCGGGTCCGGGAGCCAAGCCCACCATGATCTACCCCGAACAGCGGGAGGACGCGGCGAAGATCGCCCAGCACGCGCTCGAGACTCTGGCGCGTCACGGCATCCCGCCGAACCCGACGGCCTTCACGCTTTGGTACGGCGCCGAGCTGGACCGCCCCCCAGGCGTCAAGCAGTCCATCGAGGAGATCAGCAGCGGCGGCGACGCGGTGATCGAGACCAAGTGGCAGGACGTCTACAATCGCTACTTCGGCTTCGACGGCGATCTGACCCAAATGCAGAACGCCAGCGAGCGGATCCGCAAGGCCGTCGACCGGATCCGCGCGCGCCTGCAGCGCGCTTGCGGCGAGAACGGCGAATCGACGCAGACCCTGGCCGATCTCTCCGGCCGCCTTGGCGAGGGCGGCGAGCTGCAGTCGGTGATCGACGGCATCCTGTCCGAGACCGACAAGATCCTCACGCGCAACGGCGACCTGGAGAAGCGCCTGTGCTCGGCCGGCCAGGAGATCGGCGAGCTGCAGCAGAGGCTGACCCACGTGGCGCTGGAAGCGACCACGGACGCCCTGACCGGCCTGGCCAACCGGAAGCACTTCGACACCCGCCTGCGCATGGAAGCGGAGGCGGCAGAGGTCACCGGCCAGCCGCTCTGCCTGGTGCTCGGCGACGTCGACCACTTCAAGGCCTTCAACGACCGCTTCGGCCACAACGTCGGCGACCAGGTCCTGCGCTCCGTGGCGATGGTCCTGAAGAACAACATCAAAGGCCAGGACCTGGCGGCCCGCTACGGCGGCGAGGAGTTCGCCATCCTGCTGCCGCAGACCGCGGTCGCCGATGCCATGACCGTGGCCGAGCAGATCCGCAGCAGCCTGGCCCGCAAAGAGCTGACCGACCGGCGCAGCGGCAAGTGCTATGGCTCCGTGACGATCTCGATCGGCATCGCCCTGTTCATACCCAAGGACGGCAGCGTCGGCCTGATCCATCGGGCCGACCAGGCGCTCTACGCGGCGAAGGATAGCGGCCGCAACCGGGTCGTCGCCGACGACCGCCCGACGGCCTCGGCCGCCTGACCGAGCCGTTCCGCTCTAGCGATCTAGAGCGTTTTCCGCTCACGCGGAATCACGGCACCGGCCCGCTCCCCCTCCCGGCCACCCACGGCAGTATCCTATTGGGTGGCCGGGAGGGGGA
>JANQLT010000209.1 GCA_028280455.1 Kiloniellales bacterium
GAACAGCGGAGCCGGGACACCTACCAAGGTCGTTGGCGGGAAAAGTGGACCGAACTTGCCGAAGAGGCGAGGGGGCGCATGGCGGCCCTTGCCGATGGCAGCGGCGGCGCCTTGCCGGCCGCTGTCCTTTGCGACCGCTGGCGGCGCGAATGCCCGGCCATGCTGAACGACACCCGCAAGCTCATGGCGGCCGTCATCCTCCTGGCGCCCGGCGCCTGAGGTGAAGAAAAGGCCGCCCCGAAGGGCGGCCCACCGTGGTTGCCGCGCGGCCTGCCTGGCGAGCTCGGCAGCCTCCGGTTTACTTGCTGGCCAGGAACGTGGCCATGGAATCGTCCATGGCTTCGGCCCAGGGCGTGTGGTGGACCGGTGCCATGGTGCCCGTGCAGGGCGATTTGAAGGCCTTGTCGCGGTAGCCGGTGATGCTGTGTTCCTTGTCGTGCTCCCATTCCTTGAACTCTGCCACCGTCAGGTCGATGTCGAACTTCGGATAGTCGGTCGCTTGGCAGAGGTCTCTCAGGTAATCCGCCTGGAAGTCGATCTGCTGGAACGGGTCCTCCAACGCCTCTTCGCGCGCCACCCACTCCGTGATGTCCTTGGCCATGCGCTCGGCCGACGGCAGCTCAATCCGGCCGAGGATCACGTCGCGGGCGTACCAGGCCTGGGCGTCGAACATCGAGAAGGTGTAGAACTGGTCCTGCATGCCCAGGTAGATGAGCTTGGTGTTGTCCTCCCAGAAGATGCCCTTGTAGAGCTTCGGCGGATACAGCCTGTTGTGAGTCCTGAGCTTCAGGTCGTCGGGCAGGAAGGGGAAGTAGTGCAGGTAGCCGGTGCAGAGGATGATCGCGTCGACATCCTTCTTGGTGCCGTCCTGGAAGGTGCAGGTCTTGTTCTCGATCTTTTGCAGCAGCGGCAGCTCTTGCCAGTTGTCCGCCCAATGGAAGCCGGTCGGACCCGAGCGATAGGTGATGGTCACCGACTTGCCGCCGTACTTGTGGCACTGCGAGCCGATGTCCTCGGCCGAGTAGCTGCGGCCGACGATCAGCAGGTCCTTGCCCTTGAACTCCAGGGCGTCGCGGAAGTCATGGGCGTGCAGGACCCGGCCGTTGAAGCCCTCGATGCCCGGGAAGTGGGGCACGTTGGGGGTCGAGAAGTGGCCGCTGGCGACCACCACGTTGTCGAACTCCTCGGTCAGGGTGTGCTGCTTCTCGAGGTCCTGCGCGGTCACGGTGAACTTCCCGCTGTCTTCCGAGTAGGTCACCATGCGCACCGGCGTGCGGAAGCGGATCCAGTCGCGCACGCCGGCCTTCTCGACGCGGCCCTTGATGTAGTCCCAAAGCACCTCGCGCGGCGGGTAGGAGGCGATCGCCTTGCCGAAGTGCTCCTCGAAGGTGTAGTCGGCGAACTCCAAGCACTCCTTGGGGCCGTTCGACCAGAGGTAGCGGTACATGCTGCTGTGCACCGGCTCGCCGTACTCGTCGAGCCCCGTGCGCCAGGTGTAGTTCCAAAGACCGCCCCAATCCTCCTGCCGCTCGAAGCAGACGACCTCGGGGATGTCGGCGCCCTTGGCCTTGGCCGATTGGAAGGCCCGAAGCTGCGCCAGGCCGCTCGGGCCGGCGCCGATGACGGCGACTCTCTTGGTCATGTTCCTGTCTCCCATGCCCGTTTCCTGTTCTGTCGTCGCTGGCCGGCCCTCTTGGCGGGGCGTCGGCAAGGCTCGCGAGGCGGAAGTCTAGCGCTTTGGCCCCCCTCTCGATCAAGCCGAGGCCGGCATGCCGGCCCCCTGCCAAGGCGCCCCGATCGCCAGGCCGGGACCGCCAGGCCGCGACCGCCGACTAGCCTAAGGCGGTTGTATCCGACCCCTCCTAGTGGCGCAAGATCCGAGCAACCAATCCTGCACATGTAGGCGGCTGATGTATACCAGTTTTTAGCCAATCCAAAAATGGGTTCAATTGGTCTCGCCTGAGCCGAGGGCCTAGGTCAAAAGTCCGGTCCCCGAAAACGCCAAGAAGGCTGGATTCTCAAGGCACCTGGCCGGCACAACCCAGGCTCGTGGCGGGCTGTCGCGACCGCCGTCGCCCCGCCGGGGGCTCGGACCAATTCCTATCCACTTGGCAAAGTGGTTGAATGCCGCGACCGGAACGGCATAGACTTCGCGGGCGTCGTCGCGTCGCGCGGCAATCGGTCGAGCGAGCCGGGGCGCGGCAGGCGGTTACCCGACCTGCCGAGGCGCGCGTCGACGGCAAGCGAACCAGCGCAGGCGCTAGCGCGCGAGTACGAGAACGAGCGAACACGCAAACCAGCGAATACGCAAACGAGCGAACACAGGGAGAGGCGAGATGCGAAGCAGATTCAATCCTCGGCGGCTCGGTCGTCGGGAGTTCCTCGGCAGCACGGCGGCGGCCGCGGCCCTGGCGACGACGAGCGCGCTGCCGCGCATTGCCCATGGCGCGAAGACGGTCAAGATCGGCTTCCTCGCCCCCTTGACCGGCGAAGTCGCCGCCTGGGGCCTGCCCGGCCTCTACGGCTGCGAGATCTGGGCCGAGCAGGTCAACGCCTCCGGCGGCATCAACATCGGCGGCGAGTCTCACATGGTGGAGATGGTCTCCTACGACAACGAGTACGCGCCCGACAAGGCGCGCACCGGCGCCCAGAAGCTGATCTTCGAGGACGACGTCAAGTTCATCATGATGCTCGGCGGCGACACCTGGCCGGCCGTGCAGCCGGTCGCCAACAAGGCGCGCATGCTGGTCTCGACCCTGCTCCCGAGCGACCTGACGCCGGACACGCCGTTCCTCATCGCGCCCTGCGAGGTGCACCCGATCTACAACGTCACGGGCGTCGAGTGGCTGGCGGAGAACAAGCCGGACCTCAAGTCGGCCGTGATCTGCGCCCAGGACGACTCGCTCGGCCGTCCGTCGGTCGCGACCTACCTCGCGGCCTTCGAGGCGGCGGGCATCGAGATGCGCGACGACCCGCTGTTCTTCGACCTCTCGACCACCGACTTCGCGCCGGTGGTCACCAAGCTGCTGTCGAGCAACCCGGACATCCTCTGCCTCGACACCTGCTATGCCGACTACGTGCACCCGATCGTCGAGCAGGCCTTCATCCAGGGCTACAAGGGCCAGATCATCTCCTGCACCGCCGACTTCTACGAGCAGATGATCGAGAAGACCTCGGCCGAGTTCATGGAAGGCTTCATCTTCCAGTTCCCGGACTTCGACGACCCGGCGCTCAACGACCCGCGGATCAACTTCGCCGATCCCAACGCCTTCTACGCCGAGTACAACAAGCGCTGGCCCGGCGAGTGGAGCGCGGTCTCCTGGGAGTACGCCTCGATCCTCGACCTCTGGAAGGCCGGCGTCGAGGCGACCGGCAGCGTCGACCCGGCCAAGGTCCTGGCCGGCATGAAGGCCGGCGGCGTCGGCAAGCATGCCTTCGGCCCGGCCCGCTGGTGGGGCAAGGAGCTCTTCGGCATCGACAACGCCCTGGTCGGCGACTGGCCGGTCGTGGTCATCGAGGGCGGCAAGGCGCGGATCAAGGAGTTCAAGTCGATCCCGGCCTGGTGGGACAAGCACGGCGACATCATGATCAAGCACTTCACCGAAATGGGTGAGATGTACCACCAGCGCGCCTGACCGGCCGCTGCAGAGACGCGTGAACCGGGCCGGGGCGGGCGCTTGTAAAGGCGCCGGTCCCGGCCCAAGGTTATCGGCCCCAGTCACTCGGCCCCCAATCTCTTGGCCTCGAGCCGCTAGGCTCCAAGCCGTTCGGGGCGCGGCCGAAGGCAGCACAGCGACGCCATGCTCGACCTTTTCCTGCAGACCGTTGTCAACGCGACCTACGCGGCCAGCTACCTGGCGCTGGTGGCCGTCGGCCTGGCGCTGATCTTCGGCGTCATGGGCGTGATCAACTTCGCCCACGGCGAACTCTACATGCTCGGCGCCTACGCCGTCGTCTATCTCTACGTCGAGCAGGAGATGAACTACTTCGCCGCCGTGGCGATCGGCCTGATCTTCCTCGGCGTGCTCGGCGCCGCCATGGAGCGCGGCCTGTTCCGGCCGATGCGCGACAACCCGCTCGGCGGGCTGATCGTCTCCATCGGCCTGCTGCTGATGCTGCAGGCGGCGGTGGCCATGGGCTTCGGCGTGCGCATGGAGCACATCACGGCGCCCTATCAGACGGTGATCCAGGTCTTCGGCATGGAGGGCGTGGTGATCCCGCTGCAGCGGCTTTTCGTGATCCTGGCCGCGATCATCCTGCTCGGCGGGCTCTGGGTCTTCCTGCGGCGCACGCGCCTCGGCTGGGCCATGCGAGCCTGCGCCCAGGACAACGAGGCCGCCGCCCTGCAGGGCATCTCGATCAACCAGACCGCGCGCCTGGCCATGTGCATCGGCGCCGCCCTGGCCGGCGTCGCCGGCGCGCTGACCGCGCCGTTGGTCCGGACCTATCCCTACATGGGCCACTCGGTGATTGTCGCCGCCTTCATCGTGATCATCGTCGGCGGCATCGGCAGCCTCGAGGGGGCGGTGATCGCGGCCGTCCTCTACGCCTTCGTGCACACCTTCGTCACCACCCAGTTCGACGGCGTGATCGCCGACATCGTCGGCCTGGTGATGATGATGCTGGTGCTGATCGTCCGGCCGACCGGCCTGTTCGGAACCAAGGACCGTGCCTGACGCTGTCGGATCACGCGGCGGCGGGGGCGGCGGCAAGCTCGCCTACACGCTGATCGGGCTGGTCCTGCTCTATGCCCTGCTGATCGTGCTGCCGCATCTGGTCTCCTTCTCGCAGAAGGAGATCCTGGTGTTCCTGACCATCAACGTCCTCGTCGTGGTCAGCTACCGGCTGCTCACCTTGACCGGCGAATGGTCGCTCGGCCATGTCGTGATCATGGGCGTCGGCGCCTACGGCTCGGGGCTCTACGCCAAGGCGCTCGGCGTGCCGGTGCCGCTGGCCATGCTGCTCGGCGCCTGCACGGCCGCGGCCGTCGCCTTCGTGCTGAGCTTCCCGCTGTTCCGCATGAAGGGCTTCTATTTCCTGATCGGCTCCTTCGCCGCGGGCGAGATCATCCGCCTGCTCTGGAAGCGCTTCCGCGAGCCCTTCGGCGGGCCCAAGGGCCTGAAGCTGCTGCCCTCCTTCCCGGACATCGAGATCGGCGTCGTGACCATCTCCTTCTTCGACCCGGTCAACTACTACTATTTCTGCCTGATCGTGGTCTCGGTCTCGCTGTTCATCCTCTACCGCCTCGAGCGCTCGCGCATCGGCTTGACCTTCCACGCGGTGCACTGGGAGGACCGCCTGGCGGAGGCGGTCGGCGTCAACACCTGGCGCCTGCGCACCCTGGCCTTCGTCACCGCCTCCTTCTTCGCCGGCCTCGCCGGCGCGCTGCTCGGGCACTACCTGACCACGGTCAACCCGAACCAGTTCGACGTCGAGCAGATGGTCTTCGTGCTGATCTGGGTGATCGTCGGCGGCACCGCGACCTTCTACGGGCCGATCCTCGGCGTGGTGGTGCTGACGGTCATAAACGAGATCGTGCTGCGCGGGCTCGGCGTCGACCAGGCGCGGCCGCTGATCTACGGCGCGATCCTGGTCGCCACCATGCTGTTCCTGCCCCAGGGCCTCGAGAGCCTGGTGCCCAAGGCCAAGGCCCTCTTCACCGGCCGCCGACCGGCGGCGCCGCAGGGGCAGCGGGCCGGGGCGGAATAGGCAGCGTCCCGCGACGCACCCGCGTCAAGACCGCCAGAACGGCTTCCGCCGCTCCCGCTCCAGCTCGCTGCGGGTCAGGCCGATGTCCTTCAGCTCGCGGTCGCTCATCTCCTGCAGGCGGTGGCGCTGCCGCTGGCGCTCGTTCCAGAGGATCAGGAGCCCGAAAAGACGGGCGAGGAGCGCGCCGGGCCCGGCGTGCAAGCGGAGGGGGCGGGCGGCGATCAGGGGCCGGCGCTCTGCGCGGTTCATGGCCTGGGTCTCCTTGTCTGTCGGCTTCTGCAAGGTCCCATGCCGGTAAGTGCTTGTCAGTCAGAAACAATTCGCTTATGATCGAAGTATGTTTGTAGAAAGGTTGCGCCATGGATGTTGAGCCGTCCTTTGCCGTCATCGGCCATCTGATCGGCGTGCCGGCGCGGGCGCGGATCCTGCAGAGCCTGATGGACGGCCGGGCCCTGACCGCCACCGAGCTGGCCTTTCACGCCGGCGTCACGCCGCAGACCGCCAGCAGCCACCTGGCCAAGCTGGCCGACGCCAAGCTGATCGTCTCCCTGCAGCAGGGCCGGCACCGCTACTACAAGCTTGCCGGTCCCGCCGTCGCCGAGGCCCTGGAGCCGCTGACCAACCTGGTGGCCCACAAGCCGGTGCCCCAGCGCAAGCCGAGCAAGGAGCTGGCCCGCCTGCGGCACGGCCGGCTCTGCTACGACCACCTTGCCGGCGGGCTCGGCGTGGCCGTCGCCGACAGCCTCGTCGAGCGCGGCGCCATCCTGCCCGACGGCAAGGACTTCAAGGTCAGCCAGGCGGGCGCGGGCTTCTTCCGATCGCTGGAGATCGACGTCGATGCCCTGCGCGGCGGCCGCCGGGTCTTCGCCCGGCAGTGCCTGGACTGGAGCGAGCGACGGCCCCATCTCGGCGGCGTGCTGGGCGCGGCCCTCGCCGGGCGCTTCCTCAAGCGCGGCTGGATCTCCCGCGAGCGAAAGGGCCGGCGGGTCTGGGTCACCAAGACCGGCCGGCCGGCGATCGCCGCGCTGCTGCCGGAGATCGACGAGGCGGCGCTGGCGGCCTAGGCGGGCCGTCGGCTGAGTCTTTTCGGGAGCCGGGCGGCCTTACCCGCCGCAAAGCGCTTGACGCTGATTCACGAGATTCTTAGGACTGACTCCTTCGGCTCCCTTGGAGTCGGAGTCAGAACAACGAAGCACGGGGATGGCATCTCGCATGGCGCAGCAGGCGGTCAGGATAAGCGCGTTCGATCTCAATCCGGGTGAGCGGATCGGCGAGAAGTACCACGTCGAGGCCTTCCTCGGCGGCGGCCTGCAGGGCGAGGTCTACCGGGTCCTCGAGAAGCAGACCCGGGTGCGGCGGGCGGCCAAGCTGCTCTATCCGCAGCAGAACGAGCGGGGCCGCACGGCGCGCAACTACGCCCAGAAGCTGGACAAGCTGCGCGACTGCCCGATCGTCATCCAGTACCACAACGTCGAGAAGGTCGGCATCCAGGGGGTCGAGGTCACCTGCCTGCTGAGCGAGTACGTCCACGGCATCCTGCTGAGCGACTTCATCGCCCGGCACCGGGGCGCTGCCCTGCCGCCCTTCAAGGCGCTGCACCTGCTCTACCCGCTGGTCTGCGGCCTGGAGCAGATCCACCGGCGCGGCGAGTACCACGGCGACATCCACTCCTCGAACATCCTGGTGCGGCCGCGGGGCATCTTCTTCGACGTCAAGCTGATCGATTTCTACAACCTCGGCCGCTCGAACGCGCAGCACCGGCGCGAGGACATCGTCGACCTGGTGCGGCTGCTCTACGAGATGGTCGGCGACCGCAAGCGCTACGCCCGCCAGCCGGCCGCCATCAAGGCCATCTGCCGCGGCGGCCGGCGGGACTACATTCTCGAGTCCTTTCCCACCGCCGGCCACCTCCGGCGCTTCCTGGAGACCATGCCCGAGCTTTCGGTGGTTTAGGCACGCCCTTGCCGCACGCTCGGGGCTAGAATGACCGCTTCCTGGCGTCCCTTGCGGAGGCGGTCAT
This sequence comes from Kiloniellales bacterium, assembly GCA_028280455.1. GTDB lineage: Bacteria > Pseudomonadota > Alphaproteobacteria > Kiloniellales > JAKSDN01 > JANQLT01. The sequence goes on from JANQLT010000209.1 coordinate 7,730, forward strand.
GCTGAGGCTGGCGGTGGGCCACAGCGCCGACATCGATCTCGAGCGCGCCCTCGACGAGACCGTCGCCCAGGCGCGCGAGGACCTCGGCGGCGATGAGCCCGGCGCCGCCCTGCTCTTCGTCTCCAGCGGCCTCGACCACGAGGCGGTCCGGCGGCGGGTTCGTGGCGCGTTTCCGGGCGTCCCGCTGGTCGGCTGCACCAGCGCCGGAGAGGCCTCCTCGAGCCTGGGCTTTCAGGACGACTCGATCCTGCTGCTGCTCTTCGTGTCGCCCGACGTGCGCTTCTCCGCGGCCATCGGCCGCGCGCCCTCGAGCGACCCGGAGCGGGCCATCGTCGAGGCCCTGGAGCAGATCCAGGCCCAGGCCAGCGACGAGCCGCCGCGGCTCTGCTTTCTGCTCAGCGATGCCGTCCTGTCCAACCCCGATCATGTGCTCGAGGGCCTTCGCCAGGCCTACGGCGAGAGCCTGCCGGTGGTCGGCGGTGCCGCCGCCAGCTACCCGCCGGGCGGCGAGACCTGGGTCCTGTTCGACGACGAGAGCCTGTCGGACGCCTTCGTCCTGCTCGCCCTGCACGGGCCCCTGGAGCTGGCCACGGCGGCCGAGACGAGCTGGTGCCCGATCGGCAAGCCCGGCACGATCACCGCCGTCGAGGGCGACGAGGTCCTGCGGATCGACGACGTCTCCGCGCTCGCCTTCTATCGCAACGCCCTGGGCGCCGACGCCAGCCAGTTCCTCGGGACGCCCCTGGCGATTCTGGACGCCGACGGCAGCTTCAAGATCCGCGCGGCGCTGATCTACGATGCCGCGCGCGAATCGGTGGCCGTCATCGGCGGGCTCGCGGTCGGCGACCGCGTGCAGCTCGCCTTCGCGACCGTCGACGACGTCCGCGACGGGGCGACGGCCCTGATCGAGCGCGGCCTGGCGCAGTTCCCGGGGCAGGACGGCCCGGCCTTCGTGTTCTTCTGCTCCTGCGCGGCGCGCAAGATGTTCCTCGCCCTGGATGTCGAGTCCGAGATCGAGCAGCTCCGCCTCCGGCTCGGCCGGCAGGTCCCCATCGTCGGCTTCTACGGCTACGGCGAGATCGGCTCCGAGAGCCTTCGGGACCCGGCCAAGTTCCACAACCAGGCCATCGTCCTGGCCGCCGTTCGATGAGCGGCAAGGACCGGGGCCGCCTGGCGGAGCTGGAGCGCGCCAACCGACTCTTGCGGCGGCGCCTGCTGCGCAGCGAGCAGTCCTTGCGCCTGCTGCAGGACATCCAGCGCGGCAACTCGAACCTGCTGCGCTCGCTGCTCAACGGCCTCGAGGCGGAGAAGGCCAAGTCCGACAGCCTGCTGCGCAACATCCTGCCGGAGGAGGTGATCCGGCGCCTCAGCGGCGGCGAGTCGAGCATCGCCGACGCCATCGACAGCGCTAGCGTGGTCTTCTCGGACCTGGTCGGCTTCACGCCGATCTCGGCAAAGATGACGGCGCCGGCGCTGGTCGAGGCCTTGAACGACCTCTACTCCGCCTTCGACGAGGCGGCGCTCGCGGCCGGCATCGAGAAGATCAAGACCATCGGCGACGCCTATCTGGCGGTCAGCGGCCTGACCGACGGCGAGCGGCCTCACGCCGAGATCGCCGCCGACTTCGCCCTGGCGATCCGCGACATCGTCACGGCGCGCGCCGCCGCGGGCGGCCCCGCCTGGCGCATGCGCGTCGGCGTCCACACGGGCCCGCTGACCGCCGGCGTCATCGGCCAGCACAAGTTCGCCTACGACATCTGGGGCGACACGGTGAACATCGCCAGCCGCATCCAGGACGCCTGCCCGGCCGACCAGGTCCTGGTCTCCGTGGACAGCGCCGAACGGCTGTCGGCGCGTTTCGTCTTGTCGGACGCGAGCGAGGTCGAGCTGAAGGGTCGAGGGCGCTACCGCGTCTTCCGCGTCGAGCGGGCCGCTTAGAACATTGCCGGATTGGCTGGCATCGCCGGTCGCTTAGAGGCAAACGAACCGCCCCCTCACCCAGCTCCGTCTAGGCTCGGCTGCGCCTCACCAAGCCTGCGCGTCCCTCTCCCCCGTCGGCAGGGCTATCGCACATGAGTCAAAAGGCTGATGAAGTCTTGGTCGTTCCATCTTGCTTTGAGTCTTTTGTGGCTGAGGGGAAT
>JANQLT010000211.1 GCA_028280455.1 Kiloniellales bacterium
GAGGGCGTCGAGGGCCGGGTGCCCTACAAGGGCCCGCTGGGGCCGGTGATCCACCAGCTCGTCGGCGGCCTGCGCGCGGCCATGGGCTACACCGGCAACGGCACGATCCCGGAGATGCAGAGCAAGGCGCGCTTCGTGAAGATCAGCAACGCGGGCCTGCGCGAAAGCCACGTCCACGACGTCTCCGTCACCCGCAGCGCGCCCAACTACCGCAATCCCGACTAGGGCCGTGCCGCCGCCCACCCGACGATGACTCCGGCGGCGCGGGTCCAAACGGCCATCGAGATCCTGGAGCGCGTCGAGAGCGACGCGCGGCCGGCCGACCAGGTGGTCACCGGCATGCTGCGCGGCCGGCGCTACATCGGCTCGAAGGACCGTCGCGCCATCAACGCCCTGGTCTACGACACACTTCGTAGCAAGGCGCGCCTCGACTGGTGGCTGGCGCGGGCCGGCGCGCCGCCGGCCGAGGCGCCGGCCGCGCGGCCTCGGCTTCGGCTCCTGGCCTTGCAGGCCCTCGGCCCGGACGGCCAGCCGGCCGAGGCGCTGTTCGACGGCAGCCCCTACGGCCCGCTGCCGCTCTCGGCCGAGGAGGCGGCGCTGGCCGCCGCGCTGAGCGGTTGCGGCCTGGACCACCCCGAGCAGCCCCCCGCCGTGCGCGCCGAGCTGCCGGACTGGCTGCATGCCCGCTTCGAGGCGGCGCTCGGCGCGGCCTGCGAGAGCGAGCTGGCGGCGCTGCGCCGGGAGGCGCCGCTCGACCTGCGTGTGAATACGCTGAAGGCCACGCGGGCCGAGGCCGTGGAGGCCTTGCGGGCCGAGTCTATCGACGCCGTGGCGACGCCCTGGTCGCCGGTCGGCCTGCGCTTGTCGGGCCGCCGGGCGCTGCCGGCGACCCGCGCTTTCCGCGACGGCCTGGTCGAGGTCCAGGACGAGGCCTCGCAACTGGCCGCCCTGCTGGTCGAGGCCGAACCCGGCATGGCCGTGGCCGATCTCTGCGCCGGCGCCGGCGGCAAGACCCTGGCCCTGGCCGCGGCCATGGCCGGCCGCGGCCGGCTGGTCGCGCTGGACCGGGACCCCGAGCGCCTGGCGCGCGCCGCGCCCCGGCTGGCGCGGGCCGGCGTCACCTGCGTCGAGCAGCGGGTCCTCTCGGACGGCGCCGACGCCTGGCTGGCCGCCGAGGCCGGTGCCTTCGACCGGGTCCTGGTCGACGCGCCCTGCAGCGGCGCCGGCGCCTGGCGCCGCAACCCCGACGCCCGCTGGCGACTCACCGAGGCCGCGTGCGACGCCATGACGACCCTGCAGGCCGAGATCCTGCAGAGTGCCGCCGGCCTGGTGCGGCCCGGCGGCCGGCTGATCTATGCCACCTGCTCGCTGCTGGCGGAGGAGAACGAACGCCAGGTCGAGGCCTTCCTGGCGGCGCAACCCGACTTTGCCCTCTTGCCCTACGGCCCGATCTGGCAAGACCGACTGGGCCAAGCGCCGCCGGATGCGGCGCCCAGCCTGACCTTGACGCCGGCGCGCCACGGCACGGACGGCTTCTTCGTCGCGATCCTCGAGCGGCGGCCATGACCGGCGTCACCGTCAGGCCGGCCGCGCCGGGCGATGCCGAAGCCCTGCCGGCGCTCCACGTGGCGGCCTGGGAGGCGGCCTATCGCGGCGTGATCCCCGACGCGGCGATGGCCCGCAACGACCTCGAGAACTGCCGGCTGATGTGGCGCGGCCTGCTGGTCGAGGCCGAGCGGCCGCCGATGGTCGACGTCGCGCTGCTCGCGAGCGGGTCGGCGGGCGAGGGGAGCCTCGCCGGCTTCGTCTGGTCTCGCCTGGTCGAGCAGGGCGAGGCCGCCTTCGACTCCGAGGTCGTCGCCCTCAACATCCATCCGGACCACTGGCGCCGCGGCATCGGCCGGCGCCTCATGGCGACCGCCGCCGGGCGCCTTTCTGCCCTGGGGGCGCAGAGCGTCTATCTTTGGGTCTTTCGGGAAAACTTGCCGGCCCGGGCCTTCTATGACTCGCTGGAAGGGCGTATCGTGGAACAGGACGAACATCGCTACGGAGACGTCCTGGTGCCGACGATCGCCTACGCCTGGAAACCCCTGAGCCGGCTCCTGGCCGCCGCGCGGCCGTGACCCGCACGCTCTCTTGACCGGCAGCGCCCCATGACGGGCAGCGCTGTTGCGATCCGCCCGGCGCGCTTGGCCGATGCCCCCGGCATCGCGGCGGTCCACGTCGAGACCTGGCGGGCCGCCTATGCCGGCATCATCGGCGACGACTATCTGGTCGGCCTCGACCCCGCCGCGCAGACCCTGACCTGGCGCCGCTGGATCCTCGCGTCGGGCTCGGGCGACGGCGTGCTGGTGGCCGAGGCCGGCGGCCGGCAGGGCGGCGAGATCGTCGGCTTCGGCAGCGTCGGGCGCCGGCGCTCGGTGACGCTGCCCTACGCCGGCGAGGTCTATACGCTCTACGTGACGGTCGACTGGCAGGGCCGCGGCCTCGGCCGACGCCTGCTCGGCGGGCTCTTCGAGCGCCTGGTCAAGGCCGGCTGCGAATCGGCCTTCCTCTGGGTGCTGAGCGAGAACCCCTCGCGCTTCTTCTACGAGGCCCAGGCCGGCCGGCCGGTGGCCAAGCGGCAGGAGCCCTTCAACGGCGTCCTGCTCGACGAGACCGCCTATGCCTGGCCCGATCTGACCGGCTGGCTGGCGGCGCAGACCCAGTCCTCCGACCCGCCGCGCAGCCCCGGCTGACCTCTATGAAGATCGACGGCGGCTGCCACTGCGGGGCTCTGCGCTACGAGGCCGATATCGAGCCCGAGCGGGTGATCATCTGCCACTGCACGGACTGCCAGATCATGTCCGGCAGCGCCTACCGGACCGTGGCCTTCACCCGCCCCGACGGCTTTCGCCTGCTGAGCGGCGCGATCAAGACCTACGTCAAGACGGCCGACAGCGGCAACCGCCGCGCCATGGGCTTCTGCCCGGACTGCGGCACGCACCTTTACGCCACCAGCATCGACGAAGGGCCGAAGGTCTACGGCCTGCGAGTCGGCACCAGCAACCAGCGCGACAGGCTCGTGCCCAAGGCCCAGTGCTGGTGCGACTCGGCGCTCGACTGGTCCCAGAGCATCCGGACGATCGAGAAGGTCAGCTAGCGCCTGTTCCGCACGGGCGGCCGGACGAATCGGTTGATTTTGCCCCCGGCCCCCTCTAAGCCGGCGGCAACGCATGTCAGACCGCATCCTGATCCTCGACTTCGGCTCCCAGGTCACGCAGCTCATCGCGCGGCGCATCCGCGAGGCGGGCGTCTACTGCGAGATTCACCCCTACAGCCTGTCCGAAGAGCGGATCCGCGCCTTCGATCCCAAGGCCATCGTGTTCTCGGGCGGGCCGGCCTCGGTGACCTTGGAGGACACGCCGCGCGCGCCCCAGGCCGTCTTCGAGATGGGCCTGCCGCTGCTCGGCATCTGCTACGGCCAGCAGGTGCTCTGCGCCCAGCTCGGCGGCGAGGTGCGCGGCTCGGACCACCAGGAGTTCGGCCGGGCCATGGTCGAGGTCACCGACGGCTGCGGCCTGACCGAGGGCCTCTGGCAGCCCGGCGAGCGCCACCAGGTCTGGATGAGCCACGGCGACCGGGTCGAGCGCCTGCCCGAGGGCTTCCGGGTGGTCGGCGTCTCGGAAGGCGCGCCCTACGCCATGGTCGCCGATGACATCAGGCGGCGCTACGGCCTGATGTTCCATCCCGAGGTGGTACACACGCCGGACGGCGGCAAGCTGCTGGCCAACTTCGTGCGCAAGGTGGCCGGTTGCTCGGGCGACTGGACCATGGCCGCCTTCCGGGCCCAGGCGCTGGAGCGGATCCGCGCCCAGGTCGGCGACGGCCGGGTGATCTGCGGCCTCTCGGGCGGCGTCGACTCGGCGGTGGCGGCGGTGCTGATCCACGAGGCGATCGGCGACCAGCTCACCTGCATCTTCGTCGACCACGGCCTGCTGCGGCTCGGCGAGGCCGAGGAGGTCGTCTCGGTCTTCCGGGACCACTACAACATCCCGCTGGTCCATCGCGACGCCAGCGACCTGTTCCTCGGCAAGCTGGCCGGCGTCACCGACCCCGAACAGAAGCGCAAGATCATCGGCGCGACCTTCATCGACGTCTTCGAGGCGGAAGCCAAGAAGCTCGGCGGCGCCGGCTTCCTGGCGCAGGGCACGCTCTATCCCGACGTCATCGAGTCCGTCTCCTTCGCCGGCGGCCCGAGCGTCACCATCAAGTCGCACCACAACGTCGGCGGCCTGCCCGAGCGCATGGACATGGCGCTGGTCGAGCCGCTGCGCGAGCTCTTCAAGGACGAGGTGCGCGCGCTCGGCCGCGAGCTCGGCCTGCCCGAGCGCCTGGTCGGCCGTCACCCCTTCCCGGGCCCAGGCCTGGCGATCCGCATCCCCGGCGAGGTCACCGCCGAGACCTGCGAGGTCCTGCGCAAGGCCGACGCCATCTACCTGGAGGAGATCCGCGCCGCCGGTCTCTACGACGCCATCTGGCAGGCTTTCGCCGTGCTGCTGCCGGTGCGCACGGTCGGCGTCATGGGCGACGCCCGCTCCTACGACCGCGTCTGCGCCCTGCGCGCCGTCACCTCGACCGACGGCATGACCGCTGAATCCTACCCCTTCGATCACCACTTCCTGGCCGCCACCGCGACCCGCATCATCAACGAGGTCCGCGGCACCAACCGCGTCGTTTATGACGTGACGTCGAAGCCGCCGGGAACGATCGAGTGGGAGTAGGCGGAACGGTCGGCGGATGGCCGGTCGGAGGCAGTCGGCACGATTGCGGCGCTACGCCGGTGATCGCAGCGACTCCGCGAAGCACATGACCTCCCACGCGAGCCTCTTTCGCTCGGCCGGTCCCTTCATGATCGTGTCGGCGAAGGTCACGGGCGTCGGATAGGCGCCGGCGTCGGTGCCCGAAGCGTCTCGGACATCGGCGACGAAGCCGTCGATCAGCGCGCCGTAGTGCTGCGCCACGGTGAGCGGACTCGGCGCGTGGCCGAGCTCGCGCATGATCTTGTCGGCGGGGCCCTTGATCGCCCGGCCGCCGACGATCGGCGTGACGGCCACCACCGGCGCCTCTGCCGCAGCGACGGCTTGCCTCAGATCGGGAACCGCCAGCATGGGATCGACGCTGAGGTAGGGATTCGAAGGACAGATGACGACCGCCGTCAGGGCGTCGCTCGAGAGCGCCTCCAGGACCGCCGCGGTGGGCTGAGCGGTCTCCGCGCCTTCGAAGTGCAGCCCTCGAATTCTCGGGGCGCAGCGCTCCCGGACGAAGTAGTGCTGAAAGGCCAAGCTTCCTTGGTCGCTTTCCACGACCGTTCGCACCGACGCGTCGCTCATGGGCAGGATGCGGGCGCGGACCCCGAGCTTTCGGCAGAGACCCTCGGTGACGCTGCTCAGGCTCTCGCCGGCCGCGAGGCGGCGGGTTCGCTCGATGTGGGTCGCGAGGTCGAGATCGCCAAGCTGAAACCAGGTTTCGCCGCCGAGCTCACCGAGGGCTTCCATGAAGCGCCAGCTCTCGCCGCGCCGGCCCCAGCCGCGCTCCGGATCGTCGAGCTCGGCGAGCGCATAGGTTACCGAGTCGATGTCCGGCGAGATGTGCAGCCCCAAATGCTCGAAATCGTCGCCGGTGTTGACGACGATCGCGAGCTCGCCGTCCGCGAGAAGGCGGCTCAGCCCATAGGCCAGCTTGGCGCCGCCGACGCCGCCGCAGAGGGCGACGACCTTGGTCGCTTGCCCGGTCATGGGAAGAGGTCGCTCTCCGGGGGGCGGATGCTCTTGAGCGCTCCCTGGTCGCAGGCCTCCCAATCCAGGCCGCGAAGCAGCACCAGCGGCACGCCTTCGTCGGCCTGACCCATCAAGAGGCCGGCCGCGGCCGCGATCTCGTCGGCGAAGCCGGTGTCGGTGACCGCCAGGGGGCGGCCGTGCAGGTCCGTGCGACCGCGCAGATCTCGCACGGCCGCCGGCCCCGCGACGCCGATGGCATGGCCGACGTTGCCCAGGCGCCAGGCCCGCCCGATGCTGTCGCTCATGATGACGCCGAGGCGGCAGCCGAAACGCTCTTCCAGGGCGGCCCGCAGCCGCCGGCAGGACTCGTCCGGGTTCTCGGGAAGCAACAGCGCGACATCGCCACCGTCCGGGGCGGCCACGTTCGACTGATCGATTCCCGCGTTGGCCATGACGAAACCGAGGCGATGCCGAACGATGATCAAGCCGGGCCTCTTGCGCATCACGCTCTGGGATTCGGCCAGGATCAAGGTGACCAGGCGGGCGTCCTTGTCGCACTCCGCGGCCAGGCGCCGTGCTTCGTCCGTGACCGTCACCTCGTCGAGCCGAACCAGGCGGCCTTCCGCCTTCGAGACCACCTTCTGGGCCACCACGAGGAGGTCGCCCTCTTGGAGCGTCAGATTCGACGCCGAGAGCGCCGTCGAAAAAACCTCCGCCAGGTCGTCGCCGGCCTGGATCAGGGGAATGCCCGGAACGGCATGGAGGCAGAGGCTGCCCGTGTCGCGCTGCATCGCTGCGCCTTGTCCTCGCAAGCCCGGCTAGCCGAGCCCGGTGATCCGGAGCCCGGCGCCGCCGGGCACCTTGTAGCGCCGGTTGATGGCGATCAGCACCGAGGTCATGGCCTCCGCCGCCACCGCATTGGCGAGCGGCCCGCCGTGCAGGCCGCGGAGACCAAGGCGCGTGGTCAGGTCGATCAGGCGCTCCCGGGCGTCCTTGTCGTCGCCGAAGACGAGGATGTCGCAACCCGGATCCCCCTCCGCGCCGAGCTTTTCCGCCGACAGGTTGTGGAAGGCGGTCACCAAGGCGATCTCCTCGCCGAGGCGCTCGCGCGCGGCCAGCGCGGCGCTGCCGGCCGGCGGGAGCTGGACCCGGCCGACCTTCGGCGGCATCAGCGGGACGGTGGTGTCGACCACCAGCTTGCCGGCGAGCCGGGGCCCGATCTCGTCGAGGATCGAAGCTTGATTGGCGAAGGGCACCGTGACGACGACGATGTCGCCGAGCGCGGCCGCGGCGCTGTTGTCCGTCCCCCGCACCGAGGCATGCGGCATGTCCGCCAGCAGCGAGGCGGCGGCTTGCTCCGCCCTGGCGCGGTCGCGCGAGCCGATGACGACCTCCAGCCCGGCCCGGGCGCAGCGCCGCGCCAGGCCGCCGCCGAGCGCGCCGCTGCCGCCGACAATGGCGATGACGTCAGGCATTTCCTTGCTCCATCCCGTGGACTCCGGGCCCCTGGGAACGGCCTGTCAACGGGCTTCAGAGTGCCTCTCGTCAAAAGTTATAACAACTAAATATTGACAAGTAGGTTAGATCATGTTGATGATAATCTGCATGGGCGTTCAGCAACCGCGTTACCTCGATGTCGCCGCCATGCTGCAGGAAGAGATCGGCACGCTCGCGCCGAATTCCCTGCTGCCCACCGAACAGCAGCTCGCCAAGCGGTTCGGCGTCAGTCGGATAACCGTGCGCGGCGCCCTGGACCTCCTGGAGCGCAACGGCAGCGTCACCAGGCTGCGCGGCCGGGGCACCGTCGTCAGCCCCGAGAAGGTGACGCGGCATTTCTCGCCCCTGACCAGCTTCGAGAAGGACATGGAAGGCCAGGGTCGGGCCTTCACCACGGAGATCCTCTTCTACGAGCCCCAAGGGGTGGCGCCCGACTACGTGCGTGAGCGCCTCGACCTGCCGAGCTCCGGGGAGGCCGGCTGCCTGTCGCTGCTGCGCCTGGTCGACCATCGCGTCGTCAGTCACGAGCTGCGCTACTATCCGCCGGCCATCGCGGCCAAGCTCGATCCGGACCGGCTGGTCGAGGAGGGCACCTCGGAAGTCCTCGAGTCGATATCCGGCCGCGTGATCACCGACGTGGACTGGGAGAGCGAGATCGCCGCCGCGCCGACGCAGGTCTCCGAGGCGCTCGGCGTCTCGCCGCGCACGCTGGTCCTGTTGAACGCCTACACCTGGCATCTCGACGACGGCACGGCCGGGGAGTCCGGCCTGATCACCTACCGGGTCGACCGCTGCAAGTTCCGCTTCGAGACGACATTCCTCCATGAGGAGGCGAAGGGGCGGCGATGAGCGCGATCCGCATGGGAGTCGACATCGGCGGCACCTTCACGGACATCACCGTCCTGGAGGAGGAGAGCGGCCGGGTCTCCATCGCCAAGGTGCCGAGCCGACGCGGGGATCCGGCGGGCGCTCTGATCGAGGCGGTCGAGCGCGGCCTGGCTGAGGCCGGCGCCGATCGGGACTCCGTGACGCTCCTCGTCCATGGCTCGACTCTCGTCACCAACGCGGTCCTCGAGAACAAGCTGCCGCCGACCTCGCTGCTGACGACCGAAGGCTTCCGCGATGTCCTGGAGATCGGCCGGCATTTCCGCCCCGACATGTACGACCTCTTGCAGGACGTGCCCCGGCCCGTCGTGCCGCGCGACCGGCGCTTCTGCGTCGCCGAGCGCACGGCGCCGGACGGCGAGCTCCTGCTGGAGCCGCGGCGCGAAGCGGTCGAAGCCCTGTTCGACGATCTGCGCGCCGATGGAGTCGAGGCTGTCGCGGTCTGTTTCCTCAACTCCTACGTCAATCCGGCCAACGAGGCGGCGGTGCGCGATTGGCTGCGCCAGGGCCTGAAGGGCGTCGAGGTCTCCGCCTCCTGCGACGTTTGCCGCGAGATCCGCGAGTACGAGCGCATGAGCACCGTGGCGCTCAACGCCGCCGCCATGCCCTTGGTCGCGAAGTACCTCGAGGAGATCGCACCGCGTGTCAGCGCCGTCTTGCCGAAGGCGAAGCTCTTGCTGATGCAGTCCAGCGGCGGCTCGCTGACCGTCGCGGCGGCGCGCGACTATCCGGTCCGCATGGTCACCTCGGGCCCGGCGGGCGGCGCCTTGGCTGTCCAGCGATTGGGCCGCGCCACCGAGGTCGAGCATCTGCTCGGCGTCGACATGGGCGGCACCAGCACCGATATCTGCCTGATCAGTGGCGGCGAGTTGCGCATGACGACCGAGGGCGAGATCTCCGGCCGGCCGATCAAGCTGCCGATGATCGAGATCAACACCATCGGCGCCGGCGCCGGCTCCATTGCCTGGCTCGACGCCGCGAACGGGCTTCATGTCGGGCCGCGAAGCGCCGGTGCCGAGCCGGGGCCCGTCGCCTACGGGCAGGGCGGCACGGAGCCGACCGTCACCGACGCGAACCTCGTCTTGGGCCGGCTCCATCCCGAGCGCTTCGCCGCCGGCCTGAAGCACCTCGATGTCGAGGCGGCGCGCCGGGCCATCGAGGAGAAGATCGGCGCGCCGCTCGGTCACAGCCTGGAGCAGGCGGCCGCGGGGATCATTCGCATCGCCAACGCCAACATGGAGCGCGCGGTGCGGGTGAGCTCGGCCGAGAAAGGCTATGACCCGCGCGACATCACGCTTGTCGCCTTCGGTGGGGCAGGCCCGATGCACGCGGCGGCCTTGGCCAAAGCGGTCGGCATTCCGACGGTCATGGTGCCCGAGCAGCCCGGCGTGTTCTCGGCCGTCGGCTTGGTCATGGCGGACATCCGCCACGACTTCGTGCAGACCCGGGTGTTGCGCGGCGAAGAGATCACCGCCGAAGCCATCGCGCCGCTGTTCGAGGGGCTCGAAGCTCAAGCGCAAGAAGCGCTGGCGCAGGACGGCGTCGACGACGGTCGCCGAGAGATCCGGCGCCTGGCGGACTTGCGCTATCTGGGCCAGGCCTATGAGGTCAGTGTTCCTCTCGCGGCAGGCCCGCTCGACCGCTCGGCGGTCGATGCCTTGGTCGATCAGTTCCATGTCCTGCATCGGCAGCTCTACGCCCATAGCCATCCGAGCAAGCCGGTGGAGTTCGTCAGCGCGCGCGTGGCGGCCATCGGCCTGCTCGAGGCACCGAGGCCTCAGCGGCGTGCCGGCAACGGCGCCGATCCGGCGGCCATGGACAGGCGGCCCGTCTATTTCGAAGAGGCCGAGGCCTTCGTTGAGACCCCCGTGTTCAATCGGTTGGACCTCGGGCCGGGCTCTGAGCTGACCGGACCCGCCATCGTCGAGCAGGTCGATAGCACGATCGTCATTCACCCCGGTCAGAGCGCACGCTCGGACGACTACGGCAACCTGCTGATCTCCATGGCAGGAGCAAACCCATGAGAGTCGATCCGATCACCTTCGAGGTGGTGAACAACGCCCTGATCGGCGTCGCCGAGCAGATGGCGGCGACGATCCTGCGCACCTCCTATTCGACCGTGATCCGCGAGATGCTCGACTACTCGACCGCCGTCTTCGATCGCGAAGGGCGGATCATCGCCCAGTCCTGTCGTATCCCGATCCACCTCAACTCCATGTCGCGCTCCTTGCGCACGACGCTCGACGAAGCGATCCCGATCGAAGACTGGAATCCCGGTGACATCGTCATCACCAACGATCCCTACAAGGGGGGGCAGCACCTGCCCGACGTGCAGACCTTCCTGCCGGTCTTCAGCGACGGCGAGCTGGTGGCGATCTGCGGCACGCTCGGCCACCACCTCGACGTCGGCGGCATGCGGCCGGGGAGCTACGCCGGCGACGCGGTGGAGATCTATCAGGAGGGCTTGCGGATATCGCCGATCAAGATCTTCGAGGGCGGCGCGCTGAACGAGCGGCTCTTCGCCTTGATCGAGGCGAACATCCGCCAGCCGGCCATGACCATCGGCGACCTGCGCTCCCAGGTCGCGGCCCTGGAGATCGGCGCGAAGGGCGTCCTCGAGTTGGTCGAGCGCTACGGCGTCAAGAGCCTGCACGACTGCATGGAGGACGCCATCGAGATCTCCGAGCGGCGCCTGCGCGAGAAGCTCCGCGAGCTGCCCGCCGGGGTCTACGAGGGGAGCTACTACGTCGACGACGACGGCGTTGTCGACGAGCCGATCAAGATCGTCACCAAGGTGACGATCGGCGACGGCACGATCCATGTCGATCTGACCGGCACGGACCGGCAGCGCCGCGCCCCGATCAACGCCACCATCTCCTCCTGCGAGTCCGCCATCTACTTCGCGGTCCTGGCGATCCTCGACCCCTCGATCCCGGCCAACTACGGCGTCTACAAGCCGATCGAGATCACGGCGCCCGAGGGCTCTGTGGTCAATGCCCAGCCGCCGGCGCCCGTCGTCGGCCGCAACGCCATAACCCACACCATCGTCAACGCGCTCTTGATGGCCCTGTCCCAGGCGGTGCCGGAGCGCATCACCGCCTGCTACTACGGCATGTCGAACGTCTACATCCTCTCGGGCGACGGCGAAGGGTCGCACCCGAGCTGGATCCTCTTCGACATCGAGGTCGGCGGCGGCGGCGCGCGCCAGAGCAAGGACGGTCTCGATTGCTACTCCCAGGGCATCCACAACCTGGCGAACACGCCGATCGAGATGGTCGAGGCGATCTATCCCTTGCGCTTCGAGCGTTACGAGCTCCTGCCGGACAGCGGCGGTGCGGGACGGCATCGTGGCGGCCTTGGGGTGCGCCGTGACATCGCCTTCCTGGACGAGAGCGGCGCCCTGGAGACCCAATTCGACAAGTTCAAGGTGGCCCCCTTCGGCTTGTTCGGTGGAGAGGAAGGAGCGACGGGCTCTCTGGTCCTCAACCCTGACGGCGAGCGGCCGGTCAATCTCGCCTCCAAGACCATGCACCACAAGCTGCGCAAGGGCGACGTGGTGAGCATCCGAACCCAAGGCGGCGGCGGTTACGGCCCGCCCGCCGAGCGCGACGCGGAGGCGATCGCGCGGGACCTGCGCGAGGGCAAGATCAGCGCCGAGCAGGCCGAGCGCTATGGGACGACTGGGCGATGAAGATCACCGGCGTCGAGACCACGATCATCGAGCTGCCCGGGCGCTCCTCCTACACCTGGCGGTCGCTGCAGGTGCCGATCGGCCGCTACATCATCGTCGAGGTGCGGACCGACGAGGGCATCGTCGGGCTGGGCGAGGCACCGGCGATCCTGAGCTGGGGCGGTGAGCACGGCCGCTATTTCGGCGAAGACCCGGAGATCGTCTCCTACCTCGTCGAGCGCTACTTCGCCGAGGCGCTCAAGGGTGCCGACCCCTTCGCGCTGCGCAGCATGCTGCCGCAATGGGACATCGACGTCCGCGGTTACCCCTACACCAAGGCGATGCTGGAAAGCGCGCTCTTCGACATCATGGGCCAGGCCTTGGGGGTGCCGGTCTGCCAGTTGCTCGGCGGCGCCCTGCGCGACGAGATCCGCCTCTGCCACAGCGTCGGCATCGCGCCGCCGACCGAGGCGGCCAAGGAGGCGGCGCAGGTCTTCGAGGACGGCATCACCTGGATGCAGATCAAGGTGCCGGGCGAGCCGGCCGAGGACCTCGCGATCCTCAAGGAGATCCGCCGCGTCGTCGGCGACGAGGCGGTGATCTTTCCGGACATCAACCGCGGCTATCGGGAGGTCAAGACGGCGATCGCGTCGGTGCGCGCGATGCGGGACGAGGCCGGGATCTGCGCCGTGGAGCAGCCTGTCGAGGGCGCGGCTGCCATGGCCGCGGTCACGGCGGCGCTCGATATCCCGGTCATCGTCGACGAGGGCTGCTGGTCGCCGCAGGACGCCATGGAGATCGTCCAGCGCGGCGCCGCCGACGTGCTGTCGATCTACTTCACCAAGGCCGGCGGCCTGATCCGTTCCATGGAGATCGGCGCGATCGGGCGCGCGGCGGGGCTGGCGATGAACGTCAACGGCTCCTTGGAGGGCGGCGTCGGCAATGCCGCCAACCTCCACCTCTCCGCGGCCTTGGAGGGCACGGTTCTGCCGGGCGTGATCACCGTCAACACGCTGGCGGGGCGCGAGCAGACCAAGGTCGGCGGCGTCTTCTACACCGACGACATCATCACCGAGCCCTTCGTCTATGCCGACGGCTGCCTCAAGGTGCCGAACAAGCCGGGACTCGGCATCACGCTCGATCGCGAGAAGGTCGAGAAGTACCGCGTGAACTAACAGGGGGAAGGCGCAGTGCCGGCGAAATTCGGAGTTACCTGCGGTGGCGACCAGTGGCAACGGGAGGACATCCGCGCGGTCGAGGAGCTCGGCTACGACTCCTTCTGGACCGGCGAGCACATCGTCTACCACCGGCCGATCCTGGAAGCCGTCACCACCCTGACCTATGCCGCGGCACTGACGTCGCGGATCAAGGTCGGCCCGGCGACCCTGCTTCTGCCGCTGCGTCACCCGACCATGGTCGCCAAGCAGTTCGCTTGTCTCGACGTGCTTTCCGCGGGCCGCGTGCTGCTGACGGTCGGCGTCGGCGGCGACTACCCGCGCGAGTTCGCGGCCTGCGACGTGCCGATGAAGGAGCGGGGCCAGCGGTCGACCGAAGCGATTGAGATCATGAAGAGCTATTGGAGCGGCGAGCGCTTCGACTACGACGGCAAGATCTTCAAGCTCGAGGACGTCGACATGCTGCCGACGCCCGTTCAGCCGGGCGGCCCGCCGATCTGGGTCTCCGGCCGGCAGGAGGGGCCGATGAAGCGCGCCGCGCGTATCGGCGACGGCTGGCATCCCTACATGTACACGGCCGACCGCTGCCGTGAGTCCTTCTCGCAGGTCAAGGCCTTCGCCGCGGACTACGGCCGCAGGCTGCCGGACGACTATGCCTGGGCCTGTTTCATCTATGTCGCGCTCTACGACGACCTGGAGGAGGCGCGGGCCTGGGGCGTGAAGGAGCTGAGCTACCGCTACGAGCAAGACTTCTCCGAGCTGGTCGACAAGTACTGTGCCTATGGGCCGCCGGAGCGGGTGACCGAATACCTGGCGCGTTACATCGAGGCCGGTGCCAACTATCTGATCCTGGCGCCGATCATGCCGCCGGATTCGCGGCGCGCGCACTTGGAGCGCATCGCGACCGAGGTCCTGCCGCCCCTGGAGACGCTGGAGCCCGGGACCGTGACATGACCTCGCGGACCGCAGTCGACGGCCCGATCACGCAGCGCCTCGCGGCCCTGGCCGCTGCGACGCCGGATCGCGAGCTGGTCGTCGACCCGGTCTTTGGCCGCACCAGCTACGGCGAGGCGGTGGCGCTGGTCGACCGCCTCGCGCTCGGTCTCAAGGCGCAAGGCCTCGGTCCCGGCGACATCGTCATCCTGCAGCTTCCGAACTGGGCCCCCTTCCTCTGGCTGCACTTGGCGCTGACCCGGATCGGCGCGGTCACGGCGACCATTCCCATCGTCTATCGCGAGCGGGAGATGACCAGCCTCTTGGCGCTGACCGAGGCCAAGGCGTTGGTCGTGCCGGGCGTCTTCCACGGCTTCGACTATGCCGCTTTGGCCGACCGACTGCGGCAGGAGGCGCCCGGCCTGGAGCGGGTCTTCGTCGTCGACCCGCAAGGGGAGGCTGCGCGGTCCGGACAGATAGCCTACGACGCGCTCTTCGAGGAGCGCGGCGCGGGTCAGGATCTCGATGGGCTGGCGCCCGGTCCTGACGACATGACGGCGCTCGGATTCACCTCGGGCACCTCCGGCGACCTCAAGGGCGTGATCTTCAGCACGCGGGTGCTGGCGGCGACCAATCGCGGCCTGGCCGAGCGCTACGGGCTGAACGAGCAGGACCGCATCTTCGGCTGCTCGCCCTTGGGTCATGCCGTTGGCTTCACCCACGCCCTGCGCATGACTCTGACGATCGGCGGCACCCTCGTCTTGCAGCAGCGCTGGGAGCCCGACCAGGCCTTGCGCCTGATCCGCGACGAGCGTTGCAGCTTCATGGCCTGCGCGACGCCCTTCCTGATGGACCTGGTCTATCACCCGGCGCTGGACGCCCATGGCAGCTTGGAGAGCCTGCGGCTGTTCCTCTGCGGCGGCGCCTCGATCCCGCGGCAGCTCATGCGTGACGCCCAGGCCGCGCTGCCGAAGACCTTCGTCACGCCGCTCTGGGGCATGACGGAGTGCGGCGGCGTCACGACCTGCCCGTTCGACGCGCCGGCGGAGAAGCGCTTCGCGAGCGACGGCATGCCCTGCGACAACATGGAGCTGAAAGTCGTGGGCGCCGACGGCGAGACCCTGCCGCCGGGCGAGGACGGGGAGCTGATGGCGCGCGGCGAGATGCTGACCCTGGGCTACTACCGCCAGCCGGCGCTGACCCGTGCGCACTATCGGGACGATGGCTTCTTTCGCACCGGCGACCAGGCGCGCATGGATGCGGAGGGCTATATCAAGATCACCGGCCGCATCAAGGACCTGATCATCCGCGGCGGCGTGAACATCTCGCCGGCCGAGATCGAGAGCGTGCTCTTCGCCCATCCCCGGGTGGCAAACGCCGCCGTGGTCGGCATGCCGGACGATCGCCTGGGGGAGCGGATCTGCGCCTATGTCGTCCTGGCCGAGGGCGATAGCCTGGAGGTCGCCGAGGTGCAGGCCTGGATGGCGGAGGCCGGTCTCGCCAAGCAGAAGTGGCCCGAGCACATCGAGCTTGTCGACGCCTTGCCGATGACTCCTTCGGGCAAGGTGCAGAAGTTCCGACTGCGGGAGCGGCTCGGCGCGGACAGGCAAGCGGAGAGTGCCGCATGAGCCTCGTCGCCCCAGCGCCGGCCGAGGGTCACGTCCTCGACCTCTTCCTCAAGCCTCGGCATGTGGCCATCGTCGGCCTGTCGCGTTCCGCCATCGGTGGGCCGGTCAGCGTGCTGACCACGCTGCAGGACTTCGGCTATGCCGGACGGGTGAGTGTCATCAACCCGAGCATGGCCGACCAGCCCGGCGTGCGCGCCTATCCGAGCCTCGACGACCTGCCCGAGCCCGCCGACCTCGCGATCGTGTCGGTCGCCCGCGACCTGGTCCTCGACGTGCTGCGCGATTGCGTGCGGAACCGGATAGCGGCCGCCCTGGTCATCACCCAGGGCTTCGCCGATGCCGACGAGACGGGCCGGCGGCTGCAAGAGGAGATGGTTGCCTTGGCCCGCGAGACCGGCCTGCGGATTCTCGGGCCCAACACCATCGGTGTCGCCAACGCGCGCGACCGCTTCACCTCTTCCTTCATCGAGCTGGAGCGGGACGAGACGCCGATCGGCCAGATCGCCCAGTCCGGCCTCTTCATGATGGGCCACCACATCATCAACAACGAGCCGGCCGGCTTCTCGGTCGCCATCGACCTCGGCAACGCCTGCGATGTCGATCTGGTCGATGCCCTGGAATACCTGGAGCAGGACGACGGCATCCGCGTGATCCAATGCCATCTCGAGGGCATCACCGACGGCCGCGGCTTTCTGGAGGCCGCGGGGCGCATCACGCGCGAAAAGCCGGTCGTCGCCCTCAAGGCCGGCCGAAGCCGCGGCGGCGAGAAGGCTGTCGCTTCCCATACGGGCGCGGCGGCCGGCGAGAGCGCGGTCTATCGCGCAGCCTTTCGCAAGGCCGGAGTCCTCGAGGCCGAATCGGCCGAGGAGCTGCGCCTCCTGTCCAAGGCGCTTGTCACCTACCGTCCGCCGCGTGGCCGGCGCGTCGCGGTGATGACCTTCTCCGGCGGCGGCGCCATCCTCTCGATCGACGCCATCGAGGGCGCGGGCCTCACCCTGGCGACGCTCTCCGAGGAAACCCGCGCCGCGCTGCGAGGCTTCTTCCCCGATTGGCTGGAGATCGACAATCCGGTCGACATTTGGATTCCGGTGTCGCGCGACCTGGACGGCAGCTATCCGAAGATCCTGGAGCTGCTGCTGCGCGACTCTTCGGTGGACGCGGTGATCTGCATCTACTGCTCCTACCGGCTGCCGAAGTACGAGGCCTTCGATTGCTCGGGCCATATCCGGGCGCTCGCCGCATCCTACCCGGAGAAGCCGATCCTCGGCTGGTCCTACGGCCTCGACATCAGCGGTTTTACGCAATCCGTGGAGGCCGACGGCAACGCCATGGTCTTCCCGTCGCTCGACGCGGCCGCGAAGACTCTCGATAAGCTGGCGCAGGCCGGCGGGCGGCGGACCGAGGCGCCGCATGTGACCGTGCCGCGTTTCGAGGTCGAGACGTCGGTGGCGTCTAAGGCCCTCGCTGGCGCGCGGGACGCCGGCCGCTCGGCCCTCTTCGTGGAAGGCCTTGAGATTCTCTCCGCCTATGGCTTGCCCGTGGCCGATTGGGCCTTCGCGCGGAGCGAAGAGGAAGCGGTCTTCGCTGCCGAACGGATGCGGGGGCCGTTCTGCCTCAAGGTCGTCGCCGACGCGCTCTCCCACAAGTCCGATAGCGGCGGCATCAAGCTCGGCTTGAAGGGCGAGGCCGAGCTGCGGGCTGCCTATGCCGCCCTGTGCGACGATGTCCGCCGCTACAGCGCCGAGGCCGAGATCGCCGGCGTTCTGGTCCAGGAGATGGCACCGAAGGGACACGAGGTCATGATCGGGGCCAAGCGCGATCCGGTCTTCGGCCCCTGCATCGTCGCGGGCGCCGGCGGCATCCACACCGAATACCTCGACGATTTCGCCTTCCGGATCGCGCCCCTGAGCGAGGCGGAAGCCCGGGATATGCTGGCCGAGCTGCGGATCGCGCGGATCTTGGCCGGCGTGCGCGGCGAGGCGCCCTGCGACCTGGACAGCATCGTCGATTGTCTGTTGCGCCTGTCGCAGCTCGTTTCGACCCATGAGGAGATCGCGGAGATCGATGTCAATCCGCTGATCGTCAACGCGGCCGGTGCGATAGCCGTCGATGCGCGAATCATGCTGACGGCCGGTGGGGAGGTATAGAGACATGCCGGGACCTTGGACGGAGCCGCCGGGCGAAAAGTTCGCTTTGGAAGATCTGGAAGCCCAGGCGCATTGGCAGCGGGAATACCACCGCATCGTCCGGGCCATCCGCGAGGAGATGGGCGCCGATCTGCCGGAGGCGGCGGAGGGCGTCACCGGGACGGTCGGCATGCCTTTGCCCCGCAACGACGTGCTCTACAAGGTCCGCGGGCGTGCGCGCTATGCCGCCAACATCAAGATGGCGGACATGCTGCACTGTCGTTTCGTGCGCAGCGAGCAGGCTCATGCCAGGATCCTCCGCATCGATACGACGCAAGCCGAAGCCGTGCCCGGTGTCGTCGCCGTCCTGAAGGGCGAGGAGATTCCGCCTGACCGGCGCCTGATCGGCACCCTGACCCAGGACACGCCGGTGCTGGCCGTGGACAAGGTGCGCTTCGCCGGCGAGCCGATCGTCGCCATAGCGGCCGAGACACCGGAAGCGGCGGAAGCCGCCTGTCTGCTCGTCGAAGTCGACTACGAGCCGCTGCCGGTCATCCACTCCCCCGAGGAAGCTCTGGCGGCGGATGCCGAGACGATCGACGCCGAGGGCAACGTGATCGGCGATCTGCTCCACGAGATCGGCGATCTCGAAGCCGGTCTTGCCCAAGCCGACGTCGTGCTCGAAAACGAGTATGTCGTCGAGTCGATGGACCACGCCTTCCTGGAGCCGCCGTCGGGCCTTTGCTTCCTCGATCCGGAGGGTGTGCTGACCGTCTTGGTTTGCACCCAATATCCGCACTACCACCACAAGCAGGTCGCCAGGGTGACCGGTTTGCCGCTGGAGAAGGTGCGGGTCTCCCAGACGGTCGTAGGCGGTGCTTTCGGCGGCAAGATGGACAATGCCGTCGAGTGCGCGCTCGCGCTGCTGACCTTGCGGACCGGCCGGCCGACGACGGCGACCTTGAGCCGCGAGGAGGTCTTCACCTCGACGACCAAGCGTCACGCCATGACCATCCGCCAGAAGCTGGGCGCGACCAAGGACGGCAAGCTGACGGCGCTCGATGTCGAGGTGCTGTCGGATGGCGGGGCCTATCGCTCCTATAGCATGATCGTCGGCGGGCGCTGCGTGATCCACACCGGCATGCCCTACCGCATCCCCAACGTCCGCTCGCACTACGTCGTGGCCTTCACGAACTATCCGCCGGCCGGTGCGATGCGGAGCTTCGGCATCGTCAAGATGGCCTTCGCGATGGAATCGCAGATGAACGAGCTGGCCGAGCGCCTGGGCCTCAGCCCGATCGAGGTCCGGCGCCGCAACGCCATGGTGGACGACGACAAGACCATCATCGGTCAAAAGCTGTGGGACGTGGCCTATCACGAGACTCTGGACGCGATAGAGCCGATCTACGAGCGTCTTCGCCGGGAGATCGCGGCGGAGCCGACACGCAACGGCCGAAAGCGCGGCATCGGCCTGGCCTCGCTCGGCTACGGCATCGGCTATAGCGGCGTGCGCAATCCCTCGACGGCCCGCATGTACGTGGATGCCGAAGGCCAAGTGCTGGCCTGCTGCGGCACGCCGGACATCGGCACCGGCTCGGACATGTCGCTCGCCATGATCGCCGCCCAATCCGCCGGCATCAGCTTGCACCGCGTGCGCGTGATCAGCGGCGATTCCACAAAGACCGACGATTCCGGTCCGACCTCGGCGTCGCGCACCACCTACTTCTCCGGCAACGCCGCCTACATCTGCGGACAGGACTTCAAGCGACAGATCGAAGAGGCGGTAGCCAAGGCCCGAGACCTGCCCGCCGAGCGGGTTCGCTTGGAAGACGACCGCGTTCTGGTCGGCAACGACAGCATCGGCTTCGAGGAAGCCTGCGCCTTGATCGGCGAAGGGACCGAAGAGATCTGCGGCTACGGCAAGTTCGATCCCGATATCGCCATGGACATCCTGAAGTTCTCCGGCAACCCCTATGCCACCTATACCTTCGGCACGGACATGGTCGAGGTGGAGGTCGACGAGGAGCTGGGACAGATCGATGTCGTTCGGGCCTGGACCGCGCACGACGCCGGCACGGTGATCAATCCCGTCGGCACGGAAGGGCAGATCGACGGCGGCGTCGTCATGGGCATCGGCCAGGCCCTCTGGGAGCGCTGCGTGCGCAAGGATGGCGTCATCGCCAACCCGCACTATCGGGACTATCTCATGGCCGGTGCCAAGGACGTGCCCCTGGAGATCGAGAATACCTTCGTCGAGAACAAGGATCGCACGGGACCCTATGGCGCCAAGGGCGTGGCGGAGGTCAGCCTGATCCCGATTCCCGCCGCCATCGCCTCGGCGGTCCGGCACGCTTCCGGCGTCTGGCCCAATCACCTGCCGATGGACGCGGAGTACCTCTACCGCTTGATCGCCGAGGCGCGGGGCAAGCCCGTGGCGGACGCGGCGGAATAGGAGACGTGCTGGTGGACTGCCGTTACAGCCGACCGGAGAGCCTTGCGGAAGCCGTCGCCGTCCTCTGCGAGGCGCAAGAAGCGACCGAGGGGGAAGCGCACCTCGTGGCCGGCGGCGTGGCCCTCGGCATCTTGATGAACGAGAAGCTGCTGGCGCCTCGCTGGTTCGTCGACGTCTCGCGCCTCGCCGAGCTCAAGGGCATCGAGGCCAGCGAGGATGGCGGCCTGAGGATCGGCGCGGGCTGTCGCCACCGGGAGGTGGAGCGCTCGCCGCTGGTTGCCGAGCGCTATGCGATCCTGGCCGAGATGGCCGCGGAGATCGCCTGCGGCCGCATCAAGAACCGCGGCACGATCGGCGGCAATATCTGTCTGGCCGACCCGCAGGGCGATCCGCCGGTGGCGGTCATCGCCCTGCGCGCGACGCTCCGGGCCTTGGGTCCGAAGGGGACGCGGGACATCCCGGCGACCGATTTCTTCAAGGGCCTCTACGAGACCGCGCTTGGCCCGGACGAGATCCTGCAGGAGATCAGGCTACCGCCGCCGCAAGCGAACGAAGGGGCCGCCTTCGGCAAGTTCTCCGCGCGTCGCGCCATGGACTACAGCTCGACGATCAGCGTGGCAGTCCGGCTGACGCGAGACCCGGCGAGCGAGCAGATCCTGGAGATCGGCTTGGGGCTCGGGGGATCCGGGGAGACACCCATTTGGGCTAAGGAAACGGAGAAGGCCTTCATCGGCAGACGGCCTGGCGACGAGTGCTTCGCCCTTATGCGCGAGACGCTCTTCGCCGAGATCGAGCCGCTGGCCGACGACCTCTATTCCCAGGACTACAAGCGGCATGTCGCAGCCGTGATCATGAAGCGGACCGTGGAGAAGGCGTGGCAACGCTC
Organism: Kiloniellales bacterium; assembly: GCA_028280455.1. GTDB lineage: Bacteria > Pseudomonadota > Alphaproteobacteria > Kiloniellales > JAKSDN01 > JANQLT01. The sequence goes on from JANQLT010000211.1 coordinate 21,012, forward strand.
GGGAGGGACGGCGTGACGCAGCTCGATATCAGTCTCACGGTGAACGGCGCTCGCCACGAGCTCTCGGTCGGGCCGACCGAGATGTTGACCGAGGTCCTTCGTCGGCGCCTCGACATGACCGGCACCAACCGGGACTGCGGCATGGGAATCTGCGGTGCCTGCACCGTGCTGCTGGACGGTCAGCCGGTCAGCTCATGCATCCTGCTCGCCGCTCTGGCCGACGGCTCCGAGATCACGACGGTCGAGGGCCTCGAGCGAGACGGCCGCTTGACGGCTGTTCAGGAGGCTTTTTTGCGCCACGGCGCGGTCCAGTGCGGCTACTGTACGCCGGGCTTCGTGATCACCTCGACGGCTTTGCTGGAAGAGAATCCGAGCCCGAGCCGCGAGGAGATCGTCGAGGCTCTCAAGGGCAACCTCTGTCGCTGCACGGGATACAAGAAAATCGTGGAAGCCGTGGAAGCCGTCGCGCGAGCGAAGGGCGATGGAGTTGGCGTTTCATAGCGGTACAGTTTCGAGTCGATTGCGGGGAGTAAAGGGACATGACGAAAAGCAGACTAGGACGCGTTGGGAGCCGCTTGGCGATCGCCACGTCGGCTTTGGTGCTTGCTGCTACCATGGGTGTCGCGCAGGCGGCGGATCCCATTCGGATCGGCGAGATCAACAGCTACACCGCCTTGGCGGACTTCACCCAGCCCTACAAGAAAGGCTGGGAAATGGCGGTGGAGGAGGTCAATGCCGCCGGCGGGGTCCTTGGGCGCCCGCTCGAGGTGATTCACCGGGACGATGGCGGCAAGCCTGCCAATGCGGTCAAGATCGCCGAAGAGCTGACCAGCCGGGAGAACGTCGATCTGCTCGCGGGCACCTATTTCTCGCACATCGGTGTCGCGGTCACCAACTACTCTCAGCAGCGCGAGAAGCTCTTCATCGCCACGGAGCCGATGAGCGACGACATCGTCTGGAAGCAGGGGCACCGCTACACCTTCCGGCTGCGACCTTCGACCTATCTCCAATCGGCCATGCTGGCTAGGGAAGCGGCCAAGCAGCCGGCCAAGCGCTGGGCCATCGTCGCGCCCAACTACAAGTTCGGACAGGACGCTGTCGCGGCCTTCAAGAAGGTGCTCAAAGAGGAGCGGCCCGACGTCGAGTTCGTCGAGGAGCAATGGCCGGCGCTCTTCAAGATCGATCCCGGCGCCACGGTGCAGGCGATGCTGCAGGCCGAGCCGGAAGGCATCTACAGCGCCCTCTTCAGTCGCGACCTGACGGCTTTCGTGCGGGAGGCCGAGCTCCGCGGCCTGCTGCGGGACGACATCACCTTCGTCGGGCTGCTGACCGGCGAGCCGGAGTACCTCGAGCCGATGGGCGACGAGGCGCCGGAGAACTGGATCGTCACGGGCTATCCCTACTACGGGATCGACAACCCGGAGCACAAGCGCTTCATCGATGACTACCAAAAGAAGTACAACGAGGCCCCGCGCATGGGCAGCCTCGTCGGCTACGTCTTCATCCAAGCCATCAAGGCGATGATCGAGGAAGCCGGGTCGACCGACCAGGAGGCCATGATCCAGGCCATGAAGGACCTGACCTTCCCGTCGATCGTCGGGCCGATCACCTTCCGCGGCCTGGACCACCAGTCCACCATGGGCACCTGGGTCGGGCGGACCGCCGTGATCGACGGCATGCCGCAGATGGTCGACTGGTACTACGCCGAGGCGGAGGCCTATTTCCCGCCGGATGAGGAAATCAAGAAGTTGCGAAGCGGCGAGTAGAAGCCGACCCTGAGGCGGCGCGACCCCGACCGGGGTCGCGCCGCTGCTCTTAGCATCCGAGGCGCCCCAATGAGCTTCTACTTCGCACAGTTTCTCACGGGCCTGGCCAGCGCCTCTTCACTGTTCCTCGTGGCCTCCGGGCTCTCGATCATTTTCGGCGTCACGCGAATCGTCAATTTCGCGCATGGCTCCTTCTATATGCTCGGCGCCTTCATCGCCTACAGCCTGGTCACGGCACTGCCCCATGGGCCGCTCGGCTTCTGGGGCGGCGTCATCATTTCGGCCCTTGTCGTGGGCGTCATCGGCGTGGTGATGGAGATCCTCGTGCTGCGCCGGATCTACCAGTCGCCCGAGCTGTTCCAGCTCGTCGCCACCTTCGGCGTGGTCCTCCTGATCAAGGACGTGGCTCTTTGGGTTTGGGGCCCCGAGGACAAGCTCGGCCCGCGCGCGCCGGGCTTCGACGGCGCCGTCGACATCTTCGGCTCGAAGGTGCCCGAGTACGATCTCGTGGTCATCGTGCTCGGTCTCGTGGTGTTGGCGGCCCTATGGCTGTTGTTCAATCGAACGCGCTGGGGCGCACTCGTGCGGGCGGCGACCGAGGACCGCGAGATGCTGGGCGCGCTGGGCATCAACCAGGCGCTGCTTTTCACCTCGGTGTTCTTTCTGGGCTCGGTGCTGGCCGGCCTCGGGGGTGCCCTGCAGATTCCGCGCGCCTCGGTCAGCCACCACATGGACCTGGCGATCATCGCCACGGCCTTCGTCGTTGTGGTCGTCGGCGGTATGGGCAGCATCGTCGGCGCCTTCCTGGCGTCGGTCATCATCAGCGAGCTGAACGCTTTCGGCATCCTGGTGTTCCCGGAGATCACCCTGGTCTTGATGTTCCTCGTCATGGTCGTCGTCCTGGTGATCCGGCCTTGGGGCATCCTGGGCAAGCCGGAGGGCGAGGCGGCGGGCGAGGTCTTGGAGGGCGAGACCCTGTCGATAATGCCCGGCAGACGAATGCGTCTCGCGTTGCTCGGCGCATTCGCGCTGCTCCTGGTGCTGCCTTCCGTCGTCGAGCCCTTCTACCTTCTGCTGCTTTCCGAGGTCTTCGTCTTCGCGCTCTTCGCCGCCAGCCTTCACTTCATCATGGGCAACGGCGGCATGGTCTCGTTCGGGCATGCCGCCTATTTCGGGCTCGGGGCCTATGGCGCGGCGATGCTGCTGATCTACGGCGATACGGGCATGGAGCTCGCCATCGCTCTGGCGCCGCTGGCCGCCGGCCTGGGAGCGCTGATCTTCGGCTACTTCTGCGTGCGGCTCTCGGGCGTCTACATGGCCATGCTGAGCCTGGCCTTCGCGCAGATCGTCTGGTCGGTGGCCTTCCAGTCGACCGAGCTGACCGGCGGCGAAGACGGCCTGGTCGGTGTCTGGCCGTCGCCCTGGGCGTCGGACCGGATCGTCTACTACTACCTGACGCTGGTCCTCTGCGCCGGCGGAATCCTCGCCCTTTGGCGCATGCTCTACGCGCCTTTCGGATACACCCTGCGGGCCGGGCGGGATTCGCCGCTGCGCGTCGAGGCGATCGGCGTGAACCTGCGTCAGCACCGCTGGTTCGCCTTCGTCATCGCCGGCCTCTTCGCGGGTCTCGCCGGCGGTCTCTACGGCTTCCTGCACGGTATCGTCGAGCCCCAGGCCGTCGACATCCCGCGCTCGATCGATGCTCTGATGATGGTCCTGATCGGCGGCGTCCAGACGCTGATCGGTCCTTTGGCCGGCGCCTTCGCCTTCGTCTTCCTCGAGAACCGGCTTCTGGCCTTCGAGTTCTGGCGGGCGATCTTCGGTCTCATCATCATCGGCATCTGCGTGGCGATGCCGCTGGGCATCGTCGGCTCCCTGCATCGTCTGGCGCTGCGCGCCGCGGCGGCGAGGGCCTCCTGATGGCGGTGCTCTCGGTCAGCGGCTTGAGCAAGTCCTTCGGCGGTGTCCATGCCTTGAGCGATGTCAGTTTCGACGTCGAGGCCGGCGAGCTGCTGGCCATGATCGGCCCCAACGGTGCGGGCAAGTCGACCTGCTTCAACTGTATCAATGGCCAGCTCAAGCCGGATCTCGGCTCGGTGCGCTTCGGCGAGCATGACCTGGTGGGCCGCAGCCCGCGGCAGATCTGGCGACTCGGCGTCGGCCGCACCTTCCAGATCACCGCCACCTTCGGCTCGATGACCGTGGCCGAGAACGTGCAGATGGCCCTCATCTCGCACCACCGCCGCTCGCGCGCCCTCTGGCCGCTGGCCTCGTCGCTCTACATGGAGCGGGCGCATGAGCTGCTGTCGGCGGTCGGCATGCAGGATCAGGCCGAGCGGCGTTGCAATGTCCTGGCCTACGGCGACCTGAAGCAGGTGGAGCTGGCGGTGGCGATGGCGCATGAGCCGCGCCTCTTGCTGATGGACGAGCCGACGGCCGGCATGGCGCCGACGGAGCGCATCGAGCTGATGGAGCTGACCGCCGGGATCGTGCGCGAGAGAGGGATCTCCGTGCTCTTCACGGAGCACGACATGGATGTGGTCTTCGCCAATGCGACGCGGATCATCGTCTTGAACCGCGGCCGTATGGTCGCCGAGGGCTCGCCAGCCGACGTCCGCAATGACTCGATGGTCCAGGAGATCTACTTGGGTGCTGGTAGCACCTTCCGGGCGCAGGCGTCGGCCCTGGAGGCCGCCGATGCTTGAGGTAAAGCGGCTCCATACCCACTACGGCCGCGCGGAGATTCTGAGCGACGTCAGCTTCGAGGTCGGCGCCGGGGAGGTGGCGGCCCTCTTGGGGCGGAACGGTGCCGGCAAGTCCACGACCCTCAAGAGCATCATGCGCCTCGTCCGCCCGACCAGCGGCGAGGTCGTGTTCGACGAGAGGCCTATCGGCAGACTGAGGCCGTACGAGATCTGCCGCCTGGGTCTCGGCTATGTGCCCGAGGAGCGACGCATCTTCACGTCTCTCACCGTCGGCGAGAACCTTGCCGTGGCGCGGCGGGTCAATCGCGAGGGCGCGACGGTTTGGACTCTGGAGCGGATCTTCGAGCTGTTCCCCAATCTCGCCGAGATGCGGGAGAAATCCGCACGTGCTATGTCTGGCGGCGAGCAGCAGATGCTGACCGTCGCGCGGACACTCATGGGCAGTCCTCGAGCGATCCTCCTGGATGAGCCGTCCGAGGGCTTGGCGCCGGTCATCGTCGAGCAGATGGCGCGCACCCTGAAGGAGCTCAAGGACGAAGGGGTGACGATCCTGCTGTCCGAGCAGAACTTGCATTTCGCCGGCCTGGTCGCCGACCGGGCGATCATCATCGAGAAGGGGCGCATTCGCTATCAGGGGAAGATGCAAGAGGCACTCGAGGACGAGCGAATTCGCGCTGCCTATCTCATGGTCTGAGCGATGGCGATCGAACCAGCGAGCCGCATTCAGCCTGTCGTTCCGGTCAAGAGTCTCCGGACAGCCAAGAGCCGTCTCTCGAGCGTGTTGAGCGAATCGGAGCGCGCCAGCCTGGTTCTGGCCATGCTGCGCTCTGTGTTGCGGTCGCTCCGGCGGGTCGAGGGCTTGCCGCCGCCGCTGGTGGTGACCTGCGATGCCGACGTCGAGGATGTGGCGCGAGCCTCTGGAGCCGGCATCTTGCGGGAGCCGAGCTCGTCGGGTTTGAACGCGGCCATGGATCTCGCGCTCGGCCATCTCGAAGCGACGGGATGCGACACCCTGCTTTACCTGCCGGCCGATATCCCTCAGGTCACGTCGAGCGAAATCGCGGCGCTCCTGGCGGCTCACGCCAGGAACAGACCGGCCGTCACCCTGGCGCCGTCCTGCGACGGCAGCGGCACGAACGCCCTGCTCGTGACGCCGCCCGGTGCCATGTCCTTTCATTTCGGCGCCCGCAGCTTCTCCGCCCATTGCGATGAAGCGCGAGCCAGGGGCCTGACCCCGCAGGTCGTCAGATTGGCGGGGATCGCCCGCGACGTCGATCGGCCGGAGCAGCTCGACGCCATAGCGGGCGTTCAGCGCCGAGGGGCTCTGGAGGCCGTTCCATGACGGCCCAAACGCAGAAGATCTTGGCGAAGGCTGCAGATGGGCAAGCGCTCTCGGCCGCGGCGCTGCTTGTCCTCGCCGAGAGCGCGGAGACGGCCGAGCTGACCGAGGTGGCTGCCGCGCTCCGTGACCGGGGCCACGGCAGCATCGTCAGCTACTCGCGCAAGGTGTTCATCCCGCTGACCCAGCTCTGCCGAGATGTCTGCCACTATTGCACCTTCGCCAAGGCGCCGCGCGATCTGCGGCGGCCCTATCTGACGCCGGACGAGGCCGTCGCCATTGCACAAGCCGGCGCCGAGGCCGGCTGCAAGGAAGCGCTCTTCACCCTGGGTGATAGACCGGAGTTGCGCTATCGGGCGGCCGCGGACGAGCTCTCGCGTCTGGGCTACGACACGACGATCGACTACCTGGCCGCCGTCGCCGAGCAGGTGCACCGCGAGACAGGCCTCTTGCCCCACCTGAATCCGGGCGTGATGAGCCGGGAGCAGTTGGCTCGATTGCGTCAGGTCTCGGTCTCCATGGGCCTGATGCTCGAATCCGCGTCCGACCGGCTCTGCGAACGCGGTGGTCCCCATTTCGGCAGCCCCGACAAGCGGCCTGCTCTGCGCCTCGACACTATCCGCCAGGCGGGAGCCCTGCGGATACCCTTCACGTCGGGAATCCTGATCGGCATCGGCGAGACCACGCGGGAACGCCTCGAAGCGCTGCTCCGACTGAGAGAGCTGCAGGACGAATTCGGGCATCTGCAAGAGATCATCATCCAGAACTTCCGTGCGAAGCCTGGCACGATCATGGCCAACGCGCCGGAGCCGAGCCTGGAGGATTTGCGCCGGACTATCGCGCTGGCCCGTCTGGTGTTCGGCCCCGAGATGACCATTCAAGCGCCGCCGAACCTCTCGCCGGGCGAGGAGGCGGCGTTGATCGCCACGGGCTTGAACGACTGGGGCGGCGTCTCGCCCGTAACGCGCGACCACGTGAATCCGGAGCGTCCCTGGCCCCATCTCGACGCGCTGGCCCGCCGCACGGCGGCGGCAGGCAAGACGCTGACGGAGCGCCTGGCGATCTATCCCGCCTATGTGCGGGCCGCCGATGATTGGCTCGACCCGGCGATGCTCGTCGCCGTGCGGCGGGCGAGCGATGCGGCGGGCTTCACCCATGACGGTGACTGGTTTGCGGGGACCGAGACGCCCCCGCCACGGCGGCGCGACATCGGCGGGCGAGGAGCCTTGGACGCGATTGTTGCGCGGGCGCTCGATGGCAAGGACCTCGGCGAGGACGACGTCGTCCGGCTCTTCACGGCCCGCGGCAGCGCCGTGGAGGAGGTCTGCGAGGCTGCCGATGGGCTGCGGCGCAAGGCATGCGGCGACCGGGTCGGCTACGTGGTCAACCGGAACATCAACTACACAAACGTCTGCACCTACAAATGCGGCTTTTGTGCCTTCTCAAAGGGACGCACGGCTGAGCATCTGCGGGGCCGGCCCTATCTGTTGGACTTGGAGGAGATCGCCCGCCGCACGGCAGAGGCCTGGGAGCGCGGTGCCACGGAGGTCTGCCTGCAGGGCGGCATCCATCCCGAATTCACGGGCGAGACCTATCTCGCCGTTTGTCGCGCGGTCAAGCAGGCCGCGCCCGATATCCACATCCACGCTTTCAGCCCTTTGGAGGTCCATCACGGATCAACGACCCTGGGCCTGCCGGTGGCCGCATTCCTGGAGCGGCTGATGGATGTCGGCCTCGGCTCGCTGCCCGGCACCGCGGCGGAGATCCTTGACGACGAGGTGCGGGCGATCATCTGTCCCGACAAGCTCGACACCGGCACGTGGCTGCAGGTCATGGAGGCGGCCCACGGTCTTGGCTTGCGGACGACGGCGACGGTCATGTTCGGCCATGTGGAGCGGGTGGAGCACTGGGCGCGCCATTTGCTGCGCCTGCGCGCGTTGCAGGCCCGCACCGGCGGCTTCACCGAGTTCGTGCCCTTGCCCTTCGTGCATATGGAAGCGCCGCTCTTCCTGAAGGGCCGCTGCAGGCGCGGGCCGACCTATCGCGAGGCGGTGCTCATGCACGCCGTGGCACGCCTCGCGTTGCATCCCTATCTCGACAACATCCAGACCTCCTGGGTTAAGATGGGCGGCGCGGGCGCGTCGGCCTGCTTGAGGGCGGGGGCCAACGACCTTGGCGGCACCTTGATGAACGAGATCATCACGCGGTCGGCCGGTGCGCGGCATGGCCAGGAGATGACGCCCGCGAGCATGGAGGCCACAGCCAGGACGCTGGACCGCCAGCCATTCCAACGGACAACGCTCTATGGCGAGGCCCCACAAGAGCGGCAGGACGCGGCGAAGACCGCCAAGGACCTCTTGCCGACCGGCAACAGGCCGGCGACCGGCCGGGACCGCAGCGACCTGCTCATGAAAGGGGCTGTCGGGGAGATCGCCTGATCCCCTGCCGGCCTCAGGTGGGCTGTTCGCCGCCTCTGCTCCGATAGCGCAGCATCGTCACGCCGCAGGTCACGGCCGCGATCCCGACGCCTATGGCCTGCACGCGAAGGTCCGGCCAGATGATGCAGCCGCCCGCGACGGCCGCGAGGATCCGCTCCGGCCAGGTCATACGTGACAGGGCCCAGCCTTGAATGGCCGCGATCAGGAAGAGAGAGCCGACGGCCACGGCGAGGGTGCCGAGGATGATCCCGACGGGCGTCTCGAGCAGCAGCAGGCCCGGCTCGGCCACGATCAGGAAGGGCAGGAGATAGGCGACCACCGCCATCTTCACGCCGATGAAGGCGGTTTCCCAAATGTTGGCGCCGGCCACCTGCGCGCCGGCGAAGATCGCCAGGCAGACCGGTGGCGTGATGTGCGACAGCAGCGCGAAGTAGAAGACGAACATATTCGCGACGAAGATGTCGACCCCGTGGGCGGTGAGCGCCGGCACGCCGACCACGGAGACCAGGATGAAGGCGGCCACCGTGTTCATGCCCATCCCGAGGACCAGGCAGGCCAGGCCGACCATGACCATGGCCGCGAACAAGGAGTCGCCCGACAGGGTGATGATGGCGCTGCTGATGTTGAGGCCGAGGCCGGTGATCAGGAATCCGCCGATGATGAAGCCGACCGCCGCGCAGGTCAGGACGATCAACACCGAGTTGCGGGCGCCGGACTCCAGCGCCTGGAAGATCTCCCGCGGCCCGAGCCGGGTCTCCTTGCGCAGCCAGGAGATCACGATGGTGAAGACGATCGCGAAGAAGGCGGCGCGGACCGGTGAGAAGCCGTAGATCAGGCAGCCGATCAGCACCAGGAGCGGCGAGAGGAGATGGCCGCCCTGGAGCATCACCTTGGTGAAGCTCGGCTTGTCGCCCCTGTCGATGCCCTTGAGCCCGGTCTTGTGCGCTTCGAGGTGGATGAACCAGATCAGGCCGCCGAAGTAGAGCGCGGCCGGGATCAGGCTGGCGATGGCGACCTGGATGTAGGGAACGCTGCTGTAGGCGGCCAGAATGAAGGCCGTGGCGCCGAGGATCGGCGGCATGATCTGGCCGCCGTTGGATGCGAGGGCCTCGACCGCGCCGGCGACGCTGGGCCGATAGCCGACCCGCTTCATCATGGGAATGGTGAACTGGCCGGTAGTGTAGACGTTGGCCACCGTCGAGCCGGTGACCGAGCCGATCAGGCCGGAGGAGAAGATCGCGACCTTCGCCGGGCCGCCCCGCGTATGGCCGGCGATGCTATTCGCCATGTCGATGAAGAAGTCGGCGACTCCGGCGCGCTCGGCGAAGGCGCCGAAGATGATGAAGAGAATGATGTAGGTCGCCGCCACGCCCAGCGCGACACCCCAGATGCCGTTGTCGGTCAGGTAGAGGTAGTCGAGCATGTGCTCGAAGGTGAAACCCCGGTGGCGCAGGGCATCGATCGGGATGTGCTCACCCCAATAGGTGTAGGAGAGCGCCAGGAGGGCGACGACCACCAGGGGCCAGCCGAGGACCCGCCGCGTCGCCTCGAGGATCAGCAGGGTCGCCAGGACCGCGAAGAGGACCTCCACTTCGCTCATGGCGAAGCTCGGGGTCATCGGCCAACGGTTGGCGAGATAGTCGTTGTTGATGGTGATGTAGCCGATGATCGGGATCGAGATGAGCGCGAGAGCCCAATCGTAGAGCGGCGGTGGCCCGTCCTTCGAAATGCGCCTCGAGGCGCGAATTGTCAGAAAGGCGATGACCAGGGAGAGCAGCACCGGCACGGAGCGCTGCACATAGGGATGAAAGGTGCCGAAATAGGCCGCATAGAGATGGAAGCAGGCCATCCCGACGGCGCTAATCCGGACGACCTGCTCCGCGATCTGCTTCATGATTGTTGCTGCTCGGCGCCCCGCACGACCGAGAGCGGGGCGCCGTTGCCAGACAGTGCGGTCAGGGCATGTAGCCCATTTCCTTGTAGTAGCGCTCGGCACCCGGATGCAGCGGCACGATGCCGACGTTCTTCCAGGCCACCTCCGGCTGGTAGAAGCTGTGCATCCGATGCACCTCCCAGAAGGCTTCCTTGTGATCGGCCAGGGCCTTGGTCATCTTGTAGACGAGCTCCTCGTCCATGTCGGTCCTGACGCCGAAGGTGAGGATGGTCGCCGGTGACCAATAGGCCTCGTTCTCGCCATTGTTGTCGGCATAGACGCCGGCCGGCACCTCCATCATGTCCTGGCCAAACTTCTTCGAGACGCTCTCGGCCACCTCCTTGCTGATCGGCAGCAGGCGGAAGGGCTTTCTGGAGCCGAGCTCGATGTACTTGGAGTGCGGGAAGTAGGAGCCGCCCGTGAACCACATGTCGAGCTGGCCGTCCATCATCATGCGGACGCCTTCGCCGAGCGACGTGAAGACCATCTTGCCGCCCCAGTCGCCGACGCTGTCTTCCGTGATGCCGTAGGCTTCCAGCAAGGCAAGCGCTTGCGCGGTGGCGAGCTGGTGGCGCTCGAACATGCCGATCCGCAAGCCCGCCTTCTTCTCGACGATCTCTTCGAAGGTCTTGATCCCGGCGGACTCGACGATCACCGCCTGTGCGGCACCCGGCTCTCGGATCGCGGCCAGCATCCGGAAATCGTACTTCTTGCCGGTCGGCCCGGTGCCCGTGTAGGCCATGCTGGCCAAGGCGTTCTCGAGCACGGCCACATCGGCAAGCTTGGCGGTAGGATCCAAGCGCTCGACGTTCGTCCAGCCGCCTCCGGGTATGACTGTCGTCGCCACGCCGGGCACGTCTGCCTTTATGTACTCGGCGAAAGCGGCGGCCGCCTTGAAGTAGCCGCCTCCGGGAGAGCCTGCCGTGAGGGTTATCGTGTCGCCGGCCCAGGCAGAACCCGACACACCGAATGCAAGTAGTGAGGCCCCAAGGAAAACTCGCCTACTGATAGGGCCGACGCCGCGCAGCGATCGCGTCATTGCTCGATCTCCCTGTTCTTCTGGTGTTTCTCACACCTCCGTAAACTGCGATTGCGCCTGCATGCTCTGACACCCTCGGCGTGACCGTTCGCGGCCTTGCAACCAAAAAAGCGCTGGATCCGAAAGCGTTACGCCGTTCCCGTCTTTTGCGGGCCAAGCCGTTGGACAGGCGATAAGGACTTATTGATCCAGGATTTCAGGTATCAGGCAATTTCAAAAATTGAATGGCTTTCATATAGACAATCTATGGATTGAATTCCGCCTGCTGCCCCATGCGGCTTAGCCTCGGCTCGGCGTTTGCAGGTCGCGCGCGACCTCGAGGAAGGCGCCGATGGACTGACTGTTCACGCGCTCCGTCAAACAGGCGATGTCCACGCGCATGCCGCTCTTGCTGCCGGCGATGGGCAGCTTGACGACGAGCTGCTCCGGCAAGAAACCCTCGTCGCAGATCGTCCCCACGCCCACGTTCTGAGCGACGGCCGCGAGCACGCCTTCGCGGCCGCCGATTTCCATCACATCGTGGCAATAGACGCCGGCGTCTTCGAGAGCGTCTTCCAAGATCCGGCGCGCCTCGGAGCGCGGCTCGCGAATGATCAGGTTTTGCCCGGCAAGCTCCTTGAGGCGGATCGATTTCCGCCTGGCCCAGGGGTGCGCCCGGGAGACGATGATGGCGAGCCGCGACCAACGATAGGCCTGGGTGTAGATCTCCGGCCGCTGGTCCTGGCAGCCGAAAACGGCAATGTCCAGATTGTGCTCCAGCAAGTCGGCCTGCAGCGTGGCGGAGTTGGCGAATCGCACCGAGACCTCGAGTCCGGGATAGCGTCGATTGAATTCGGCGAGGATCTCGACGACCTCGTAGGGACCGTAGGCCCCGAGCCTGAGCGAGCCGGTCTTCAAGCCCTGCACTGCTTCGAGGTACTCGATGGCCTCCTGCTGTCTGGCATACATGAGCCTCAGGTGATCGAGCAGTCTGCGGCCCGTGTCGGTCAGGGTCACCCCGCGTGCGTGGCGGTGAAACAGCTCCACGCCATAGAGCTCCTCCAAGGCTTTCACCTGTGTTGTCACGGTCGGCTGGCTGACGTTGAGCGACTTGGCGGCAGCGGTGAAGCTGCCGGCCGTCGCCACGGCGTGAAAGGCGCGGGCGTGAGTTGACGACATGGACGGCTGTTTTGCCATAGATTCAATGAATATCCTGAATAGCATTTTTGAATTTGATGTATAGCTCGGGCATGATGAGACTGCAACGCAACGGCGTTCTATCTCGACCGATGGCGCTCGGGATGTCGCCGCGGAGGGAATTGGCTGGGGCAGCAGCATGGTGCGTGTCGGCGGCAACGGGCGAGCGTTGGATACCTGGGATGCGATCTACGACGTCGTCGTCGTCGGCTACGGCTATGCGGGTGCCATCGCGGCGATCGAGGCCAGTGATAGCGGCAGCGACGTCCTCGTCCTCGAAAAGATGCCCCAGCCGGGCGGCATCTCGATTTGCTCCGGCGGTAACGTCCGGACCGCGGAAGATGCCGAGCTCGCCTTCGCCTATTTGAAGGAAACCTGCGCCGGGACGACGCCCGACGACGTGCTCCAGGCGCTGGCCGAAGGCATGACCGAGGTCGTCGGCTACTTCGAGCGACTGGCGTCGGTCAACGGCGCCAAGCTCGACAGTCGATTGGCGGCCGGCAACTATCCTTTCCCGGGACTCGATACCTTCGGCTACGTCAGCATCGGCGAGGTGCCCGGCTTCGACGCCGCGGCCAGCTATCCTCACGTCAGCAGCTATCTGCCGGCCCACCGCGCGGCGGGTATCAGGCTTTTCAAAGTCATCGAGGACAACATCGCGCAGCGCGATATCTCCGTTTGGCTCGAATCGCCGGCCCTGCGCCTTCTCACCGGGCCGGACGAGGAGGTCTGCGGCCTGGTCGTCGGCACCAAGCACGGCGAGCTGCGGGTGAAAGCGCGGCAGGGTGTCGTCTTGGCGTCCGGCGGCTTCGAGGCGAGCGCCGAGATTCAGCATCAGCATTGGCAAGAGAAGCCGGTGCTCTTGGCCGCCTTTCGGGGCAGCACGGGCGACGGCATCCGCATGGCTCAGGAGCTGGGAGCCGATCTCTGGCACATGTGGAACTACCATGGCACCTACGGCTTCAAGCACCCGGACCCCGACTATCCCTACGGCATCCGCCTGAAACGTCTACCCGACTGGATACCCGGCCGGCCGCCGCGCAGCGACGTCAAGATGCCGTGGATCCTGGTCGATCAGAAGGGGCGGCGCTTCATGAACGAGTATCCGCCCTATCTGCAGGACACCGCCTACCGGCCGATGGCGCTCTACGATCCGATGACGCAGAGCTATCCGCGCATTCCGGCCTATCTTCTGATCGACCAGGAGGCTCACGGCACCTTTCCGCTCTGCTCGCCGACCTTCAACGACCGCGAGCTGAGCTTCGAGTATAGCCCGGAGAGCTTGAAGGACCTGGAAGACCGGATCGTTCGTCGGGCTAACTCCCTGGCCGACTTGGCGGCGAAGCTCGGTGTCGAGGAGGCGATCCTCGGCGAGACGCTGAATCGCTGGAATGCATCCTGCGAGGCGGCCGAGGATGTGGACTTCGGCCGGCCGCCGCCCTCCATGATGAAAGTGGCGACGCCTCCCTTCTACTACGCCGAGGTCTGGCCGATCTGCTCGAACACGCACGGTGGGCCCGTGCACAACGCCCGGCAACAGGTCCTGAACGCCTTCAAGGAGCCGATCCCCCGTCTCTATGCGGCGGGCGAGCTCGGCGGGGTCTTCGGTCATCTCTATCTCGCCGGCGGCAACATGGCGGAGTGCTTCGTCGGCGGCTGGACCGCGGGCCGAGAGGCGGCCGGTCTGGAGCCTCTGCAATGAGCGGGCGGCCGTTCGGGCAGGCAGGAGGGGTCCGGGTGCCGTGAAGCCACCGCCGTTCCACTATCACGACCCGCAGGACTTGGACGGAGCGCTGGATCTGCTCGCGCGGCTGGAGAATGCCAAGGTCTTGGCTGGGGGTCAGTCGCTCATGCCGATGCTCAACATGCGCTTCGCCTTGCCCGACCATGTCATCGACATCAATGCAATCGAGTCGCTGGCCTTCGTCCGAGAGTCCGGTTCACGCCTCGAGATCGGTGCCATGACGCGGCAGCACGACCTTGAGCGCTCGGCTCCGCTTCGGCGGCTTTGTCCCTTGATGGTGGAGGCGCTGGGCCAAGTCGGCCATCGAGCGACCCGCAACCGCGGCACCCTCGGTGGCAGCCTGTGCCATCTCGATCCGGCCGCCGAGCTGCCGGTGGTGGCCGCGGCCCTCGACGCGACGATCCAGGTCAAGAGCAAGCAGGGCGGCCGCTCGATCGCCATGGCGGATTTCCCTGCCTTCTACATGACGCCGGCGATCGAGCCGGAAGAGCTTGTTACAGCGATCGAGTTCGAGCCTTGGCCGGCGGGCCATGGCCATGCCTTCATCGAGTTTGCACGGCGCCACGGCGACTTCGCGATCGTGGCCGCCGCCGCCATGCTCGAGCTCTCACCGGAGGGGACGATCAGCCGCGCCTCCGTCACCTTGGGTGGGGTCGGCACGGCGCCACTGCGCTGCCATGGCATCGAGGAGCAACTCCTCGGACAGCATGGCAGCGCCGCGCTCTTTCGCGAGGCGGCCGAGGCAAACCGCGGAATCGACGCGATGGACGATGTCCATGCCTCGACCCTCTATCGCCAACACCTGGCGGCCGAGCTCACCGGGCGGGCTCTCGCAACGGCCTTCGAGCGTGCTCAAGAGAGGGTCCCCGCATGACCGATCGGCGGCGCATCGCCTTGACCGTCAATGGCCTTCAGCGGGACGGCGAGGTCGAGGGCCGTCTGTTGTTGGCGGATTTCCTGCGCCACCATCTCGGCCTGACCGGGACCCATCTCGGCTGCGAGCACGGCGTCTGCGGTGCCTGCACCGTGCTGGTCGACGGGCAGGCCACGCGCTCTTGTCTGATGCTGGCGGTGCAGGCGAACGGCCGCTCGATCACGACGGTCGAAGGCCTTGCGCCCGACGGCGAGGCCAGCCATCCCCTACAGGCGGCCTTTCATGAGCGTCATGGCTTGCAGTGCGGTTTCTGCACGCCCGGCTTCCTGATGACCTTGGTCGAGTTCCTCGAGGAGAATCCGGAGCCGGACGAGGCCGCCGTGCGTGAGGCGCTTTCCGGGAATCTCTGCCGTTGCACGGGCTATCAGGGCATCGTCGATGCCGCGCTGCAGGCCTCGGCCAGCCTGCGCGAAACGTCGGGGCAGTGACTCGTGGAGCATCGCTACATCGGCAAGCCGCTGCTGCGCCTGGAAGACCGGGCCCTGCTCACCGGCACCGCGCAGTTCATCGACGACATCAAGCTGCCGGGCCTGCTGGAGGCGGCTTTCGTCCGCAGCCCCCATCCGCATGCGCTGATTCGCGCGGTCGATTTCTCGCCGGCGCTCGCCCTGCCCGGCGTGCATGCGGTTTTCGGCTACGACGACTTGCGCCGCGTCTTGACCAGCGACATGATTCCCACGGACAAGACCGGCGGCGACAGGTTCCCGGCGACCACCTGGCCCGTGGTCGTCCCCAAGGACGAGACCTGTTTCGCCGGCGAGCCGATTGCCATCGTCGTCGCGGAGTCGCGCTACATCGCCGAGGACGCGGTATCGCTGGTCGAGATCGACTACGAGCCCTTGCCGGCCGCCTCCGATTGCAGACAAGCGGCTGCGGCCGATGCGCCGAAGGCCCATCGTGCGGCCCCCGGCAACGTCGTCACGGAGTTCAGCACGGCCTACGGCGATGTCGATTCGGCTTTCGTGGCGGCGGAGCACGTCTTCTCCGTCGCCTTGAAGCAGCATCGCGGCGGCGCTCATTCGATCGAGGGCCGCGGTATCGTCGCGTCGTACAACGGGGCCAGCGGGGAGTTCACGGTCTGGTCGGCGACCCAAGCCCCGCACAAGATGCGCAATGGCCTCATGGAGCTCTTCGGGCTCGATGAAGACGGCGTGCGAATCATCGTGCCGGACGTCGGCGGGGCCTTCGGCGGCAAGAATGTCGTCTATCCCGAGGATGCAATCGTAACCGCCGCCGCGCGTTTGCTCGGCCAGCCGGTCAAGTGGGTCGAGGACCGGCGCGAGCACTTCCTGGCGGCGATCCAAGAGCGCGATCAGTACTGGGATCTCGAGATCGCCACGGACGGCGAGGGCCGGATCGCCGGTATCCGCGGCAAGATCATCCATGACCAGGGGGCCTACACGATGCTCGGCCTCCACACGTCGCACAACTGCTCGATCGGCATTCCGGGGCCCTACGTCGTGCCGCACTATCGTATCGACGTCGCCGTGGTCGAGACCAACAAGGTCGGCGCCATTCCCGTGCGAGGCGCCGGCTATCCCGAAGCCAATTTCGCGATGGAGCGGATGCTGGATGCCGTGGCCAGGGGCCTGAAGCTGGATCGGGCCGTGCTGCGGCAGCGCAACCTGATCCCGGCCGAGCAGATGCCCTATGAGCATCCCATGAAGACCCGCGAAGGTACGCCGACCATCTACGACAGCGGCGACTTCCCCCGCTGTCAGGCGCAGGCGCTGGCGGGCGCGGACTACGAGACCTTCAACGAGCGTCGGGTGCGGGCCCGCGAGCAGGGCCGCTATCTCGGCATCGGCATCGCCAACATGATGAAGGTTACCGGCCGCGGCCCCTTCGAATCGGCGACGGTCCGCGTCGGCCGCTCCGGCCGAATCACCGCCTTCACTGGCGCCATGGCGATGGGGCAGGGCACTGGGACGACCTTGGCGCAAATCTGCGCCGAGCACCTTGGCGTGTCACCGGAAGATGTCACGGTCGTCACCGGCGACACGAGCGTGACCCTGCATGGCTTGGGCGGCTACGGCAGCCGTCAGACCGTCACGGCCGGCAACTCGATGGACCAGGCGGCCCGCGAGGTGCGCGAGAAGGCCATCAAGGTGGCGGCGCATAGCCTGGAGGTTGCCGAGCAAGACCTCGAGCTCGCCGACGGCGAGGTGCGGGTTCGCGGGTCGGATGTCGCCATGCCGCTCTCGGCGATTGCCAAGGCCTTGTCCGGCGCCAAGGGCTATTCGCTGCCCAAGGACGTCACGCCCTGGCTACAGGCCAACGTGAACTTCCGGCCGCCCGACGTCACCTATGCCAACGGCTGTCACGTCGTCGAGGCCGAGGTCGATATCGGCACCGGCGGCGTCAAGATCCTGCGCTACGTGATCGTCAACGATAGCGGCAAGCTGATCAATCCCTTGCTCGCCGAGGGTCAGATTCACGGCGGCACGGCCCATGGAATCGGCAATGCCCTCTTCGAGTGGATGGGCTACGACGAGAATGCCCAGCCCGTGGTGACCAACTTCGCGGAGTACCTGCTGCCGACGGCGACCGAGGTGCCACGCTTCGAGGTGACTCACCTCGAGCATGAATCAACCTTGAATCCGCTAGGGCTGCGCGGCATCGGCGAGGCTGGAACCGTGCCGGCCGCGGCCGCGGTCATTTCTGCGGTCGAGAACGCCCTGGAGTCCTTCGGGGTGCAGATCTGCGAGGCGCCGATTTCGCCGAAGAGGCTCGTAGAGCTGATTCTGCAAGCGAAGCAGGCACACTAGCCGTGCGCGAAAAGACGCCTCACCCCGCGCTGTATGGCCATCCAGACCATGCGCAGGCCGAGGCGGAGGCCGGAAATCGGCGCCGCGGCCTGTGGCGGCGTCGGCGGCGCGGGTGCGGAGTCCACTGACGCCGCACCGCGCGGCAATGTCGCCAGTTCCTGTTTCAGGCAATCGGCGAACTGGGACACGAGATGCGAAGAGAGATCGGCGATCATGCCACTGCCGCGGCCGTACTGAGCGACGGCGCCGGAGAGGGACAGGTCGGTGCTGATCAGGACCTGGGTTGCCGTCTCCTGAGGCCGAAGCTCGAAGGTGACGTCGGCCTGCGCACCGCCTCGCCCTTTGCTGTCGGTGCCCGAAGCGCGAACACGTGCCCGATGCCTTGCATCGTCGACTTCCTCGAAGCGTGCGTTGCCGTTGAAGGACAGCGCCACCGGCCCCAGGCGAACGGCCACTTTGCCCTTGTAGCTTCGCTCGTCGATGATCTCCGTGAGCTCGGCACCCGGCATGCAGGGTGCGATGCGCTGGATGTCGGTGAGCAAAGTCCAAGCCTCTTCTACCGCTAGGGGTACTTCGAAATCGTTCTCGATCTTCACGATTGCCTCGTTCCCATGAACATGGACGACCGGTTGGCTTGGTCGGAGAGTAGGGTAGCAGAAAAGGCGCGGGGGAGCTTCAGATGACGAAGAGAAAGTTGCGGGTCGCGCTGGAGCGGCTCGACCGGCACGTGCCTTTCTTCATGGACGCGGTCGAGCCGCCGGACGGCTTCGCGTTTGAGCCTCTGGAGGTCGGCTTGGCCAATGCGCCGGACCGCCGGGACGGCACCGACCGGCACACGCGCATGTTTCGCGACCGCGAGTTCGACGTCTGCGAGCAATCGTTGGCCTCCTACATCATGTCGAAGAGCCGCGGCGGCAGCTTCACCGCGACACCGGTGTTCCCCCGCCGGCTGTTCAGCCAGAACTGCATGTTCGTCAACAAGGACTCCGGTATCGAGCAGCCGGGCGACCTCGTCGGCAAGAAGGTCGCCATCTGGTCCTTTCAGACCACCCTCTCGGTCCTAGCGAAGGGCGACCTCAAAGCCGACTACGGCGTCCCCTGGGAGGAGGTCCATTGGCATAGGCAACACGTCGAGGAGCTGCCTTGGCAGGCCGGCGAGGGGCTGTCCATCGAAAGCCTGCCGGCCGGGCAATCGGCCGGCCGGTTGCTGGTCGAGGGCGAGCTCGATGCGATGTTCCATCCCATGCCGCCGGTCGAGTTGCCGGGTTGGCAGGATCGCGTGCGGCGCCTGTTCCCGGACCCCGAAGCTGAAGCGACGGCCTATTTCCAGCGGCACGGCTATTGTCCGATCATGCATGTCCTGGTCCTCCCGGAGGAGCTCGTCGAGCGCGAGCCCCAATTGCCGCTCGCCACGCTCGAGGTCTGGGAGGCCGCGAAGAGGAAGGCCGAGGCATTCTACGACGACCCCAGCTATTCGCTCCTGCTCTTCGCCCGCAACGCGCTCGAACGCCAGCGCTCGGTCTTCGGCGCCGACCCCTGGCCCTCCGGCCTCGCCGCGAACCGGGCGAATCTGGAGCGTTTCATAGGCTATCTGCTGGATCAGGGCCTGATCGAACAGGATATTCCGGTGGAAGCCCTGTTCCATGATTCGATGCGGGACAGCTAGAGGCTCTCTGAGGTCAAGGCGTCGAGCTTGGCCGCAAGGGCCGTCGGCTCGCGATTTTATGGGACATTATAACCCTTACAATTAGATGATGTCATTGGGCTGCGTTGCCATTGTGTCCTTTTGAGCTACACTCCATCCGCATCGGGTGCCGCCTATGGTCGACGCGCCGTCCGCCGTCCATAGAGCATGCGAGCTGGGGAGGACGCGATGCCGAGAACCGCCTTCGAAGTCGATTTGACCAGGGCGCCGGAAGAGCTGGCGGTCAAGGGGCACAACCGCTGGCACCCCGACATTCCGATGGTGGAGACCTTCAAGGCCGGCGATAGCTTTCGTGTCGAGTGTTACGACTGCGTGGGCGGTCAGGTCGCCAACGACGATTGCGCCAACGACATTCGTGACGCCGACCTGACCAGGAGCCACTACCTGAGCGGGCCCTTCGGCGTCGACGGGGCCGAGCCCGGCGATCTCCTCGTCGTCGACATTCTCGACATCGGGCCCTTGCCGGGATCGGCGTGGGGCTTCAACGGAATCTTCGCCAAGGAGAACGGCGGCGGCTTCCTCACCGAGCATTTCCCCGAGGCGCGCAAGTCGTGCTGGGACCTGCGCGGCATCCACGCGTCCTCGCGCCATATTCCCGGCGTGCGCTATCCCGGCATCGCGCACCCGGGCCTGATCGGCTGCCTGCCGTCCCGCGCGCTGCTGGACGAGGCGAACCGCCGCGAGGCTGAGCTGCTCGCCACCGACCCGAGCCGCGTGCCGCCGCTGGTGACGCCGCCCTATGCCGAGACGGCGCTGATGGGCCAGATGACCGGGCCCGCGGCGGAAGCGGCGGCGAGGGAAGCCTGGCGCACGGTCTCGCCGCGTGAGCACGGCGGCAACTGCGACATAAAGAACCTATCCCGGGGCGCGCGCGTCTACTTGCCGGTCTACGTCAAGGATGGCGGCCTTTCCCTGGGTGACCTCCACTTCTCGCAGGGAGACGGCGAAATCACCTTCTGCGGTGCCATCGAAATGGCGGGCTACATCGATCTCGGTGTCGATGTGATCAAGGACGGCATGGCGAAGTACGGCGTTATCAACCCCTTCTTCCAGTCGAGCCCGATCGACCCGCAGTTCTCCGACTACCTGGTCTTTCAGGGCATCTCGGTCGACGAGCACAGCGGCGAGCAGTATTACCTGGACACGCAGGTCGCCTATCGCCGGGCCTGTCTCAACGCCATCGAGTACCTGAAAAAGTTCGGCTACAGCGGCGAGCAAGCCTACATGATCCTGAGCACGGCTCCGGTGGAAGGCCGGATCGGCAGCATCGTCGACATCCCGAACGCCTGCGCGACCGTTGCCGTTCCGACGGAGATCTTCGACTTCGATGTCCGGCCCACCGCCGAGGGCCCGACGCGCCAGGTCTCCGGCGCCGGCCTGGCGAAGACGAGATGAGGCAAGGAGCCGTCGCTGTTTCCCTCTGCATGACGAAGGAGCCATCGATGCCCCTCTACGACTATGAGTGCGAGCGATGCGGACCCTTTCGGAGCTGGCAGTCGATTGACCAGGCGACGAGCCCGGCGGCCTGCAGCGAATGCGGCAAGGCGAGCCTGCGCTCGGTCTCGGCGCCGAACCTGAGCCGCATGGAGGAGGGCGCGCGCAGGGCCCGTCAGCGCTGCGACAAGACCGCGGACAGCCCCGCCGTCGTCCGGCGCAATCTCGGCCGCTGCCAGCACGACCGCCCTGCGCATGGCCGCCCTTCTCCGAGCCGTCGATGGATGATCGGGCACTGATTCCAGGGACATGGCCGACGTTCTAGGCGATTGCCCAAGGTTGCAATAGATGCCACATAGTGCCATGGCCTAAGGGCAAGCCATCCTGCGGCCGTTGCACATCTGGCCGCTGCTGCCGGATCGCGCCGTTGGCCGAACCCGGTCGGGGACCCTCCATCAGCGTCCGCAAAGCCAAATCGTGAGGTCATCACAATGTGGGATCCCAGCCCCTCGAAAGCCCGGCCTTTCTACCGAAGCATCGTGGCTGCTTTGGAGCGCGACATAGAAAGCGGATTGCTCGTGAGCGGCGAAAGGCTGCCATCCCAAAGAGAGCTCGCCAGGCGCCTGCAGGTCACGGTCGGAACCGTGACCAAAGCCTTCACCGAAGCCGAGCGACGCGGGCTGGTCGTCAGCCGCGTGGGGCGCGGCTCCTTTGTCCACCAGTTCCCGGAGAACGTCAGCGCCGTTGAAAGCAGCGACAAGGGCGTCATCGATCTGAGCGTCAACACCGTGACGATCGAGCCCTTCAACACGGCGCTCAACCGGGTCCTCGGCGCCCTCTCGCGCCGGAAATCGCTGTACAACCTTCTAGAGTACCATCCGATTCCCGGCCTCGAGCGGCACCGGGCGGCCGGAGCGAGGTGGCTGCGCCTGCGTGGGGTCGATGCCGTCTCAGACCGAGTGATCGTCTGCAACGGCTCCCAGGAAGCCTTGATCGCCGTATTGGCCGTGATCACCAAGCCGGGGGACTCCGTCCTGACCGAGAGCTTGAACTATGCCGGCATCAAGCGCCTCGCCGACCTCTTCCCGCTGGACATCAGGGGCGTGCCGACCGATGAGCAAGGCTTGCGTCCGGACCTGCTCGCCGAAGCCGCCAAGGGTACCCAGGTCGGGGCGATTCTCTGCTCGCCGACCCTGCACAATCCAACAAACGCGATGATGATGCTCGAGCGTCGGCGCGAGATCATCCGGGTCGCGGCGGAGCTGGGCGCCTATGTGATAGAGGACGACAGCTACGGCCATCTCTCAGGCGATCGCACCCCGACGATCGCCTCCCTGGCGCCCGATCGCTGCATCTATCTGTGCGGGACGTCGAAGAGCGTCGCGCCCGGCCTGCGCATCGGCTTCATGTTCGCGCCCGGCGAGATCATGGAGCGCCTGTGCGAGGGCATACACGCCACCTCATGGACAGCGCCAAGCCTCATGGGCGAGATCGCCACCGTCCTGATCGAAGAGGGCATCGCCGAGGAATTCGTTGGCTGGCATCGCAAGGAAGCTTCGAAGCGGCTGGACATTGCGAGAGAGGTCCTCGGGCGGCCGTCGCTCTTGCCGAACTGCCCATCCTATCATCTCTGGCTACCGCTGCCCCCGCCATGGCGCGCGAGCGAGTTCGTCGCGCATCTCCGGCTCAGAGGCGTGCTTGTTTCGCCGGCCGACAGCTTCGCCGTGGACCGCAGCCCGTCCCCCCATGCGGTCCGGGTCAGCTTGGGAAGCACCAGCGATCGCAAGCGCCTGAAGCAGGGCCTGGAGGTGATCACCGACGCGCTGGTCGATCGCCCCACGGCCGGGACATCGGTCGCCTGACTCCACGGTCCGCCCAGGGAGACCTCGGGCGCTCCTCTGTCTGTCTCTCTCCCTCTCCCTCTCCCTCTCCCTCTCCCTCTCTAGGGTCTTGAGCAGGGCCAAAGAGGGCGGCCGCGGCTGCGTCTTGGCTACGCTTGACGGCCCGAAACGGAGTGGAACTACCATCAATTCGTACCAGTACAATACTCACGTTGAGCTGAATGATTGTCTATGATTGGATGTATTAGCTCTTCCGCTCGGTCAACCGCGGTCCACAGGAGGCGTTGATGTTTCTCGGCAATCCCGAGCTCGGATCGAAGGAGGCTTATGTCCCGGGTCTGACCAAGGAGCATGTCGCCAAGACCTTTGGCATCCCGCTCGAGGACGTTGCCAAGCTCGGCTCCGCGGAGAATCCCTTCGGCCCTTCGCCGCGGGCCGACGAGGCGGTCAAGGCGGCCTTGAACCTCAGCATCTACCCTGATTGGACGGCAGCCTCGCTGCGCGAGAAGATCGCAACGAAGTACGGCTTTCCGCCCGAGCACGTGATCTGCGGCGCCGGCGAGACGGAGATCATCTCCTGGATCATTCGTGCCTTCGCGGCGCCCGGCGATCGGGTGCTGATGTTCGTGCCCGCCTTCCCGATCTATCACATGACGGCGGAAAGCGAGGCTCGCATTCCGGTCTACGTCGGAATGGGCAGCGAGCTCGATTTCCAGTGGGACGACTACATCGCCGCCATCGAGGGCAATGTTCGAATCCTCTTCCTGACCAATCCGCACAGCCCGACGGCCCGCCTGATTCCCGAGGAGCGCATCCGCCAAGTCTGCGAGGCGGCCGAGGGGCGGCTGGTCGTGCTCGACGAGGCCTACATTCATTTCACGCAGACAAACGGCGGGATGCACCTGCTCCACGACTATCCGAACCTCATCGTGCTGCGGACCTTCTCGAAGGCGTTCGGCTTGGCAGGGCTTCGCCTCGGCTTCGGCATAGCGGCGCCCGACATCATCGCGCCCATGAGGCACCTGAAGCCGACCTGGAACATGGGCCAGTTGCAGATCGCGGGCGGCATCGCGGCGCTCGACGATGACGAGCATGTCAACAAGACGGTCGACGCGATCGTCGAGATGCGCGCCTACGTCACGGAGAAGCTGAGGAAGCTCAACCGCTTTTCCGTCGTCGGCGAGCCGCGGGCGAACTTCTTCCTGCTTCGGATCGAGGACAAGGCGCTCGACTCCACGACCGTGTTCGAGGAGCTGCTCAAGCGTGGGGTGATCGTCAAGGACGGCTCCGTGTCTTTCGTCGATCTCGGCAAGCGCTATCTGCGCATCGACGTGAGCTTGAAGAAGGAGATGGATCGACTGGTTTGGGCGCTGTCCGATATCAGCAACTCTTAGGCGGCGCAGGCTTGTCCGGCGGTCATGTCGGGAGGGCAATAGGGGAACGGCGGCTGATGGGCTTGGCCGGCAAGACTATCGCAAGCCATGTGTCCGGCGATCGGCTTTGGGATCGCCTCATGGCGCTCGCCCGCTTCGGCGCCACCGACGCGGGCGGCGTCTGCCGGCTGGCCCTCTCGAGCGAAGAGATCGAGGCCCGAGCGGAGCTGGTCAAATGGGCGCGGGACATCGGTCTCGAGCCCTCCGTCGACGCGGCCGCGAACCTGTTTCTGACGCTCCCTGGCACCGAGCCGGAGCTTCCGCCGATCCTGACCGGCTCCCACATCGATACGCAGCCGACCGGCGGCAAGTTCGACGGCGCCTACGGTGTCATCGCGGCCTTGGAGAGCCTCGATGCCATCGTGCGATCCGGGCGTCGGCCCCGTCGCTCCATCGAGGCCGTGGCTTGGATGAACGAGGAGGGCTCGCGCTTCGCGCCTGGGATGATGGGCTCGGCCGTTTTCGCCGGCGTAAGGCCGATGGCGGAGATAGAGGCCGTAACGGATGCGTCCGGCTGCAGCGTTGGCGAGGCGCTTGGCCAAGTGCTGGCTGCCGAAGAGGCGCTCCCGCGTCGGCCCCTCGGCTTCCCGGTTGCCGGCTACCTGGAGGCGCATATCGAGCAAGGCGTGGTCCTGGAACGGGAGGCTACGACGATCGGCGTGGTCATCGGCATCCAGGGCAAGCGGACTTTCCGCGTCGAGATCGATGGCGAGGAGAGCCACGCGGGAACGACGCCCCGCGGTGCACGGCGCGATGCCCTCGTGAGCGCCGTGCACGTCGTGCAAGCGCTTCAGGACGCCATCTGGGACGAGGCGGACGAGGTCCGCTTCACGATCGGCAGGTTCACGGTGACGCCGAACGCACCCTCCGTCGTTCCCGGGAAGGTCGTCTTCTCCATCGACCTCAGGCACGGCGATGCCGAGACCGTGGAGGCTCTTGGCGACATGATCCCCGGCATCTGCGAGGCGGCGGCCGGCAAATGCACGGCTGCGGTGCAGAAGCTGCTCCACGACGAGCCGCTGGTCTTTCCGGAATCGATGCGCGGCCGGATCGGCAAGGCGGCGGACAGGCTCGGCCTCTCCCACATGGAGCTTCCCTCGCCGGCGGGACACGATGCCCGCTATCTGCACAAGGTCTGCCCGAGCGGCATGATCTTCATCCCCTGCAAGGAGGGGATCAGTCACAACGAGGCAGAGAGCGTGACCATTGCGGACGCGACTGCGGGGACGCAGGCGCTGGCCGAGGTGGTTTTCGAGCTCGCCGAGCAAGGGTGAGGCTTGCAGCATGTTGGACCTGTTGATTCGAGGCGGCACCGTCGTCGACGGACAGGGATCCATGCGCGGCAGCATTGCCGTGGCGGGATCGCGGATCGTTGCGCGCTACGCGGATGGAGCGGAACTGCCCGCTGCGAAAGAGGTGATCGACGCGGGAGACCTGCTCGTGCTGCCGGGCATCATCGATCCCCACGTGCATTTCTATGGCGAGGGGATCGGAGAGTACTCGCGGCTGGCGGTCATGGGCGGGGTGACGACCTTCATCGGCATGATCCGCGGGGCACCGGATGAGCCGCTTTCCGAGGTGGTGGCCCGGCACGAAAGCGAGGCCGCGTCGGTATCGCTCGCCGATTTCTCTTTCCACGTGGTGCTCTACGACCGGGAAGACTCCATCGGCCAGATTGCCGGGATCGCCGCTCAGGGGCTCCGCTCCTTCAAGATGTTCATGGCCTACAAGCGCCGCGGCATGATGGTGAGCGAGCGCTTCCTGATCGAGGCGATGGACGAGATCGTGCGCAACGGCGGCATCGCGCTGATCCATGCCGAAGACGGCGAGGTCATCGATCGCCTGGAGCGGGGCGCCCTGGCGGAAGGGCGCAGGGCGCCGAAAGACTACGAGCCGACCCGGCCCGACGAGACCGAGGCGGCGGCGATCGAGATCGTCGCGCTCTGTTCGCAGGCCACGAGCTGCCCGGCATACATCGTGCACCTGTCGTCGGCGGCCGGGCTGGCGGCGATCGAGCGCGCGCGCCGTCGCGGCATCCCGCTTTGGATCGAGAGCTGCCCGCAGTACATCCTGATGGACAATGCGACGCTCTGCAGCCATGGGGCGTCGGCGAAGATCGCTCCGCCTCTGCGGGCGCCGGCCGACCGGCGGGCCCTGGCGACGGCCCTGGTCAGCGGCGTGATCAATACCATGGGCAGCGACCATGCGAGCCACCGCCCGCCGGACGTCGACGAGTCGCAAGACGACATCTTCGCGGCGCCTTTCGGCATGCCGGGCGCGCCGACGCTTTGGCCCGCGATGTTCACCTGGGCGGTCGACAACGACATTCCCCTGCCGATCCTGGCCCGCGCGATGTCCGAGATGCCGGCCAGGCTCTTCGGCTTGGCCCACCGCAAGGGGACACTCCTGCCCGGCGCCGACGCCGACATCATCCTGATCGATCCGGGCGCGCGGCAGGTCGTCGACGCGGAGAAAATCTGGCCGGAGGTGAGCCCGAGCCCGCTTGTCGGTCAGTCGCTGGGCGGGTGGCCCGAAGTGACGATCGGGCGCGGCGAAGTGATCTGGCGCGACGGCGCGCCGGCCGCGGCGGGTGGGCGCGGCGAGCTGATCCGCCAGGGCGAGGCGGGGCGGGGCGATTCGGTGAGGCAAGGCTCGACGTGAAAACGATAGCGCAAAGCCTCGCCGAGTTCGCGTGCAGCCCGCTGAGCGAGGCTGGACTGGAGTCGGCACGTCGAATGCGAACCTATGCCCTCGACACACTGGCCGTGACGCTCGCGGGGACCCTGGCGCCCTCGAGCGCGCCGATGACGCGGGTGCTTCTCTCGGCCCACGGCACGCCCGAGGCCACGATCCTGGCCGTCGGCAAGGTCACCTCCGCCTGGGATGCGGCGCTCGCCAACGGCACCTTCGCCCATGCCCTGGAGCTGGACGACGATCATCGGGTCGGCGTGCTGCACCCGGGCGCGGTCGTGGTTCCGGCTGCGCTGGCGGCCGCCGAGGCCTCGAACGCATCGGGCCGGCGGTTCCTTCACGCGCTTCTCATCGGCTACGAGGTGGCCTGCCGCCTCGGCGAGGTCTTTCGAGGATCCCAGTTCGGTCACGGCGTTCACCCGACCGCCTTGTGTGGCGTGTTCGGCGCGGCGGCGGCGGCGGCCGTCGCCATGGCGCTGGATGAGGATGCCACTGTCCGTTCCTTGGGGATCGCCGGAACGCAGGCCTCCGGGCTGACCGAATGGCGCGCGGACGGCTCCTGGATCAAGCGATTGCATCCCGGGCGCGCCGCGCAGAGCGGTGTGCTTGCCGCGCGGCTGGCGCGCGAGGGCTTCACCGGGCCGGCATCGGTCTTCGAGGGTCCCGGCGGCTTCTTCAATGCCTTCTCGTTCGGCGAGACCATCGACGTCGGTTCCATGACCCGACGCCTCGGCGAGGACTACCGAGCCCTGGCGACGGCGATCAAGCCCTATCCCTGTTGTCGCTTCGAGCACGGGGCCATCGACCTGGCGATCGAAGCTTCGAACAGCGAGATCGCCCTCGACGACGTGACGGCCGTGCGCGTGCGGCTCTATCGCACGGACGTGCTCTCCTATCACCAGCAGCCCAAGAACGTGGTCGATGCCCAGTTCAACGTTCCCTACGCCGTCGCCGTTGCGCTGCTGCGCGGAGGGGTGAGCCTCGCCGACTTCACCGAAGAGGCGATAAGGGACGAAGAGGTCCTGGCTTTGTGCCGGCTGGTCGAGGTCGTCGAGGATCCGGACTACACGGCGCGCTATCCCGAGGACTACTGCGTCGAGTTGTGCCTGCGGCTCGAAGACGGCAGCGAGCATCGCTTCTTCAGCGAGTGCCCGAGCGGCGATCCGGAGGCGGCCCAGTACCGGTCCAACGGGACGCTCTTGCACGAGGAGGTCGAGCGGAAGGCCTTCTCCGTGCTCGGCGACTGCGGGTTCGGCGACCACGCGGAGCCGCTTGCGGCCTGCGTTGCGGACTTGGACGACGCTCCGGACCTGCACTCTCTTTGCGCCATCGTCGGCGCTCCGGCGCAGGCAACCTGCCAAAGCCGTCGGCAGTCCACCTGGGAGACCGGAACATGAAGGTTGGCCTCTACATCACGACGCAATTCACGCCCGAAGTCGATGTCGCGGCGAGCCGATCCGACATGATCGAGCAGGTGAGGCTGGCGCGGCAGAGCGGCTTCTCGTCCCTCTGGGTGCCGCATCACTACCTGACACAGCCGATGCAGATGCTGGCACCGATTCCCATGCTCGCCTATCTCGCCCGCGAGGCGGAGGGCATGACGATCGGGCCGAACATTCTCGTCATGCCCCTGCTCAATCCGGTCCACGTCGCCGAGGACGCCATCACGCTCGACCTGTTGTCGGGCGGGCGCTACGTGCTGGGTATCGGAATCGGCTATCGCGAGGCGGAGTTCAACACCTTCAACGTGCCGCTCAAGGAGCGCGTCCAGCGCTTTACCGAGAGCATCGAGATCATGCGTCGGCTCTGGAGCGAGGACCGCGTCACGTACCACGGCAAGATCTTCAACATCGAGGACCTCGGAATCGGCTTGAAGCCGACTCGCCCGGGCGGGCCGCCCATCTGGGTCGCGGCGGTCGTCGACGCGGCGGTCAAGCGCGCGGCAAGGATCGGCGATGCCTGGCTGATCACCAACTTCGCGCATCTGAAGGCCCTCGAGCCGCAGATGAAGCTCTATCGGGATACGCTCCGAGAGGCGGACAAGCCGCTCCCGGCGGAGATCCCGATCACGCGCGAATGCTACATCGGGCCGACGCGCGCCAAGGCGATGGAGGAGTGCAAGGCCGCGCTCGAATACAAATACGGCGCCTACTCGTCATGGGGGCTCGACAAGCAGTCCAAGGGCGCGGAGTCGTTCGACCAGACCTTCGAGGATTTCGCCAAGGACCGCTTCATCATCGGCGACAAGTCCTATGTCGCCGAGGAGATCCAACGCTACAGCGAGACCCTTGGCGTCAACCACTTCCTGATGCGCGTCCAATGGCCCGGCTTGGAGCAGGACAAAGTCCTGCGGACGATTTCTACGCTCGGCGAGATATTCGCATAGCTTCGGCAATGAAACTCAGCAAGTGATCGTCACCAACAACAGAGGAGGAGCAAGGGTTATGTTTTGGAAATCGAAACGCTTTGGCATGAAAGCAGGGCTCGTGGGCGTCGCGGCTCTGCTCTTGACCGCTTCGACCAGCATTCCGGTTTTTGCGGCGGATCTCACGGCGGCTTCGCTTCGACTGAAGTGGCTGCCACAGGCGCAGTTCATCGGCTACTACGTCGCCAAGGAGAAAGGCTGGTACGAGGAGGAAGGGATCGATCTCACGATCAATCCCGGCGGCCCGAACATCATTGCGGAGAACATGGTGGGCTCCGGGGCCGATACCTTCGGTCACGGCGGCGGTGCCGCTTCCCTGCTTCGGGCCCGCGCCAAGGGGCTGCCGATTCTGGGCATCGGCATGATGTTCCAGGAGACGCCCTACCGCTTGGTCGCTCTCGAGGAATCCGGGATCAAGAAGTTCTCGGACCTGAAGGGCAAGACCGTCTCGACCTGGTTCTCCGGCCCGCAGTTCATCGTCCAGGGTATGTTGAAGAGGAACGGCATCCCGCTCGATGAAGTCAAGGTGGAGGCGCAGGCGAACAGCATGGTCCCCTTTCTCGAGGGCAAGGTCGACGTGGCGACGGTCACCGTCTACAACGAAGCCCTGGTCTTGAAGCGGAAGGGCGTCGAGCCCGCCACTGTCTTCAACC
This sequence comes from Kiloniellales bacterium, assembly GCA_028280455.1. Taxonomy (GTDB): domain Bacteria; phylum Pseudomonadota; class Alphaproteobacteria; order Kiloniellales; family JAKSDN01; genus JANQLT01. The sequence goes on from JANQLT010000211.1 coordinate 51,036, forward strand.
CGTCCGAGCTGGGTGTGAACCTTCCGAACGAATCGCTCATCGTCGGCGAACAGGTCGTGAAGGACAATCCTAAGCTCATCGAGGGTTTCCTGAACGCGAGCTTGCGTGGCTGGAGCTACGCGCTGACCAATCCGGATGAAGCGGTCGACATCTTGCTCAGCGTCGTCCCGACCGCCGACCGGACCGAGCAGAAGGAGCAGCTCGAGCAGCTTGGGCCCCTGATCACCTATGGCGTGGCGGGGCAGAAGGGAATCGGCTACATCGACACCAAGCAACTGGACTTCACAAACGAGCTGCTCGTCGAGTCCGGTGTCCTCGATGCGCCGGTCGATATCCCGAGCTCCATCGTCCCTCGCTTCTGGGAAGCCGTTCCGGAGGAGTACAAAGTCATAAGCAACTAGAATGACGGAGACGGGCGCGTGTTCCCGCCACCATCGGTGGCAGGAGCACGCGCCGACGGCAGCGGAGGACGGATGCGTTGTGACCCCGAAAATCTGTGTGAAGAACCTCTCCAAGCACTTCACGGCCGGAGTCTCGACGGTTCAGACTCTGGACAACGTGAATTTGCGGGTGAACGACGGCGAATTCGTCACCTTGGTCGGCCCAAGCGGCTGCGGAAAGAGCACGCTCTTCAACATCATCGTCGGTCTGCTGCCACCGGACGAGGGCCTGCTCCTGATCGATGGAGAGCAGCAGCCGCATGATCATCTCCTGGGGCAGGTCGCGTTCATGCCTCAGCGGGACATGCTGCTGCCCTGGCGCACGGTTCTAGACAACGCGATCCTCGCGGCCGAGATCGACGGCGTAGCGAGGGCTACGGCCCGGCAACGGGCCATGGACTCGCTCGACCGCTTTGGCCTTGGCGGCTTCGAGAGTCACTACCCGAGTCAGCTTTCCGGGGGAATGCGCCAGCGCGTGGCGCTCATGCGGACCTTCATGTTCGACCGCGAGATCATGCTGCTCGACGAGCCCTTCGGGGCCTTGGACGCCTTGACTCGCGCCCTGATGCAGCGCTGGCTGTTGGAAGTGTGGGAAGGCGAGAAGCGCACGGTCCTGTTCATAACGCATGACATCGACGAGGCGATCTATCTCGGGGACCGCGTGCTCGTCATGTCGGCTCGGCCGGGCCACATCAAGCTCGACAAGGAGGTCGCCTTGGCGCGCCCGCGGGCACCGGACATCATCACGCGACCGGAGTTCGTCGAGCTGAAGCGGGAGCTTCTGGCGACGATCGAGGATGAGAGCCTCAAGGCCTTCGCGGCGATGAACAGATCGGTCTCGGACAAGGAGGCGGGCGGGCGATGAGCCGGCGCAGTTCGATCGGGCGCTTCACCGCGCAGCTCTTCGCCTTGCTGGCCATCTTCGTCGCTTGGGAGTGGTCAGTCTGGCTGTTCGAGATATCGCACGACAAGCTGCCGCCGCTGAGTGTCGTCTTGTCGACCATGTGGTTCGATCGCGCGCCTCTTGCGGCTGCCGTCGGGACAACCCTTCTCGAAGCCGTGCTCGGGCTCATGGCCGGCACGGCCACGGGCGTCGTGAGCGGGATCGCCTTCTCGCGCTCTCGGCTTCTCGAGCGGATGTTCCTGCCCTATTTCGTGGCGTCCCAAGCCATCCCCATCATCGCGTTCGGCGCCATAATCATCATGTGGTTCGGAAACGGGATCGCCTCGAAGGTGATCATCGCCCTCTACCTGAGCTTCTTTCCGGTCGCGGTGAACACGCTGCGCGGCATCCGCTCGGTGGGCGAGGGCGAGATCGGCCTGCTACGCAGTTTCGGTGCGAGCCCGACGGCAATCCTGTTCAAGCTGCAATTGCCCGCCGCCCTGCCGTCGATCATGACGGCCGTGCGCCTCGGGGCGAGCCTAGCCTTGGTCGGCGCCATTGTCGGCGAGTGGTTCGGCGCGAGTCAGGGGCTCGGCGTCGTGCTTCTCATGGCCATGTTCGACTACCGGATTCCGCAGCTCTGGGCCGGCATTCTGCTTACCGGACTGACCGGCGTCAGCCTCTATGCGGCGATCGTCTTCCTGCACAAGAGAATCGCTTGGTGGCAGGTGGAGGCTTGAGATCCCATGTCGGCTCGGCCCTTGCCTAGATCTCTGCCCGAAGGCGCGCCGAATGGCATCGGCCGGGTCGGCCGCCTGCTCTTGCTCTACTGGCCGCCCATCTTGGCCGCCGTGCTGCTCATTGCCGTCTGGGAGCTGGCGGTCTGGTGGTTCCAGCTACCGAACTTTGTCCTGCCGACGCCGCGAGAGATCATCCTCGTCAGTCTGGAGGATCCGCGGACCTTGCTGCAGGACACCGCGACGACGGTGGGCGAGGCGGTCAGCGGCTACATCGCCGGCTCCCTGTTCGGTCTGCTCCTGGCGATCCTGTTCGTCACTTGGCCGAGCGTCGAGCGTTGTCTGCTGCCGTTCTATGTCACGATCAACTCCGTGCCGATGATTGCCTATGGCCCGCTCGCCATCATCTGGTTCGGGGTCGGGCCCGCATCGAAGGTCGTGCTGATCTTCTTGGCGGTCAGCTATACCGTTCTCATCAATGCGGTAGCGGGCTTGAGAAGCTGCGATCCCGTGGCCATCGATCTGCTGCGCAGCTTTGGCGCGAGCAACCGAACCATCCTGGTCAAGCTTCGGATGCCGGCTTCTTTGCCCTGGATCTTCTCCGGCCTCCGGGTCGCGGTGGTTCACGCCATGATCCTGGCGGTCGTTCTTGAGATGCTCGGGGCGAACTCCGGCCTGGGATGGAGCATCTACAAGGCGACCCAAATGATGAGCTTCGTGGAAGCCTGGGTCGCGGTGGGCGCGTCCGTCGTGGTCAGCCTGATCATCTACACGATCGTGACGCGCATAGGGAAACGCGTGGCCTGGTGGTAGGCCATCGGCCCCTTTGAGTGACGCATCTGGTCAGAAGGCAGAGACATGACACGGCCGACTGAGAGGCGACTGAAGATTGCCGTCATCGGCGGGACCGGTGACTTGGGACGTGGCCTTGCCATGCGGTGGGCGCGTGCCGGCCACGATATCACGATTGGGTCCCGCGACGGCGCACGGGCGGCAGAGGTCGCGAATCGCCTCAATGCCTTGGCTGACACGACGACCATCGGTGGCATGGCAAATACCGACGCAGCCGGGGCCGCGGAGCTCGTTGCCTTGACGGTCCCCTACGCCAGTCACGGCGCTATGCTCGACGATATCGCGCCGCATCTGCAGGGCAAGATCCTGATCGACGTCACCGTGCCGCTCGTGCCGCCCAAGGTTCGCACGGTCATCTTGCCGCCGGAAGGCTCAGCCGCGAAAGCCGCGCAGGAGCGCTTGGGTGACGGCGTCAAGGTCGTCTCCGCCTTCCAGAACATCGCCGCCGCGCACTTGAGCGACCTGGATCACGCGATCGACTGCGACGTGTTGGTTTGCGGCAACGACAAGGCGGCCCGTGAGCTGGTCATCGCTCTGGCGTCGGACGCGGGCATGAAAGGATGGCATGCCGGGCGGATCGCCAATTCGGCCGTTGCCGAAGCGATGACGTCGGCCCTGATCTTCATCAATGGGCACTACAAGATCAACGGCGCCGGTGTGCGGATTACCGGCAGCGTGGGTGAAGCCGAGACCGCGGATTGACGCATAAAGGGCGATTTCGGGAATGACCGGCGGATGGCTTGCCGAGCATGCCGGGGCCGGCTTTGCGTTCGGGATTTTGGGCCAAGCTAGGGCCGTGCCGCTATCGTGATTGCCGCCATCATCCCCTTCAAGAACGCCATGCGGGCCAAAGGTCGATTGGCCCCGCTGTTGGAGGGCTCGGAGCGGGCCGGCCCCGTGCACGCGATGCTTGGTGACGTGCTCGACGCTCTCACCGGCCGAACACCCTGTCAGCGGCGGGGACCTATCGACGATGGGTGAGGCAGTTCAGGGGGCAGCGCCTAGTCAGGACTCTGCGGTTCAGTCTTCCAACGGGCGGCAGGCCACGGCCTCGATGCCCTCAGCTCTGCCGGCCGTCCGCCGCCGCATTGCCGGCTAGGGCCGGCCGGAGAGTCCAGGGCAGCTTCGAGCCGTGGGCGTCCTCGAAGGCTTCGATCTCCTCGATGGCCTTCAAGGTCATCTCGATCTCCGAGGCGCCCTCGAGCAGTGCCTGCTGCCGGTAGGGGTCGATGGTGAAGGACCAGCGGCGGCCGTCTTCCGACCTGATGCTCTGCTCGGCGAGGTCGATGGTCGCCGTCGCGCCGGCCCGGCGCTGCGCTTCGTCGCTCAGCGCCGCCAACAGAGCCTCGTCGGCGACGATGGCGAGCAGGCCGTTCTTGCTGCAGTTGTTGTAGAAGATGTCACCGAAGCTCGGCGCCATGACGGCGCGGAAGCCGTAGTCGGCGAGGGCCCAAACGGCGTGCTCGCGCGAGGAGCCGCAGCCGAAGTTCGGGCCCGCGAGCAGGATCGTTCCTTGCCGATAGGAGTCCCGGTTGAGGATGAAGGCGGGCCGCTCCTTGCCCGCGTCGTCGTATCGTAGGTCGTGGAACAGGAGGCTGCCGTAGCCCTGCTTGCGGGCTCGATGCAGGAAGCGCGCGGGGATGATCTGGTCCGTGTCGACGTTGGCGGCGACGTAGGGCACCAGGAGGCCCTGATGGCGTCGAAAAGCTCGCATGTCACGCCCCATAGCCGAGCTTGCGGACATCCGTCAGCCGCCCGGTGATGGCGGCCGCTGCGGCCATCGGCGGGCTCACGAGGTGCGTGCGGGCCTCGGGCCCCTGCCGGCCGGCGAAGTTCCGGTTGGAGGTCGAGGCGCAGCGCTCTCCCGGCGGCACGCGATCGCCGTTCATCGCCACGCACATGGAGCAGCCCGGCTGCCGCCACTCGAACCCGGCCGCGCGGAAGATCCGGTCCAGGCCTTCGGCCTCGGCCTGCCGCTTCACCTCCCCGGATCCGGGGACGACGATCGCCGGCACGCTGGCCCGGCGTCCCTTGGCGATCTCGGCGGCGGCGCGCAGGTCCTCGATGCGGCTGTTGGTGCAGGAGCCGATGAAGACGCGGTCGATGGCCAGCTCGCTCACCGCCGCGCCGGCCCGCAAGCCCATGTAGGCAAGGGCCTTTTCGGCCGCCTGCCGGCGCACGGGGTCGGCTTCCAGCCGCGGTTCGGGTATCGCCTGGGAGATCGGCATGGCCTGCTCCGGCGAGGTGCCCCAGGTCACGATCGGCTCGATCGTCCCGCCGTCGAGGGCGACCTCGCGGTCGAAAACGGCGTCGGGGTCGCTGCGCAGCGCCCGCCAATCTTCGACGGCCTGCGCCCAGCTCTCGCCCGACGGTGCCAGCGGCCGGCCCTCGAGATAGGCGAAGGTCTTGTCGTCCGGCGCGACGAGCCCGCTCCGGGCCCCGGCCTCGATGGTCATGTTGCAGATCGTCAGCCGCCCTTCGATGGACAGCGCGGCGAGGACGTCGCCGCCGTATTCGATGGCATAGCCGGTCCCGCCCTCCGTGCCGATCCGCCGGATGACCTCGAGCACGACGTCCTTGGCCGTGACGCCCGGCCCCAGCGCGCCGTCGATGGTGATCCGCATCTGCTTGGGCTTGGCCTGCCAGATGGTCTGGGTGGCCAGCACGTGGGCGACTTCGGAGGTGCCGATGCCGAAGGCGAGCGCCCCCAGCGCGCCGTGGGACGCGGTGTGGCTGTCGCCGCAGACCAGGACCGTGCCGGGCAGGGTGAAGCCCAGCTCCGGCCCGATGACGTGCACGATGCCCTGCCGAGGGTCGCCGAAGCCGTAGGCGGCGAAGTCCGACTTGCGCGCGTTGTCGAGCAGCCGATGGGTCATCTCGGCCAAGGTGGGGTCCTGCGCCGACAGGGCGCCGACCGTGTTCACGTAGTGGTCGGCGCTGCCCAGGGTGAGGTCCGGTCTGCGGACCTTGAGGCCGAGCTCTTCGATGGCATCGAAGGCTTGGGCCGTGGCGTCGTGCACCAGGTGCCTGTCGACAAAGAGCAGCGTGTGCCCGTCGGGCCGCGTCGTGATGCTATGGGCGCTCCAGATCTTGTCGAACAGGGTGGCCGGCATCTCGTCTCCTCGTCCTGGAAGAGCGTCCTCGGTGTTCGCCTCACGCCGCGTCGCTCTCGCTGTCCCAAACCTTCTCCGGCATCGGCAGGCCCTCGAAGGTCTCCGCTCCGAGCGGTCCGTCCGGGGCGATGTCCATGCGCTCGAGCGTCCACATGAGCTGGCGGGCGTGCTGGCCGCTGTGCCAGGCCGTGCGCTCCAGGAACTGGTGGAGGCTCTGCTTGCCGTAGTAGACCTGCGCGGTCCTCGACCAATCGGCCTCGCGCCCCGGGCCCTCGAACCAGTCGTTGAGGCGCCTCGCGACATGGCCGCCGTAGCCCGCCAGCCCAGCGATGGACTGCATCTCCGGGGGCGGCAGCCGGTAGTAGGCCTCGTAGACCAGCGGGATGCCCTCCTCGTGCTCAACGAAGGCGTCGATGATGTTGTAGATGTGGTAGACGAGGTCGGCGTAGCTGCGCGGCCGGTTCGGCAAGTGGGTCTGCAGGCTGTCCGGCGGAAGCTGGCGCAGGAAGCGGTCGCTGCCCGCCATGATCGCCTCGAGGCGGCGGTGCAGCTCTTCGGGAGGCAGGATGTTCGCCTTGCCCCACGCGATGCCGACGAGCTTGGCCACGTCGCCGGGTATCTGGCCGTTCGCCCAGGCGTCGCCGCGCACGACGATCGGCACCTGGCGCAGCCCGAAGCGGGCCAGCTCGTCGAGCGCCGTCTCGTCCTCGAGCACGTTGCGCGAGACGAAGGCGATGCCGTGCTCGGTGAGGAACTCCTTGGTCCGGAGACAGCTCGTGCAGCCGGTCTGCCAATAGACGTAGATCTCGTCCGCGCTGTCCGGGGCTTGTAGGGTCATCGGCTTTCCTCCTCCTTCGCTTGACGGCTTCGCGGCGCGCTAGGCCGCCGCCCGCGCGGCGATCGCGTCGAACTGCGCGATGACCTCCGCCTTGCCCACCACGTCGCCGTACTTGGCGTTGATGTCGAAGAGATTGGCGTCGTGCGGGTCGGCGTGGCGGTCGCCGACGCATTCGCGCGGCACGATCACATGGTAGCCGTACTGCAGGCCGTCGACCGCGGTGGCGCGCACGCAGCCGCTCGTCGAGCAGCCGATCAGGACCAGGGTGTCGGCGTTCATTGCCTTGAGCGTCGCGACCAGGGAGGTGCCGAAGAAGCAGCTCGGGTAGCTCTTGACGATCACCAGCTCGCTTTCCAGCGGCGTCAGCGCCTCGTCGATCTCGGTCAGCGGCTCGCCCGGCACCAGCTTGCGCAGGGACGGGACCTTCTTGAGGAAGAGCCCGCCGTCGATGCCGGAGGGGTGGTAGATCACCTTCGTGTAGATTACCGGGACCTGCGCCCGGCGGGCGGCGGACAAGAGCTCGACGCTCTCCGAGACCGCTGAGACCACGCCATCGGCGTAGAACGGCGAGCCCTCCGTCGTGTAGGCCTTCATGAAATCGATCACGACGACGGCCGGCCGCTCGCCGAAGCCGACCTTGCCGTCGAACACGCCGGCATAGTTGCTCTCGAGGTTTTCGCTCACGAGTGCCTCCTTGACTGTCCGGCCGCGAAGGGCGCGCTGTCCCGAGCCTCCGCGCCGTTCGGATCCAGTGGGAAATGACAGGCCGCGAAGTGGCCGTTGCCGTCGTCGGCCAGCGGCGGCTCGCTGTCGGTGCAGCGGCTCGGCACGACCACGTCCTTGGACAGGGCCGTTGTCGCGACCCCGCCGGCGGCGGCGACCAGCCGCGCCTTGAAACAGCGCGGGTGGAAGCGGCAACCGCCGGGCAGGGCGGTCGCCGAGCCGATCTCGCCGTAGAGCGCAATGCGCTTGCGCTGCCGCTCCGCGCGCAGGTTGGGCAGTGGCACCGCCGACAGCAGCGAGGCGCTGTAGGGGTGCCGCGGCGCGGCATAGAGACGCTCGCGCGGCGCCGTCTCGACGATCTTGCCGAGGTACATCACGGCCACGCGCTCGGAGATGTGCCGCACGACGGCGAGGTCGTGGGCGATGAAGATGTAGGTGACGCCGGACTGGCGCTGCAGGTCGCGCAGCAGGTTGAGGATCTGCGCCTGGATCGAGACGTCGAGCGCGGAGACCGGCTCGTCGAGGATCAGCAGCTTGGGATCGAGGGCCATCGCGCGGGCGATGCCGATGCGCTGGCGCTGGCCGCCGGAGAACTCGTGCGGGTAGCGCTCGGCCATGGCCGGGGAGAGGCCGACCCATTCGAGGATCTCGGCGGTGCGGCGGGCGATGCCGGAGCGCTCCGCGCCGTGGACCAGCATCGGCTCGGCGACGATGGCGCCGACCTTCATGCGCGGGTCGAGCGAGCCGTAGGGGTCCTGGAAGACCATCTGCATCTCGTGGCGCAGCTTGCGCATCCGTCCCTGGGCCAGGCCGGTGATGTCGCGGCCGTCGAAGACGATGCGTCCGGCGGAGGGGTCCAGCAGGCGGATCAAGAGACGGCCCAGCGTGCTCTTGCCGGATCCCGTCTCGCCGACGATGCCCAGCGTCTCGCCGCGGCGGACCGAGAAGCTGACCTTGTCGACGGCGCGCACCTCGGGCCGGCTGCGCCGGAACAGCAGGCCGCGCCCGCCGAAGACCTTGCTGAGGTCGTCGGCCTGCAACAGGGTCTCGTGCTCGCCCGTGCTCCGCAGGTCCGCGTTCATGCCCGCGCCCTCGTCGCGGTCAGCTCGGCGCTATGCAGGCAGGCCGTCTGGTGCTCCGTGCCGAGCGTCGGCTGCAAGCCGGGACGGGTGGCCTGGCAGCTCGCGCGCCCCTGGCCGAGGAAGCAGCGCGGCTCGAAGGCGCAACCGGGCGGCAGGAACGCCGGGTCCGGCGGCTGCCCTTCGATCTCGATCAGGTCCTGCGCGGTATCCGTATCGAGGCTGGGGACGCCGCGGAACAGGGACAGCGTGTAGGGGTGCGCCGTCTGCTCGAAGACGGCTTTGGCGCTGCCCTGCTCGACGACGCGGCCGGCGTACATCACCGCCACCCTGTCGGCGTGGCGCGCGACGAGGCCGAGGTCGTGGGTGATCAGCACCATGGCCATGCCGGACTCTTCCCGCAGCTCGGCCAGCAGCTCGAGGACCTGCGCCTGGACCGTCACGTCGAGCGCGGTGGTCGGCTCGTCGGCGATCAGCACGCTGGGATCGAGCGAGATCGCCATGGCGATGAGGACGCGCTGGCGCATGCCGCCGGAGAGCTGATGGGGATAGTCGTCGACCCGCCGGCCCGGATCGGGAATCTGGACCCGCTCCAGGAGTTCGATCGCCTTCTTGCGGGCCTCGGCGCGCGACAGCTTGCGGTGCGCGCGCAGCACCTCGACGATCTGCTCGCCGATGGTGAAGACCGGATTGAGCCCGGTCAGAGGGTCCTGGAAGACCATCGAGATCCGCTCGCCCCGCACCGCACGGAGCTGTTCCGGCGTGTGGGTCAGGAGATCCGTGCCCTCGAGCAGGACCTGCCCGCTCGTGACCCGCCCCGGCGGCGGGATCAGGCCGATGGCGGAGAGGAAGGTCATGGTCTTGCCCGAGCCGGACTCGCCGACGACCGCGAGGGTCTCGCCGGAAGCGACCGAGAGGCTGACGCCGTCGACGATGCTCAGGGGGCCGTCGTCTCCGGGAAAGCGCGTCACCAGGTCGCGCAGCTCCAGGACCGGGCCGCGCGGGCCGGCCTTGGCGGCGCTGGGATCGCTTGAGGGTGGGCTCGAGCGTTGCATCGCGGCCCCGTCAGAGCATCTTGGCGCCGGTTTGGCGGCGCATTTGCGGGTCGAGCGTGTCGCGCAGCCCGTCGCCGAGCAGGTTCAGGCCGATGACCGCGACGGCGATGCTCAACCCGGCGGAGAGGGAGATCAGGGGCCGCGTGGTGATCACCGCCTGTCCGTTGGCGATGACGCTGCCCCAGGTCGCCGTCGGCGGCTGGACGCCGAGGCCGAGGAAGCTCAGCCCGGCTTCCGCCAGGATCGCCGTCGCCGCGCTCACCGTCGCCACCACGATGACCGGCGGCATGGCGTTGGGGATGACGTGGCGCAGCAGGATCCGCAGCTTGGTCAAGCCGATGGCATGGGAGGCCTCGATGAAGGGCCGCGGCCGGATGGTCAGCACCACCGACCGCATCACGGTGGCGACCCGCGGCGTGTAGGCGATCGAGACGGCCGTGATCACCGACGTCAGCGAAGACCCCTGGGCGGCGACGAGCGCGAGCGCGAGCAGGAAGCCCGGGAAGGCCAGCATGATGTCGATCAGCGCGACGATGGCGCGCTCGATCCAGCCGCCGAGGAAGCCCGCCAGCGCGCCGATCAGGGTGCCGCAGGTGAGGGAGATCAGGACCACCCAGAAGCCGACCTGGAGCGAGATCTGCGCGCCGTAGATCAGGCGCGACAGGACGCAGCGGCCGAACTGGTCGGTGCCCAGCGGATAGGCCCAGGAGGGCTCGGCGAGGACCAGCGACATCTCGGTCTTGAGCGGCGAGTTCGGGGCGATCCAGGGGGCGAGGATCGCGAGCAGCGCCAGGAGCAGGATGATCGTGGCGCCGACCATGAAGCCGGGGTGGCGCGTATAGCGGCGCAGGGCCGCCTGGCGCCGGCGCCGGGCCGCCTCGGGATCGTCGGGCCCGGCCGGCTGACGTGGGATCGCGCTGTCCCGGGCCATCTCGCCGGATGCCATCAGTCGCTCCGCATGCGCGGGTCGATGACCCCGTAGAGGACGTTCAGGGTCGCGTTGATCAGCACCACGCCGGTGGCGAGGACCAGCACGCCCGCTTGCACGAGCTGATAGTCGCGTGCCAGGACCGCTTTCAGGACGGTCGAGCCCAGGCCGGGGCGGCTGAACACCACCTCGACCAGGATCGCATTGCCCAGGGCCCAGGCGAAGGTCACCCCGATCACGGCGAGGATCGGGATGAAGGCGTTGCGCAGCGCCAGGCGGAAGAAGATCCGTGGCTCGGGCACGCCCATCGCATGGGCGACGCGGATGTAGTCCTGTCCCAGCACCTCGAGCATCGCGCTCCGGGTCAGGCGCGCGATGTAGGCCGCTACCGAAAGGCCGAGGACCAGCGCGGGCAGGGTCAGGTGGTGGATCTGCGTCCAGAAGCCGCCGCCGGTCGCGGCACCGAGGGCGGGAAACAGCCCGGCGTGGTGAGACAAGAAGAGAACCGCGACCAAGCCGACCCAGAAGACCGGAAAGGAGATGCCCATCAGCGCGACGAGCATGATGGTCATGTCGACCCAGGTCCCTTGCTTGATGGCGGAGAGGATGCCGAGCGGCACGCCCAGGATCACCGCGACGGCCAGGCCCGCGACGGCGAGCGACAGGGACCAGGGCAGGGCGCTCAGCATCTCGGCCAGCGCCGGCTGGCCGGTGACCACGGAGCGTCCGAGGTCGCCGGTCAAGGCGCGCTCCATGAAGACCAGGTATTGCTGATAGACCGGCAGATCGAGCCCGAGCCGGCTTCTCAGAGCCGCGACGGCTTCCTCGGTCGCGAAGTCGCCGAGCATATAGAGAGCGGGATCGCCCGGTATCGCCCTCATGAGGAAGAAGGCGACCGTGACGATCCCGACCAGCGTGGCGACCAGCTGGACTAGCGTGCGGCCGAGGTAGCCGGCCAAGGCGCTAGGCCTTCAGGGACACGGGATAGGTGTAGACGGTGAACAGCGAGTTCTGCACCAGACCTTCCACGTTGTCGTTGTGGGCGAGGAAGAGTCGCTCGCCGAAGATCGGCACCACCGGAACGTCCTCCATCGTCCGCTGCTGGATTTCCTCGTAGATCGCCTTGCGCTTCGCCGCGTCGAGCTCTTTGGCGGCCGCGGCCAGCAGGTCGTCGACCTTGTCGTAGCGTGACGTATTGAGCCCCGGCGGGAAGGATGCCGTCGAGAACAAAGTGACTAGGGGGGAATCCGGATCGGGCGGCCCCACGACCGCCGTGATGCAGCTCTGCACCCGGCCGCTGGCCCGCGCCTGCACGTAGGCGCCGCGCTCGACGACCTTGATCGTCGCGTTGATACCGACCGCGCTCAGGTCGTCGGCCATCGGCACGGGGAAACGGTCGTAGGGGCTGAGGGCGACGGTCGTGATCTCGAAGTCGAAACCGACCGCGCCGGCCTCCTCCAGCAGCTTGCGGGCCTTTTCCGGGTCGTAGTCGTATTTCGGCACGTTCTCGCTGTATTCCTGGAAGGTCGCGGTCAGGACGCTGTGGGCGAAGGTCTTGGTGCCGCGGAAGAAGCCGTCGATCAGGCCCTGACGGTTGAGGGCATGGATGATGGCCCGGCGCACGCGCACGTCGTCGAGCGGCTTCACCGTGGTGTTCAGCACCAGGTTGACCGTGTTGCTGGCGGCTCGGCTGAGCACCGTGACGCCCTTCGCGGCCTCCAGCCGGTCCAGCACTTCGGGCTGCTGGAGGCCGAAGAAGATGTCGATCTCGCCGTTCTCCAGCGCGATGGCGGCCGCGGTCTCGTCGCGGATGATGCGGAAGATGGCCTCGTTGAGCTGGGGCCGGCCTTCGAAGTAGTCGTCGTTGGCGACGAGGCGCACCGAGTTGCCGGCGATCCAGCTATCGAACACGAAGGGCCCGGTGCCGATCGGGTCGAGCTTGTAGGCCTCGCCCTTCTCCTCGACGGCCTTGCGCGAGACGATCCAGCCCTGGTTGAAGGCGCAGACCTTGTGGAGAAAGCCGGCGTTCGCCTGGGCCAGGCGGAACACGACGGTCGTCGCGTCGGGCGCCTCGACGGCTTCGAGGCCGGCGAGCTGGCCGCGGTAGCGGCTGCCGGTGGTTTCGTCGAGCACGCGCTCGAAGCTGAACTTGACGTCCTCGGCCGTCAACTCGCCGTAGCCCTTGTGCCATTTCACGCCGCCGTGCAGCGCGAAGCTGTAGGTCGTTCCGTCAGGCGACACTTCCCAGGACTTGGCGAGGTCGGGGACGATCTCGTTGGTGGCCTGATCGTACTTGACCAGGCCGTTGTAGACATGGCCGGCGATGGTCTGGTTTTCGACCTGGAAGATCAGGGCCGGGTCGAGAATCGAGATGTCGGAGCCGAAGCGGACCCGGAGCTGTCCGGCGGCCGCGGCGGCGAATCTGACATCGGTGAGGCTGAAAGGCAGTAGGGCGCCGATACCGGTCGCCCCGGCCAGTTGCAAGAAGCGGCGGCGATTGGTGCCGACACCGGTCATCTGCTTTGACGCTGACATGTTTGGTTACCTCCCGTGTGCGAGCGGCCGGACGTCCGGCAGGGCTGGATACCGACCGTTGATGTTCCCAAGGGGCCAAGGGGCGCTGCTGTCCGCGCCCGGGTCGGCCCCGCCGTGTTTCGATAGGCCGGCGCCGCCGAGCGGCGCCTGCCGGCTATGAGGCTGTCTCCCGCGACGGGCCTCGCGGCGTTCAGCGGTGACCCTGTGCGCCCAGGTCTCTGGGCGCCTTCTTGCGGCTTGAAAGGGCGCGCGATGTCGGCAATGCCGCCGACGGCGCCCGCGATCCTGTCCGCCGGGCGTCGCCGCGCGACGGCCCTCGTCTCCGTGAGCTTCGCCTCGGGGACCTGGGGCGCCGAACGGCCGCCGAACCGAGTCAAATGCGCCGCCCGGCGGCGGTGGTGTCTCGGTTCAAGGGGACGTTGTGCATTGGGATTGGCCATCCCGAAGCACTCCCTGTGTCATCGTTCTTCAAATTTTTGTATACAATATTCGTTTGTCACGGCCCTGTCAAACAATGCTGACGGGGCGGCGGCTCGCAGCCGCGGCGGCGTCACGCCGGCGGGTCCGCGTCTCCGCTAGTGTCGGCGCCGGGCGCCGCTTCCCGGTCGCCGGGGCCGGCCGGCGGCAGGCCGATGCGCTCCATGAAGATCGCCTTGCCGCTCAGCACGTGGGCGCGCATGACGGCCCCGGCCCAGGCCGGGTCGCGGCCGGCGATGGCATCGACGATGGCCTGGTGCTGGCTGACGCTGCGCTCCATGTCGGCCGCTGTGAACTGATGGAAGTTGCGCAAGGTGATCGGCAGCTCGACCAGATGCGAGACCGTGACCGCCGTCCTGCGCTGGCCCGAGGCCTCGAGAATGAGCTTGTGGAAGCGGTCGTTCAGCTCGGCGATCTGCTCGACGTCTTCAATGGCCGTGCCCGGAAGAAGTGTTTTAGCACGGGTACTTAGATCAAGAAGCTCGGCGACCTGGGCATCGCTCGCTTGGCGGGCGGCCGACTCGGCGGCATAGCCCTCGAGCATGGCCCGCAGGGCGAAGACCTCCTCGATGTCGTGCCGTGACCAGTCGCAGACATAGGCGCCCTGGTTGGGCACGATTTCCAGCCAGCCTTCCGCGGCCAGCCGTCGCACCGCCTCGCGCACCGGCGTCCGGCTGACGCCGAGGCGCTTGGCGAGAAGCTCTTCGCGCAGGTGCGAGCCCGCCTGAAAGCTGCCCTTGACGAGCAGCCCGCGAAGCCCGCGATAGGCCTTGTCGGCGGCGCCGCGGGAGGCCCGGGCTCTGCCGTTGTCTCGCTCGCTTCTCGCCGCGCTGGGGGCTTTGGAGGCCATTGCCATTCGCTCTCGTGGAGCTGGACTTGATATGCCCAAGTGGGTCTTATATGTATACAATACTTCTTCACGTGCCGGCAACCGGCGACCTGGGATGGCGGCACCCGACGATCCGGCGACCGCCCCTTGCACCTGGCACGGCAAACCATGGCGTGCGGCGACGGGGGCCACCCAGCACTCTCACGAGCCGCGATAGGGATGGATCGACATGTCCAAACAGACGTTGCGCGACCGACTTCAGCCCGGAAAGACGATCATCGCTCCGGGCGTCTTCGACCTGATCTCCGCCCGACTCTTGAACCGGCATCCGGTGGATGCCGGCTACATGACCGGCTTCGGCGTGGTCGCCTCCTACCTCGGATTGCCGGACGCGGGGCTTGCGACCTACACGGACATGGTCGATCGGGCGGGCGCGATCGCCGCCGCTCTCGAGGTGCCGCTGATCGCCGACGCCGATACCGGCTACGGCGGCTTGCTGAACGTGCGCCACACGGTGCGCGGCTACGAGGCGGCCGGCGTCGCGGCGATCCAGATCGAGGACCAGGAGTCGCCGAAGAAGTGCGGGCATACCCCGCACCGCCGGGTGATTCCGATCGAGGACATGGTGCGCAAGGTCGAGGTCGCCGTGGACAGCCGCTCGAGCAGCGACACCATGATCATCGCGCGTACCGATGCCCGTACCGCCTACGGTCTCGACGAGGCGCTGCGCCGCGCCGAGGCCTATACCAAGGCCGGTGCCGACATCCTCTTCATCGAGGCGCCGGAATCGGAGGCGGAGCTGGAGACGATCGGCCGGAGCTTCGACTTGCCCTTGATGGCGAATATGGTGGAGGGCGGCTCGACGCCGGTGCTGCCCCGCGAGCGGCTCGCCGAGCTCGGCTTTCAGATCACGATCTATCCGGCGGCCGGCTTCCTCGCCGCGGCGGCGGCGCTCGACGGCATCTACGGCGCGTTGGCGGATCGGGGCACGACGACGGGCAGCAATACCCGCTTGTACGACTTCAAGGCCTTCTGCAGCGTGACCGGCTTCAACGAGGTCGACGAGTTCGAGCAGCGCTGGGTGAGCTGAGCCGGCTCGAAACCGGGTCCCCTCGCCGGACGAGGTCGGGGGAGGGGCAAGACCCGCGGTCGCTGCCTCGCCAGAATGCGTTTGTCAGCTTAAGCGCAAGACTGTATTCAAAAATCCATGGATGAGCAGAGCGCGCGCGCGTACCGCGCGTTGAAGCGGATGATGGTCGAGGGCAGTTTCGCCATGGACGCGAAGCTGCCCGAGGCACATCTGGCGGCGGAGCTCGGGCTGTCGCGGACACCGGTCCGCCACGCCCTGAACCGGCTCGAGGCCGAGGGCTTCGTCGTCTACGAGCCGAGGCGGGGGCACCGGCTGCGCCGCTTCTCGGCCCAGGATGCCGAGGAGATCTACGGCGTCCGGGCGCTGGTGGAGTCCGAGGCCGTGCGCCTGGCCGCGCGCCGCGGCCTGGAGCCAAAGAGCGAAGCCGACCTGGGCGAGCTGATCAGCCGCATGGCGGCGGTGCTCGCCAACCCGGACGGCTTGGAGCCCGAGGAGGTGCGCACCCGCTTCCTCCGCCTCAACCACCGCTTCCACGCCGTGCTCTATGGCGCCTGCGGCAACCAGTACCTGCTCCGGATCATCCGTCAGGTCACCGAGCTGCCGCTGGTCCTGCGGCACTATTTCAACTTCAGCGACGAGCAGCTCGACGCCTCGCACCAGGACCACCAGTCGATCTTTCGCGCCCTGCGGGCCCGGGAGCCCGACCGCGCATCGGCGCTGGTCCGCGAGCACATCCTGGCCGCGCGCGACCGCATGCTCGTGACCAGCAAGGCGGCCGGCGGCCGCGATGAGCGGGCGGCCGGCGAGGTCGAGAGCTGGGACGCGATCCTGGAGGCCGACCCGAGCTGACGCGGCTTTGCCGGCGCTCGTGATGGCCGGCGAGCGCGCCGTGCCAAAGCGCTCTTGCATGGCATGATCATTTTGTATACAAAATATGAAAATCGTATGCAAATATGGCTTGTCATGCCCTCCATCGAAATCGTTGAAGTCTCTCCCCGCGACGGCCTGCAGAGCGAACAGGCCCGGCTGACGACGGCCGAGAAGGTCGAGCTGATCGGTCTCGCCGTCGCCGCAGGGGCGCGCCGCGTCGAGGCCGCCAGTTTCGTCAATCCCAAGCGCGTGCCGCAGATGGCCGACGCCGAGGAGGTCATGCGGCAACTGCCGAGATCGGCCGGGCTGTCCTACATCGGCCTGGCCTTGAACGAGCGGGGCGCCGAGCGCGCCATCGCGGCGGGCTGCGACGAGGTCAACTTCGTGGTGGTCGCCAGCGACACCTTCAGCCGGCGCAACCAGGGCGCCACCATCGCGGAGACCCTGGACCGGTGGCGCCGGGTCGCGGCCGTCGCGAAAGCCGCCGGGCGGCGGACGTCGGTGACGATCGCGGCCGCCTTCGGCTGTCCCTTCGAAGGGGAGGTCGGCCTGGACCAGGTGACCTCGATCGCCGAGAGCTTGATCGAGGGCGAGAGCGCCCCCGACGAGATCGCCCTGGCCGACTCCATCGGCGTCGGCGTGCCGCCCCAGGTCACGGCGGCCTTCGAGGCGGTCAGGCAGGTGGCGCCCGCCGCCAAGCTGCGCGGGCATTTCCACAATACCCGCAACACCGGGCTGGCCAACGCCTTCGCGGCTCAGGCGGCGGGCGCCCAGGCGCTGGATGCGAGCCTCGGCGGCATCGGCGGCTGCCCCTTCGCGCCGGCCGCGACCGGCAACATTCCCACCGAGGACTTGGTCTACCTGCTGGAGCGCAGCGGCGTCGATACCGGCCTCGACCTGCAGCGCGGCATCGCGGCGGCGCAGTGGCTCGGCGGCAAGCTCGGCAAGCGGGTTCCCGGCATGCTGGAAAAGGCCGGGCCGTTTCCCGCCGCCGCCTGAGCCGAACCCTCAATCGCGCCACGGACCGACTGCCGCCATGAAGCCACTGTCCCACTTCCTGATGCTCGACCTGACGCACATGCTGGCGGGTCCCTACGGCACCATGCTGCTGACCGACCTGGGCATGCGCACCATCAAGGTCGAGCCGCCGGGGCGCGGCGAGGGCACCCGGAAGCTCTTGAGCGCCAGCGCCGAGTACGCGCGCGACGGCATGGGCGCCTACTTCATGACGCTCAACCGCAGCAAGGAGAGCGTCTGCATCGACCTCAAGCAGACCGAGGGGCGCGACCTCTTCTACAAGCTGGTCGAGCGGGCCGACGTGGTGTTCGACAACTTCAGCCCGGGGGTGACGGAGCGCCTCGGCATCGACCACGAGAGCCTGGCGCGGATCAACCCGCGGATCGTCACCTGTGCGGTCACCGGTTTCGGGCAGACCGGGCCGAACCCGAACCGGCCGGCCTTCGACATGGTGGCCCAGGGCATGGGCGGCGGCATGTCGATCACCGGCATGCCGGGCGGCCAGCCGACCCGGGCCGGCATCCCCATCGGCGACCTTGGCGGCGGCGTGTTCGGCGCGCTCGGCACCCTGGCCGCGCTGCACGAGCGCGAGAAGACCGGCCGCGGCCGGCATGTCGACATCTCCATGCTCGACTGCCAGATCTCGCTGCTCAACTACATGGCCACCATGCACTTCCTGTCGGGCAAGAACCCGGGGCCGGAAGGC